>JAIULZ010000013.1 GCA_022565805.1 Balneolales bacterium
ATAGCAGATCGCCATTCTTTGTAGCTGTTAAATAAGTTGATTTGTAGCCACTACATGGTCTTTTTGCGAAAGTTAAACTAACTAAAAACGAATACGGGCCTGTGCTCCAAGCTGCGAGCGAATATTGCCGGCCGACTCATCTAAACCACTACCAACTGTCTGCCGGTCTTCATAAACTGTAGCACCGTATTTTAGCCAGATATCTATCCGGCTGTTTGGCGCATACCTGGCTAAAATATACGCCCGTTGCCCGGTACCACTAAATACGGCATTCGAGAAAGTTCCTAAGAGATCGTTTTCATACGCAAAAATTCTGGAGGTAAATCCATCCGTTTCGAATACCGCCAGCCTTAGGTCGATCGTTAAATTATTTGCCGGAAGCCATCGTAAATCCTGAAAAATCATTACCCCATTCTCGGTTTCCGTTTCGTCGCGATCTCTTGCCCGAACGAGTTCAAAACGGGTTCGAGCTCTAAGGCGGGGGTTCACCATATATTCCAGTTCGGTTCGTACAGAAGTTCGCGCATCCTGCCCCAGCACATTGATTTCGCGATTAAATTCATCCCTTATCAGATAATCATTTTCCCGGACTTTACTACGCGCCAGCACATACAGGCTCAGCTCTCTGGAAAAACGAAACTCAGCCAGACCTAAGACATCATATCCCATCGTTGATTGGCGCGTTCCGAATCGCGGAGCCGGAAACCTAAACTGATCGAAATAGCCCGACAAACGTACCATCGGGCTTAGCCGGTGTCTTATGCCTACATACAAGCCCTCCTCGTTACGAGGTCTGCCGCTTTGTTCCCCAAAACCAGAGCCAAAAACAGACTGAAAATCCTTACCATAATTTCGATACACCACAGACACGTCGGTTACATCCCCCACAGGAAACCGGGAGCCGCCAATCATAGCCAGCCCGCCGTTTCTGGACCGGGCACCTTCACCAAATAAAATAACCGGGCCGAAAAAAAGGCGGTAGTCAACTCCGGTAACCGAAGCAATCCGGCCTTCAAAATCGTAGCGGTTATGCAAAGCTGTTGCAGGAACAATATACTTATCGTACTCTGCGACATAGCCTGTGGCTCCAACTAAACCAACCGGCATACTATAGGTAATTCTGCCACCGTACATTTCCAAAACAGTGTTATTTCGCCTCGCAATTTCAGAGGGTGTCCGGTGAAAGCCAGTGGAAGAAGGTAAACGCACAGAGTCGCCCTGCACCACGCTTGCGCTCAATCTTCTGCTCGAGTAAAAGCCGGTAAACTGCAGATTGCCGCCTACCGTTGCCGCCACACCGCGCATAAATCTGGTTTGCTCGCTCGACTGGTAGGGAACTGCCCCCCGCTCGTTACGCGAGGGCGAGCCGACCACATCCCGGCCCTTACCAAACCCCAGCCCGGTAAAGAGAACCAATCCCTGACCCGCCCAAACGCCATAATCACCCACTACAAGCTGCCGCAACATACCAACGTTGCGTAAGCCCACATGCCAGGAGTTAAAGTCGAAACCATTAATACCGCTAAGTTCTTCGCCCGGTAGCTTAACCTGTGTTAGATTAAGGGAAAGATGCCGGCTACGATAATTCATTCTTTGGTAATACCTTAGCGAATTACCGGCATAACGGGTTTGCCCCTCAAAATCGGGCGGACGAAAGCCGGCCTGTCGCTCAATTACGGTTTGGGCTCTTGAAATAAATTCGAAACGCCCTTGTTGCGTCCAGAACCCCGGACTCAGAATTAGTTGACGTGTTAAAGCCCCTCTAGGCCCCAAAGTAACATAGGGGCGCACTCTCTCCAGCGTTGTTGGTCCAATACCGCTAACTGCTGTAAGCTCATCTATGGTTTCAAATGGTTTTGTACTTCTATACGCAATTATTGCCTGTGCCTGTCGCGCATTTAGTCCCGGAAGACTTAAAAGTTCATTTAATGATGCTGTATTAAGATTTAGTGGATTCGAAGCCAAATCGAGTAAGAACTGAGTAAACTCATCGGGGTCTATTTCATCATCATCGGGATCAAAGTCTTCCAGAAAACGTTCTATATCTCGTTCAACAGGCCGTAGCGTATCTGCAGGCTCACCTTCACTTTGCTGGGCAAAAAGTATATCCGGTACCAGTAAAAAAAATACCCCGACTAAAAAAAATAAGCCTGAACGAAGAACAAAAGTGCTGTTTTTCGTTATGAAGGCATCATCCCTGGGAAAGAAAAAACAGTTCATATACATACCTTACCAGCGAATAGTGAAATCCAGACCCGGATTCCAGCCTAACACATAGTGTTGTTGCGCTACAAGATTTATGCCGTATGCCGCTATCGAATACCCCATACCCACCGAATAAGTGATAGGCTCGGTAGTAATACCACCCCTGAAATACAAGTTTTCGTATACACGCACCTCAATCCCCCCCCTGTAAGAAACAGGAAAGCGCACGTCTTTAACTACATCGGCACTAATTGTACCTCTGTCGGCAAGCCGGTAGGAGGCACCAACAGAAAGCTCCCGGGCAAGTTCCTGCCGGTCTTGCCCAATCGCAGACCGGGTAATATTTGTTGCCTTGGAACCCAGCCAAAGCTCGTCTGTAATAGCATAGGCAATGCCGATATCAATTAATGGTGTACCAGCAGAGCCACTTCCTTCGATAGAGAAATGAGTATAATTAAGCACAATACCCGCATTAAAACCGGCCAAGCTATTCGTATAAGCAACCCGAAAGCGGCTTTCGCGATAGAGATTATCGCCGTAGGAATGAACTCCACCCGAGAATGTACCCCAATTATGGTTGTAATAACCGGCGGCCGCCACATCTGTAATTTCGCTAAGCCCAAAATATCTGATGGCGTAAAAAGAAACTTCATTTCCGGTAGACGGCATCAAAGCCGGGTTTGAAAACAGGCTCCAGGCATCCGATTGCATGCCTGTAACCGCCTGTCCCATAGCTGTACCACGCGCCCCCAGCACAAGTTGAGCCGATGCCTGCAAATATCCACTCAAAATGATAACCAAAATCAATGGTACCAACCGGAAAAGGGGGAAAACATACTTTTCTACCGTAAATTTCGTTTTCATCTTGTCTACTCTTCCTTATTATAGGGGCAGCGTTTTTTTGCTGAAACATCTGTTTCAAAAGGCTTTTTTACGCCTTTTTGCAAATAAACTCTGTTTTAAAGAAATAGCTTCGGGTTTATATGAGATGAATCCCGGCACTTATTTGTAATAGAATATCCTTCACGTATACTGAGGACTAAATAATATTTACATCATTCCTGACAAAATAAAAAAGCCCTTACTTTTTATGAAATTTGAATACAATAAAATACCTAACCGTATTTATATGTACCTATTAACTATTCTGATAGTTTTGATATGTACAGAAGGGTATGCTCAGGAAATCAAAGCCAGAGTAGATGTAAACACATCACAAATAAGTACATCCGACTACGATTATCTCAACTCTCTTAAACCATTAATCGAAGATTATATAAACGATACCCGCTGGACCGACGATACTTTTCTGGAAGATGAGCGAATAGAAGTTAATATTCAAATCGCTCTGATGAACGTAGACAGCAACGCCAATTTTGATGCCAATATCATCATACAGTCTTCAAGGCCTATATACAATACTATTGCGCGAACCCCAATTCTGCTAATAAACGATACAAACTGGCGTTTCAATTTCTCGCGCAACAGAAACATCATCAGAGACGATCAGCAATTCGATGATCTGGCATCTGTCATAGATTTTTACATGTATATCGTTTTGGCATACGATTACGACTCTTTTTCTGAGCTTGGTGGGAGTCCTTTCTTACGCAGGGCAGACAACATTTTAAATGTAGCCCAATCTTCGGGTGGTGGTACCGGCTGGTCTTCTATGGGTACGCGCAGAAGCAGACATGGTTTAATTACGCAGCTTAACAATCCTAATTACGAGGGAGTCCGGATTGCGAATTACAAATACCATCGGCTTGGTCTCGATCAGTTTACGCTGGATCCCGACCGGGCGCGGCAAAACATACTCAGCGCTTTCGAGCTTCTGCGCGATACCCGACGACAAACCACTGAGCGCTATTTATTCGACCTTATGTTTGCCGTAAAAAATCGTGAATTTACCGCTGCATTTATGGATGCAGAGCTCAATACCCGACTTGAAGCCTACAACCTGCTCGTAGATATGGATAACAGCCATATATCTGAATATGAAAAACTCCAATAGTCGTTTTACCGGGTGCTCACACTCTCCGTTCCTATAAACACGCACCTTCATCAGCTTTCTGCGTACTGCTTTTTGTTTTTAAAAGCAGTAACTTATGCTTCTTTTATATCCAAAATGAAGCTTGTATTTACCAAACAAAAATGCTGAGTTTAATTCAGAGAATTAAAGATCCTGTTAGCTGTCTCACGCACCTTGCCGGCGCTTTTTTTGCCATTATTGCCTTAATCCTGATGCTGTTAACCGCAAATGCAGCAGTAGAGGTTATTGCTTTTTCTGTTTTTGGCGTAACTATGTTTTTGATGTATATGTCGAGCGCCGTCTATCATATGATTAAAGGCAGCGACGAGTTGGCCAGAATACTTAGAAAAGTAGATCATATCATGATTTTTCTTTTCATTGCGGGTACATTTACACCCTTTACGTTACTTGTAGTTGAAGCACCTGCCAAATGGACTTTTTTCGGACTTATATGGGGTATTGCCATTGCCGGGGTTTTCTTTAAAGTTTTTTGGCTGCACGCACCGGCATGGCTTTCCATAGCTCTTTATCTTGGTATGGGCTGGCTTGGTTTGCTAATTCTACCCTATGCATTCGCTTCCATGCCCGCAACTGCTGCAAACTGGATAATAGCAGGAGGGGTTTCTTACACGATTGGAGCCGTTATTTATGGCCTCAAAAAACCCAATCCTATTCCAGATTGGTTCGGTTTTCACGAAATATGGCACTTATTTGTTATGGGGGGTACATTTTGCCACTTTTGGGCTATATACAATTACCTGCCAATTACATAAACTCATATAATTAATACATTTGGCCGATACAGGCTTTGTTCATTAAGCCTTACATAAATTTATTTTCTTTACACTTTTCCAACCCGTTCAATTGATTTCACTCAGTTTCTTATTTACCACTTTTATTTCCATTTTTGCTATTGTTAATCCATTAACGGCGATGCCTGTTTTTCTTGCGCTTACTCAAGATCTGCCCAATAGCGAGCGAAACCAGCAGGCACTGCGTGGAGCCATTTACATGGTTGTAATTCTTGGCGCATTTTTATTCGGGGGCTCCTACATTATCAGTTTTTTTGGCATTAGTATAGAAGGTATCCGCATTGCTGGCGGGCTTATGATTATGAGATTCGCCTATTCTCTTCTAAATCCAGACGAAGGCGGCCGAAAAATTTCTAAGGAAGACGAACAGGAATCCCGGCAAAAACCCGATATCTCTTTTAGTCCTCTGGCTATGCCTCTGCTTTCGGGTCCGGGGAGTATTGCCGTTGTTTTAGGCTTTGGTTCTCAGGCCGATGGCTTCTTTGATTACGTAACTTTGTTTACCGCTATTGTACTTGTTGCAGCGGCCTGTTTCGTTGTACTTTATCTGGCTCCCAAAATGGTTACCGTACTTGGCAAAACAGGTATGACAGCACTTACACGCATGATGGGTTTTATAGCTCTTTGCATTGGCGTACAGTTTATTATTAATGGAATAGGTATGTTGCTCGCATAATTTAAACCCATTTACAAAGTCTTCATAAATGAACAATTTAAGTAGTAACACAATCTTCGCATTTACGTACCAAAGCTAATATTTGTAATTCTTGAAATGAATACACCTTACCTTTAGTACAATAAATTGGGGTATTGTGCCTTCATTCTTGTTCTGCTTCCAATCATTTTGGCTACAATAAAGCAGAATGCAAACGAATACTTAAATCACCCTGTCTTTTCAGTTTAAAATTTAGGGCTAATTTGCTGGTTCTATCTTTACATTACATTGGTATAAACTTATGAATCTATTCGCTTTTCTAACCATCATAATTGTTGTTGCAATTCTTGCCGATAGTTATGCCAAGCATCAAAAAAACAAGATGCGTTTTCAGGGTAACGATAAAATAATTGGCGAACTTAAAGAGCACATAAAAACGCTCGAAAAACGTATTGAAAATCTGGAAATTATTGCTGTTTCCGATCCTGATTCTTTTGAAGACCGTGCCCCGGGATATAAAACATCATCATACGATAGCAGAGGCGATTACGACCCTGCAATGCGGAATGAAAGACTGATTAACGATTTAGCACGGAAAAAATCATCGGGCAGATAAAATGTCTTGCTTGAATGAACATATAAATTTGAAACAATACTGCTATGGATTTTGGCTTTGGAAGTGATTTAGTACCGATTGTAGCAATTTTAGCGGTTTTTGGCCCCTTCTTTTACATCATTTATTTGGGTGGAAAGCTAATTAAGTACCGTATTGATAAAAAATATAACGCCCTGAGTACAGAAAAACTTAATGAGTTCGATAAATTTAAAGAACGAACAAACGCAAGACTGCAGGCGCTCGAAGCCATTATAAGCGAGCAGGATGAGGAACAGGCTTCGAAAATCAACAAATCCTCTGCTCCATTTAAACAAGACCGCTCGTTATCCGATACGGAACTAAGCGCAGATGAATCGCATTACGAGTCTAAAATAACCAAAGGCTCTAACAGTCGACTTAAAAACCAGCTTAAATAGCATGCCAACATGAACATCGACTACGGGTGTTTGAACCAACAACCGGATCTGCCAAAAGTGTTTTCAATTGCTGAACTTATCTTCTGTATTCATCAGGATTATCTTTGTATCTTAAAGGACAACCAACTTGAGGAAAATATGCCTCAGTTCCGGCTTTAAAGCAGTCTTACGACCCGTTTTTCATCAGCCCGAATAGAAGAAATTTTATACACAAAACCCGTTTCAGCATTATGAACATTACAGCGCTTGAAATCAAGCAGCGTACCTTTGCAAAATCCATACGTGGCTATGATGTTGCCGAAGTAAATGCTTTCCTGAGTATGTTAGCCAATGAGTGGGAGCATCAGGTTGTTAAAATGAAGGATCTGGAGAGAGATCTTAAGCAGATAAACGATAAGCTGCAGCATTACCAGCGAATAGAAGCAACCCTGCACGAAACTCTGCAAACAGCCCGCGACAATGCTGAGCAACGGCTCGAAAATGCCCGCAGAGACGCAAAAAATAAGATCGAAAAAGCGGAGCTCGAGGCCGAAAACGTACTGCAGGAAGCCAGACAACAGCGCCAGCAGATAAAACAGAGCATTCATAAACTGCTTGAAAGAAGAGATGAAATTATAAGGGGTATGAGTTCTTACCTGGATTTGGCCCAAAAATCTCTTGAAACGTTTCAGCGGGATAATGCAGATATTTATGCCCTTCCTCAGGAAGACGAGCCGCCTTCTAACCCGCTGTCATCCTATAAGTCGGGGCGTTCCAGATCGGCAACAAGCGCTGCTGCTGCCGAAGCCGGGTTGGCACCCGGTACCGAAGATATAGACGACCTTTTGGATGAAATCGACTAACTACCACAAATCTGAAAGCGATAGTTAACGGTTTTTAAGCAGGTCGAGTCCGCAGGATTTTTAGGCTATACAGATATGCGTTATCTTTCCCTGCAGAGCAAGCTAAGTAAAAATAGCTTCACCAAATCTGATAAATACTGTATAATTTTATTCGATACTCTATACAGGCCTAAGTAATTGGCCATACCTAAAATGTTTTTTCCAGGCATTTTTTCGCAGAAGACTTTGATAAACCTCGAGGATTGTTAGTTTTCAGCGCCTGAGCTCCGATAAATCGGGATGGCGAGGCAGAAGACGGGGAAATCCGGTTTTAAAAAAAGCCTTCTTATACCTAACTAAAACTGATACACGACTTATTTACCTATATGATCGACTCTGTAGAAACTTTCAGAAAAAAAAGAGCCGAAGCTGTAGATTTCATCCGCAGTGTTACCTCACACAAACCTGAGGTAATGATTATTCTTGGCACCGGGCTCGGCAAACTTGCCGAACAAATGGATGTAGAAACCGACATCAGCTACGACAAAATACCGCATTTTCCTGTTTCAACTGTTGAAAGCCATTCGGGCAGATTGCTTTTCGGAACACTGGGTGGAAAAAAAGTAGTAGCTATGCAAGGTAGATTTCATTATTACGAAAACTACAGCATGCAGCAAATTGCGTTTCCGGTTAGAGTAGCCCATGCACTGGGAGCGCGCATGCTAATGGTTTCCAATGCAGCCGGCGGCATGAACCCTTTGTACCGCAGAGGCGATATAATGTGTATTACAGATCATATTAACATGCTGGGCGACAATCCGCTTGTTGGCCCGAATGATGATGAACTTGGTGTACGCTTTCCGGATATGAGCGAGCCGTACTCTAACTCTTTAATTAAACTGGCCGAAGATGTAGCTCTTGAAAATAACATTAAAATGCACCAGGGGGTTTATGTTGCCGTAACCGGTCCTAATCTCGAAACCAGAGCAGAATACCGGTTTCTGAGAACTATTGGGGCAGATGTTGTTGGTATGAGTACCATACCTGAGGTTATTGCTGCTACCCATATGGGAATGAAAGTTCTTGGCATTTCGGCCGTTACAGACGAGTGTTTTCCAGACTCCCTTCAACCTGTGGTTATGTCCGAAATTCTGGAAGCTGCAGATATTGCAGAACCCAAACTCACTAAAGTGATTTCAGGGGTGCTTGAGAGATTGTAGCATATCAGAAATCTATTTTGTAACTTTAGTTTATAATTACCTGAAATGTTTTTTAGTATTACATTACAATGCGTACTGCTACAGAACATTTCAGGGGCTTTTTTCATCTTGTATAGCTCAGCATTTGCCGTTCCCTGAAATTTTTATTTATCAGGCTCAGCCAACTTCAGTAAAGCAAGTTCGCTTGGAATCTTGCAAGCTGATAAAACCTATTACGTGGTTAAATCTGCTCATGTCGGTTTTTCTTTTTCCTGTATCAGATAAACTTGCAGGCCAAACTTCGCCACGTTCAGCAAATATTATAGTCAACTCTATACCAATTATTACAGCCAATTATCAATTTTGGGCTTTTCATCACTTATTATTTTCATCAAGACCGGGGCGCTTACCGGCTTATCTACTCCCTGAACGAAAACTTCGCCATTCATGAAATCACACTCACCCAACGATATCTGGGATGAACATCAATGGGAGTCCCACATTTCTCAGGCAGAACAAAAAAATGAGGAAATTCGCAGTTTCCTTGCCAAAACATTTGGAGACGACGGACCTCGATGGGTAAAAATTCTGCAGGAGTCCGATTCTGAACTTGAAGCTCTTGAAATGATTATTGAGGAAGAGCTCATGTTCGATGAAGCCTATCTTCCCGACGACGACGACGATTGGGATGATGAAGACCTGTGGGAAGATTTCGAACTCGACTCTTCCGGTAATCCGAAAGATTTTGACCTTAGAAACTATCTTACCGAACATTCCAAAACCATCCGGAATGACGATAATGATGACAACGACGATGATACCGAAATCGATACCGACTCTATTGAGGCAGAGCTGGATGAAGACCTCGACTCGGTTTTACCAAAGGATTCCAAAACTAATGAAGAAGAAATAGCAGAATTCTTAGATGATCTACTGGGTTCGGAGTTTGAAGATATTGATGATGAAGATCCTTTTTTAGAAGATGGCGAAGAGTGGAAAATGCTTAGTGAGGATTATGCGCTTAGCGACTATGGTGCGCTTGAAAACCTTCCCGTTTACATGCTGGCCCACGATCTTGGTGCTCATCTGTTAAAACGCTCGCAAAGTTTACAGCTAAATAACGAAGAGTCTGGAAAGCTCTTCCAAAAATTCGTGAGTAATATTCTTACAATTAGTACAAAACTTGCAGCAGGCTACTCCTTAGGCTTTGATGAGGATATGCTGGGCGGCAATATTGTGTATAGTAAACGTGCTCTTTATGCGGCTAACGAAGCTCTTACAGACCTACAAAAAATAAGGGAAACAGACCCACAATTATTCGGCCATTACGAATACAAGCACCTGCATGCCGATGTGTTTAATCTGAGAAATACCATCGGGATTTACATACAGGATTTAAGAGATTTATTCGAAGAGCTGTAAGGGTTTTTGGCATTTCTGTCGTGAGACTACCAAGGCCGAGTTCAAGCAATTATTGCAAATATGCAAGCATGAAGCGCTTGTCTGCGAATTAAACTTGAGCCGTATTTGAGAAATACGTTTGCCTGTTGCATCGTTGGAAATGAGACACCTTTAATCTTAACCATTATGCCAAAAGTGACACCGGGTTTAAAGGAAGAATCACCTCGACAGTCTTTTAAAAGCCGCCTATTACGACAACTGGAATACATATCATATATCAAGAGATAATCAATACGCAGCCAGAAAATTTAAAGCGAACTTATTGAGTACAGTTAACAATTTGCCCCAAGTGGGCTTCGGCTTGGTGAAAATCAATCTATTATTATGATGATCAAAATATCCGGGATTTGATTTTTAATGGCTATACCCTCGCGTTAAAGATCACAAAAGATACAATAAATGTATTTGGTTTTATAAAAATAGCAGCAAAACCAAACTGAAGAGTTATTGGCTAGTAGTTGCCACTATTGAGTAATGTGATCAATCCCATTTTTGTTTTGTTGAACTAAGAATGAATGACCCGCTAAGGGATTCGTTGGCTAGACGGCGAGGCGATCAACTATCTAAAGCCCCGAACAGCAAAGTCTTCGGTTTAGTTTGGGTCGCTGTTTATTGGGCAAGCTATTGAATTCAAAAACAAACTTCGTAGATTGCAAACCAGCTTAGTTTCCACTCACCCTCTACATTTATATATATTCTCTTATAGGTATCTGGTAAATCACCATCATTATTAACGTATTCTTTATAAAAGAAAACATCAGTAACCTTATCAAGGTTTAAGTCGTAACCAACTCCATTAATATATTCACCAGAGACAGTTTCAAGTTCAGTCTCATATTTTTCATAATTCTGAATTCCTTCTAAAAAGGGCATGATTACCAATCCAGTTATGCTGTTTTGCCTAGGATCATCTATCTCAAACTGTTGTTGGAACCTTAGAGTGGGAAATGTCATCGTCCCCACACAATCATTTAGACCTATTAAATACCATGAGTCTACAACAGTCTTGTAAGTTTTTCTATCAAACAAAATTAGAGATGAAATTTCGTCATCCCATTTCACTCTGGTTCCCATCCAGATTTGATCGGCTTCTTCTCCTTCATAAATAGAGTATTCTGTGTACTTATCAGAAATTCTTTTAAGTAAACCCAAGTTTTGATCCCAGGTAAAAGGGATATTTAAACCACTTATTTGTAATAATGAAACAGAATGGTTTTTAAAAGAATCTCGGGTAAAATATGAAGACTGGGTATTTATGAACTCCGGATTTTCTAAGATCCAATTAATTTCAACTGAATCCTCAAAGCTTTTAGCCAATAGACCTTGCGCACACACTTGAATATGTAAACCTATACTTATTAATAATATGAATATTGTATAGGATAAATGTTTCATGTAGAAATTAATTATTTGCTCAATAGCGGAGGGGGAAAGTTTATTAACTGTGTCAAGGTCAATATGTCTGTTTTGGAGTTAATCTACTAAATCGCGGCATACCGAAAACGGTTGAAGGAGGGAGTGAGATTCGCTTCTTAATTCGATAGACATAGAAAGTGTAGAGATATCATCAAATCACCCACAACCAATTTTCAGGTTTAAAATCACTTCTGCTAATCCTTCAATTAGAACCCCGAAAGTTGAATTACTCAGCAATAGAAATTACTTCTTCCCAGATTCCAATCTCTATGCGGCCGTCTGAGTTTGCCGCGGCTCTGAACATTCCGGGACTGTTGAATACCAGCGCAATCTCTCCGGTATGGCTAACGGCTATAATGCCCCCGTCTCCCGGACGCAGCTTGTCGTGAACTACCGTTCTTGCGGCCTGATTTAGACTTGCGCCCGTATACTCCATGATCGCCGCAATTTGATAGGCGACGGCATGGCGAATAAATTCTTCTCCTGTGCCCGTAGAAGACACCGCACAGCTGGCATTGTCGGCATAAGTACCGGCTCCGATTATGGGGGAATCTCCAACGCGGCCAAAGCGCTTATTCGTCATTCCTCCAGTAGAGGTGCCCGCCGCAAGGTTGCCGTAAATATCCAGAACGGCCACTCCAACGGTGCCCATTTTGCTATCATCAAAAAAACGAGATTCCTCATTTTCGGTTTCCAGATAGCCTGTTTCAGACTCATCCTGAGAATGATCCAGAATTACTTCATCTCTTTCGCGGGCTCTTTTTAGCTGCTCATGTCTTCTTTCCGTATAAAAATAGTCCTGATCTACCCGCTCTACCTCCATTAAATCGGCGAAACGCTCTGCGCCTTCCCCCGCAAAAAGTACGTGTCTCGATTCTGTCATTACCATTCGGGCAAGGCTAATTGGGTTTTTAACGGTTCTAACTCCCGCCACGGCACCCGCAGAAAGATCGCGTCCGTCCATTATAGAAGCATCCAGCTCAAAAGATTCTTGGTTAGTCATTACAGCGCCTTTTCCCGCGTTAAAAAGCGGATTGTCCTCCATAATCCGCACAACGGCCTCAACTACATCGAGCGCTTCCGCGCCATCTTCGAGTAAACGAACCCCGAGGCGAATTGCTTCTTCCAGGCTTTCCAGATACTCATCTCTTATCTTTGGGTCTATATCGCGGGAAATTACTCCGGCGCCGCCGTGCAAGGCTATAGCAAAGGCCCGATCTGGTATTTCTGCTGCCTGCCCGGCTACTTCACCTTTCGGGTTTTCTGAAATATTTTTTTGCGCCTCAGTTCTTTCAGCAATATGAGAAAACGGAGCAGATGATCCGCCTTCTGCTAATGAAAAAACAGTTGCGGGAATACACATCATAAAAAAAACCATTATGGTTAGAAAAGCCGGAAAATTCATTTATCTAATTCTGTTGGTTAGTAATAGTGCCAAAAACTTGTTGCATGTATATATACAAAGTAAGGAAAGCTTCGACCAGAAACTGTCTGCAATTAAATACCGGCCGTAAGTACACTTTTAAAAGACGATATAAAGCGTTGTGGAATAAGCCGTCTTATTTTACCAAAAGCATTTTTTTAACCTGAACATTGTTTCCAGATTCCAGACGATACAAATATACCCCGCTTGCAAGACCCAGATTTGCGGAATCGAAAATAACCGTATGCGTACCCTGACTCTGCATTCCGTTAACGAGCGTGGTTACAAGCTGGCCATTTACGCTGTAAACATCAAGTTTAACATGCGCCGCTTCCGGAACAGAATATGATATTTGTGTTGCAGGGTTAAACGGGTTTGGGTAGTTCTGGTGCAGAATAAACTCTCCGGGCATATCATCCCAGCCCGAGTCTGATGTTTCGGTTACAAAATCGATAATTATGGGATTCATTAAACCACCCGATGGGTTTACCGTCGAAACCTGCTCGCCCCAGATCCCGTTTTCGCTTGTTTCGTAGCGAACGATAACCCCGTCTAGCAGAGATCTTTCTTCAATTCGGAGAATACCAGTTGGCAAATCGTTTGGTAGCATGGTAGCCCATCTACCGGGAATTCCTTCCACAAATTCGCGGTAAAAAGGCGCGTATCTGTCGTCCAGCTCAATCCCAAGATCTTCGGCAAGAGCTACTGCAATTACACCCCCATTTCCTTCTGTATTGTTGTATAAAACAACCACGTTCCCCGAAACCACCTGGCTAATCGCAGCCAGACCGGTAATCTTGCCCGGGTCGGTTCCGAAAGAAGCAACCCGAACTTCAGATGGGGTGTCGAGCACATGGCTAACCGTATTCCCACCCTCACCGTTATTCAGCAAAATGCGCATTCGCAATCGCTTACCCGGTTCGAATCTTCTGTTACCGGTCGGTTCTGTAATAAACCAGCCTTCATAACTACCGCTCTCATTGGTATCGAACTCGTAATGCCCGGTCGCTAATTCATCAGGAGAAAAAGAAGGGCTGGATGTTGAACGGATAAACTCTCCACCATCTGAAGGGGCAAAAATCATATTTCCGGCTCCATCCTGCTGTAAATCATCATCACTGTCCGAAACTCTGTTGGCAAACCTATAGGTGGAAAAAGGCCTGAGTCCTTCAATTTTTAATCGGTAAACATAGGGCACGCGGTTCATATTATCGGGTTGTTCGCCCTGTATAACCGGCGGCAAAATAATTTCATTTACAGAAATAGAATGGATATCGCCGCTCAAAACCGATAGCCCTTCAGTGGCAGCTGAGGCGAGCAGAACGTAGCGACCCGGCTTATCTGTGGTGATGTTTGTAAAACTGGCAACGCCTCCCGAAGCCGTAACAGAAAGAGTACCACCAAGACTTGCTCCGTTGGGTTTATGCGCTGCACTGAGGCTTATTTCACCGTTGAACTGCACATTAACCTCACCCGCATCATCTACTACCATAACGCTGAACGGCGGCAGAGAGACCCCGCTTTGCACCGATGCCGGCAGATCCGCAAACTGTATATTTTCCCCTCCCGAACCAAGCGTTGTGCTAATAAAAATATCGTCTAAGGCAAGCTTACTGCGCTGACCGCTATCGTTATCGGTTCGAAGACCGGTATAGTAATAATTCCATCGTAATTCTACATATTCTCTGTTTACTGCGGCCTGCGGTAGTGTAAACGGCCCCAAATAGCTGCTGTGTCCTTCCATTTCGCTCCTCACATATTCAATGGGCAGACCAGCCGGATTTAGCACATCTTCAAATACTCCGGAAGACCCCACTCTGTATTGCAGGCGAATCGCGTACTCTCTGGAATTTGGTCTTATGGTACGGCCGCGCCAACCCACATAAACCTGTTCCGCACCAGTAGTATTAAGCGCAAGTACAGCTGCGCCAACAAACCCGCCACCATCATCTTGTGGATTTGCCGTATTTATAAAACCTACGCCGTTGTTGTTTAATCCGTTAATTCGGCTTCGGTTGCTTAAGTTGTAAGGCAAAACCCAAGGCTCCGAACGCTCTGTTTCAAGATCGGGATCGCTAACGCTTGTTTGGAAAAATTTCATCGATGGGGGGTAAGTACCAGCCGGTTCAGCCGGGCTCCATTCCAAAAAAGTATAGGGCTCAGCCGAAAGGTTCCAAGCTTGCGGATTAACAGGCAGATCCGGGTCTGCTGATTCAAAAACGGCCATTAGGCTAAGACCTGTTTGTGGATCAAGGGTGATGATTTCCGAAGTTGAGCTTATGCTTCCTTGCCACTCTACAAACTGATAGCCGCTTCGCGGTATCGCTTCGACACGAACCTCATTGCCCTGGAAATACAGCCCCTCCCAGGGATATGGCTCCTGCGATACGCCGGGAGTGCTTCCAACAATATCTGTACGGTTAATACGAATAAAACCGTAGCTGTCATCATTTACGTCGAGAGTAATAGTAACCGTATTTCCCAGCCCGAATTGATTTTGCAAATGCTGTCTTACAAAACCGGGACGCTCTTCGGCAAAACTACGCATAATCTGTATTTCTTCCTGCCAGGCTGAGGTACTAACGGGCTGCCTCCAGCGCTCGCTGTGTTCATGTATTTCGGGCAGGTAAATACTTTCGAGCGAATCCAGCTCTGCGGTTACAAAACTCTCGCTAAAGGTAGTGTTGAGCAAATCCGCAAATCTGTTGATGAAACCAGCCCTGAATTCCTGGTTCTGCATTAAACGACGCAGTATGAAAGTAGACCAGGATGGATTTGGCCAGCCGGGTCCGTTGGGTTCGAGGGCAAAAGCCAGCGTATTATGCGCCGGCCCCTGTTGCGCACCTGTTACGTAATCAAAATTGAGACCGAAGCCAAAATCTGTGTCGAAAACCATCCACCGCCAGCGCCCGTCGAGGCCAGCCGGAGCATCGGGGTCGTAATCATTTAATGCCCTCCAATACTGCAGATTATTACCCGGCCAGTCTGTATTACGGAAGTATATCTGCGCGATCTGATAATCCGCAAAATTATCGGTATCCATGCGGGTTTGGATGTGGGCATAATTGGCGGGGTTTTGCACCCCGGGATTATTCAGAAAAGACCTCATTTGGTTGTAATCTGCTACGCCATCCGGGTTACCGTCTTCGAATACAGAGTTGTTGCTCATCATGGTAAACTCCGACTCATCGAGACCGTAATGTGTTTGAATATATCTGCTGTCGAAACGGTCGCGGATGTTGTGAATTCCCCAATATTCTCCGTTTAGGAAAACAATAGCAGGCTTAAAATACTGTATATCCAGATCGAGCCCTCTCAGCAAAGACTGCATGAAGCCATCGCGTAAAATGGCATCACCCCAGTCGTTGCCGCCGTTTCGCAATATAAATCGCTTAAACTGGCCTATTGGTTTGTCAGGAAAAAGTTGGTAGTTAAACCATGAAGCACCATAATCACTTCTGGCATAAACTCTTAAAGATTTTCGCGGCCTGGATCTCGACGTTCCGCCATGAATACGAATACCTGCATTTTGAGCTATAGCTCGTGATCCGGAGTTTTCAAAAAGCTCAAAAAATGATACGCGCTCCCATTCTATGCCTCTTTGGTTATAGTTTAGTGCACCAGTGCCGGGGACATAAATTCCGGTTTCATCACTAAACAAGCCTTCAGGCGGGGTAATGATGGAAACAACGGGCATAGTATAGCGATCGCTTCCTTCTTCATCTATGATAAAGCTACCGCTTAGCACCTCGCTTGGCTCGATGCCTTCACCAAAAACACGGGCGCGTATTGTATGAATTTTAAACACTTCGCCGGCAGGTGGTTGCCAGGCCTCATCTGCACGAACCTGACCAGGGTTATTGGTGGGAATAAGCGAAATGATGTTAGGGTCGCCGGCTCTTGACTGCAACGTAATAGGGCCGCTATAAAGTAAACTTCCTTCATCAGGAATGCTTCCATCTCTGGTGTAGCGGATTTCGAGCCCTTCATGAATAGTCTGCAGTTCTAATACAATGCTTTCGGTGTAAAAACCGGGGGTCACCGAAAACGCAGGCTTCTCGAGCGACAAAATTGCCGCCGATGTATCCGGCTCTGCTGCTGTTTCGATGCTGTACTCCCTGGCGTCTGCATAGGCAAACACAGATGGAGCTGCATAAAAATACAGCAATAGCAGGAAAAACCTGAAAACAGGCCATTTCTGCGAAGAAGATGCTGACATTAAAAGAAGTGCGTATCGATTAATCTATAATCGCTGGGTTTAGGTTACATTTTTATGAAAGCGCTACCGTATCGGGCAACAACCGACTAATTTGCCGGATTTTGAAGTTAAACGGGAAAATGGTGGATAATCTGGAAATACTGTGGCGAAATATCAATACCTATAGAAAAAAGCCCTACAGCCCTTTTATTAGGAATCCCATTTAAAAAAATGAGTCTGAGTCCCTGACAGAATAAGATTTTCCAAGAGCATTATAATCAAAAAAAACATAATCCAACAGTATAAAGCTATCACAAAAAAAGGGTGACAAGACCGGAGTCCCATCACCCTTTTTTAATATTACGGTTACTTCTTCGTAAAACAGTTATTCCAGAAAGAAAACTACTTCACAAAAAGCATATCGCGGTAGGTTGGAATTGGCCAGTAATCATCGGCTACGATTTTCTCGAGCCTGTCGGCAACTTCTCTTACCTTATTCATAGCAGGAATAATATTGGTGCGCATGTGTTCGGCTTTTTCATGCTCTGTATCGCCACCAAGCTCTGCATTTTGCTTAATAAGCTTTTCATTTGCTTCGATAAGCAGATCCAGCTCTGATGCAAGTTTCTTAGCGGTGCGCTCGGTGCCGGCAACCGTTAATCCAACACTCTTGCCACGGTCGAGCACAGCTGCAAGCTCATTAATATAGCGAACTACAGCAGGCACAATCATGGTCTGAACCATAGAGGCTGTTGTTTCGCCCTCGATGTTGATACCTTTAAAATACTGATCAACAAGAATTTCGAAGCGCGAATCCAGCTCGGCCTTGCTTAGAACCTTATACTTACCAAATAGAGCTGCATTTTTCTCGCTGTTAAGCATAGGAAGTGCATCCATGGTCGTTTTTAGGTTCAGCAAACCTCTGCTTGCAGCTTCTTCCTGCCAATTATCAGAATAACCATCGCCGTTAAACAGAATAGGAGCAGATTCTTTGCTGGATTCTGAAAGCACAGAAAGCAGGGCTGTTTCGAAATCATGGTCTTTCAGTTTAGCTTCAAGCTGATCGCTAAGTTCGTCGAGCGCTTCGGCCATAATAGTATTAAGAGCAGTAACAGGTAGTGAAATAGTTTGAGCAGAGCCAACAGCACGAAACTCGAACTTATTGCCTGTAAATGCGAATGGTGAAGTTCTGTTTCTGTCGCCGGCATGCTTATGAAGAGGTGGCAGAACCGGAGTTCCCAGACCAAGTAAGCCGCCTGCTTTAGAAGATTTGAGATCACCTGCTTTAAGCTGTGTAAAAACATCATCTAGCTGATCTCCAAGGAATATGGAAATAATAGCCGGCGGAGCTTCATTTGCACCTAGCCTGTGATCGTTTCCTGCAGATGCAATAACAGCGCGAAGTAAGTCCTGATGCTTATATACCGAGCGGATTACCGCTGAGCAGAAGAACAGGAACAGCATATTTGAGTGTGGGTCATTTCCGGGATCAAGAAGGTTTAATCCTTCTGATGTGCTTACCGACCAGTTTGTATGTTTTCCGCTTCCGTTTAAGCCGGCAAATGGCTTTTCGTGCATTACGCAAACAAGGCCATATTTACGGGCTGTTTTGCGAAGCATAATCATGGTAAGCTGCTGATGATCTGCCGCCACGTTGGATGTTTCGAAAATAGGCGCAATTTCGTACTGACCCGGAGCAACCTCGTTGTGGCGGGTTTTAACCGGAACACCAAGGCGATACAATTCTCTTTCAAGGTCGAGCATAAAAGAAAGAACGCGGTCGTCTATCGAGCCAAAATAATGATCGTCTAACTCTTGCCCTTTAGGCGGCACAGCGCCAAAAAGTGAGCGACCGGAGAGAACTAAGTCCGGACGACGATAGAAAAACTCTTTATCAATCAGAAAATACTCTTGCTCGGCTCCAACCGTAGAAGTAACTCTTTTGGCTTCGATACCAAATAGACCGAGGGCGCGCAAACCTGCTTTATTTAGCGCTTCTGCCGAACGGAGCAGGGGTGTTTTATGGTCTAAGGCCTCACCTTTCCAGGATGCAAAAGCAGTTGGAATACAAAGAGTGGAGCCGTTTTCATTTTCAACGATAAATGCCGGAGAGGTAGGATCCCAAACCGTGTAGCCACGGGCTTCAAAAGTAGGACGAAGTCCGCCGCTTGGGAAGCTTGATGCATCGGGCTCGCCCTGCACAAGTTCTTTACCGGAAAATTCTGCAACTGCTCCACCGCCCTGATTCGGGGTAATAAAACTATCGTGCTTTTCTGCGGTAAAACCGGTAAGCGGCTGAAACCAGTGCGTGTAGTGGGTTGCCCCTCTTTCTGTAGCCCAGTTTTTCATAACAACGGCTACTGCATCGGCTACATCCGACTGTAGCGGAGCGTTATCAACAATAGTTGTTTTTAATTCTTTCCAAATAGATTTTGGAAGGCGAGCTTTTAGTTCATTAAGATGCAGCGCATTTTCACCAAAAATCGTGGTGATATCAAACGGCTTCATATCAATTTTGCCCGTTCCATTAGAAGGCGTTTTCACTGCTGCCAGTGCATCAAAACGTTTAAATGATTTACTCATAATTAGTTAGACGGTTTTTTCAAAAGATAGTTGTTTTCGAAGGTCGACAACAATAATAAGGCAATTATTTCAAAATGCCATATTTTTTTATGTGATATTATTATTTTGACTAAAATGTGCCCATCCCAGCCGTGTCTTTCCGCAAAAAAGCGCTTTCATTTTATAAGATCGCCAGAGCACCTCTGCGATCGAACTCTGCGCGCCCTCTTAAAGGTTACCTGCATCATATAAATATTGTTACCTCATCGAATTGGGTACCAACCATGGGCTTTTATTTTTTCTACTCGGCTTATGCCAAACCAGTGCTTTACAGCAAATCCTACTCACTTTCATCTATATACATCTGTATTTTTTGCTACCTTTACAGCCTGTTCAAGGTATAATTTAGTCTTAGCGCAGAGCAGAGCTTGCTCAAAGATATAGCCTGCATATAATACGCTTAGTTGGTACTCAAACCGGGTACTGCAGATTTTGCATCGTAATGTAACCAAGGATTTAAACCAATTTTTTTTTGCAAACCACCAAGCAAACATTTTCTCAACCCGAAACGACTAAACCGGGTCTTATTACCGTATGGGTACAAGCTGCGCGTCCTAAAACACTTGCTGCGGCATTTGTTCCGGTACTTATTGGCGCAAGCCTTGCCTACGCGCATAATTCCTTTCTCCTTATTCCCAGCACAGTTGCTCTAATCTGCGCTTTTTTAATCCAGATCGGCACCAATTTTGCCAATGATTATTACGACTATAAAAAAGGAGCCGACACAGAAAATCGAATTGGTTTTGTTCGCGCAACAAGTGCCGGGCTCATAAAACCCGAAACAATGCTGAGAGCAACCATCTTGATTATGGCGACGGCCTTTTTATTCGGGCTTTATCTTGTTTTGCATGGTGGATGGCCCATTCTTGTTATCGGATTGCTATCCATTCTTTTCGGTATTCTCTACACAGGCGGGCCTTTTCCGCTGGGTTACAATGGCCTTGGGGATCTTTTCGTGTTTATTTTTTTCGGCTTTATTGCTGTATGTGGCACCTACTATATAAATGCGCTTTCATTTAATATGGAAGCTTTTTGGGCATCTTTGGCAGTTGGCGCACTATGTACCAATATTTTGGTAATCAATAATTTAAGAGATGTTGATGAAGATCGAATTACCGGAAAACGCACACTAGGCGTTCTTTTCGGCGATAAAGCTCTGAAGGGCGAATATCTTATTATGCTGGCTCTTGCATTTGCTATTCCCCCGCATTTTTGGGTACAAGAAGGATACGGCATAGCGGTTCTTATACCAATGGCCCTGGTTTTACCCGCTGCGATTTTGGCCCGGGATGTTATTCGAATTTCCAATAAGCGCGAATTAAACCGTACTCTTGAACAAACAGCCCAGTTTATGGCGGCCTTTGGCCTCCTCTTTGCTGCCGGCCTCATTCTTGGAGCACCAGCGTTATAAACACCATGAAACTTAACGTTTATACCTATTCATTGCCGTTTAAAAAACCTTTTGCCATTGCGGGCAAAACGTTTCATAACCGTACAGGCTTTATTTTGGTGCTCAAAGAAGGTGAGCGTTATTACCTCTCCGAAGCAGCTCCACTACCCGGCTTTTCTGAGGAAACCGAATCTGATTTGAGCAGCTTCTTCGAGCGTCTTGATCCTCGGCATTTATTACCAAACCCGGAGGTAACCTCGGGCTACGAGCAGCATCATACTGCGTTAAAACACCTGCCGCCCTCCCTTCAGTTTGCTTTTTCGGGCTTGTGGCACAAAAGGCTGGCTGTTTATGAAGATAAACCTTTTACCAAGCTTCTCTATCCTTATCCGGCATCTCGCGTATCCATAAACGCAACCATAGGAATGGGCACTCCCGAAGAAGTAACGCAACAGGCAAGGCAGGCCGTATCTGATGGTTTCACTACTATAAAGATGAAGGTGGGAAATGATTTTGATCAGGAATTCAACACACTTAGATTACTCAGAAAATCATTTCCCTCCCTTAAGATACGAATTGATGCAAATGGCGCATGGTCTACCAAAGAAGCGGCAAAGAATCTTAAGAATTTGGAGCCACTTAATATCGAATACTGTGAACAGCCTATTGGAGTAGATAAAGCTGAGTCGATGGCCTGGTTAAGATCCCAAACCCATATTAAAATTGCGGTTGACGAATCGGTTAAATCGTTGCCGGATGTTCTGCAAATTTTAAAACTAAATATGGCAGACCTTATCGTGGTTAAACCAATGCTACTTGGTAAATTTTCGAATTTCATGAGTCTTGTGTCTGCCTGCCGCTCAAAAGGAGTCCAAATTGTGGTTACCAGCCTGCTGGATTCCGGAATAGGCAGAATGATGAGCGCCCAACTGGCATCCCTTATTGTGCCCTCTATACACGACCACGGTTTGGCTACCGGAAACCTGCTATTAAAAGACACCATTTCCGATGCTCCGCTTATATATAAAGCCAGATACGCAACCAGCAATATTCCAGCCTTTGAAGAGGCCTCGGATCTGCAGTTTTTAAATTCGCTTACACAAGTTTTTGAATACGAATTATGAGCGATGGATTAATTCTTCCGCAACCTTTTATTTTTAGCTCCAAAAGTAATGGATTGATGGAGCTTCGCAGCAGCAGAGACACGATTCTTAAATTGGCCGCTGTTGTGCACTCTTTCTATCACAAAAAAATAAACTCAGCCACTTCGTTAGCGCGACCATTGTCTTTTTCGGCAAACTACCACTTTGCGCCCGAGCTTATTGCTGCCTGCTGGCATGCAAATGTTCCCTATCTGGTTATACCGGAAAAGCCTGCCCCAGCCTACACAACTTCATTAGCCCGGTTGCAACCGGTTAGCTACAACTGGCAGCTGGCATTGGAAGAATTCATCAAACAGACAGTAGAAAACCAAAAACGATTAATTCGGGATCTGGCAGATAACGCCAAGCTCTGTTTACCAGAATCTGTCTTCTGCTATGTGCTCACTTCCGGCTCTTCCGGAAAACCAAAAACGGTAGCACTTAAACGCTCACAGATGATCGCTGCCGCAGTTAACAGCCGTATTGGCATACAGCCCGGAGCTAATAAATGCTGGATGCTGAGTCTGCCGCTGCAGCATATTGGTGGCGCATCTGTTGTACTTCGTACATGGCTTTCGGATGGCTATGTACTAGATGCCAGACATGCCGATATGCATGAAATAGCTGGTCAACTCTCGGCTAACAAAGATGTTAGCGTAGTTTCTCTTGTACCAACACAATTAAAAAAGCTGCTCGATATATCAACCGAATGGAGAACCCACAAAGAGTTTAAGGCCATTTTATTAGGAGGTGGTCCCAGTAGTTCGGCCCTCATTCAAAACAGCCGCAATCGCGGTATTCCCGTAATAAAAAGCTATGGTATGACCGAAACCTGCGCCATGATTGCGGCCGTACCCTACAGCGAGCGTTTCAGCAGTCCGCCCGAAAGCAGTGGCAAAATATTGCCGGATCACCATGTAGAAGTCCGCCCGTTAAATGCAGCTCAGACAGCTGATGCACCTTCTGCAGATACCACGGGCATACTTTGGGTAAAAGGGCCACAGGTAATCGATTCCTATTTTAACGGTCAAGATATTAACGGTCGTTTTTTTGATGATGAAGGCTGGTTCTGCACCGGCGACTTTGCTTCTATCGACCCAAACGGCTACATAAGCATTCATATGAGGAGATCCGACCTTGTGGTAAGCGGAGGCGAAAACGTAAATCCGGCAGATGTAGAAGAATTTGTGCTTCAGAACTGTACCGGCATTGCAGATGCCACCGCTGGCGGAATACAAGACGAGCAGTGGGGTCAAAAGCTTGTTTTACTTATAAAAACTGGCACCGGTTTCCCGGGAGTAGAAAAACTGAAGCAACTGCTTTCAGAATCCCTTCCCGCAAGCATGGTTCCAAAAAAGATTTTGATTACAGATCATTTCCCGAGAAACGAAATGGGAAAGCTACAGCAAGCTGAGTTTCTTTCTATTATTAACCGCGATGGTTTAAAACCAGAAAATCGGCCAAGGGCAAAAGTTACCGGGGACCGAAGAGGGAAGACCGAAGGTTAGGCTCAAAAACTTATTACCCTATCAAAACCCAACCGCAGCGAAATGGAGCGTTCGTAAAAGTCCTGCGAATTTGCGCGCCGCGCTCCAGCCTGCCCCAGCCTGCCCCGACCATTCGGGAACCATTCGGGGACCATTCGATGGATTAGTGCGAATTCAATGTATTAACTATTGGCAAGAAAGGTCTTTAAATTGGAGTTTTTATATGCTTATTAATCTTTATTCGTTCTGGAAAAATTCACCATTTGCAGCGAAGCGACACTTCAGTTTTTGGATACCTTTTGTCCGCACAAAAGGTAGGAAAGCTTCTTTTCAGTTAGCAGTCTGCTATTGGTTAGGATTATAAATGTCATGAAAACTTTATCAGGCTTTATGATGGCTGATTTCGAATTTTGAAACTTGAGGTGATTTTTAACATCCAATTGAAACTGAGCTAAAAAAAATTCATATACTTGTCCATTACGAACTGTAACTTCCGTCCACCGCCCTTCCGACCTCCAACCCCATCACCCAATCCTAACTTCAAAAAGGCCCGCAAACCACTGCGGGCTTAATTCCGGGGTGGATAGGTTCAGTAAGTCCGCCAATCAAATACTCATCATCCCCGAGAAGAACATCTGCAATCTGATTGCTGTATTTCAGCGCGGTTTCCTTCATCATGCCCATCATCGGCCAGCCCCAAAGCGCCGAAACAAGCACACCATCCTGCTCATAATGAGGGTTGGTAAGATAGGTGCACTCCACAACCGGCTCAACCGGACTGCGGTTCGTTGCGCTGCCCCCTATCAGGTCAATCACTACAGAACCTTTACGCAAAACGGTTTTGAGATGATTGTTCGAAATCAGAAAGTTTTTCCCACGAAGAGCTGCCGGCTGTTCGGCCCCGTTAACCACTAAATCCGATTCAGAAAGCCATTTAATAATCCGTTCTTTTGTGGTGTGCGCTCTTCCAAGCACGTGCGTTTGCACAACGCCCTGCCGGTAGCATTCATCTATGGCGCCCATACCCACATTGCCAAAACCGAGCACTGTTGCCTTCACCCGTTTACCACTCAGGCTAAGTTCGCTTTCTTCCGAAAGCAGAGTGAAGCCATAGCGCGCGCCCGCCATACCCGTTTCGTGCAGGCACTGTATGCGTCTTAAACCAGTCTGCCAGGGTTTATGTGTTTTTTTATACAGTCGAATGGCCTCGTCGCCGTATTCTTCTCGATAGCGGGCAATATCAAATGTAAAGGCGCCTTTTTCCTGCAGTTTTCGGGTGATGGCTTCCGACTCCGGAAAAACTTTCGAATCGTAAATAAATAGCCGCTGACTCACCTCATCGAAAACATCTACCGGATCAACTCCAGACTGAAGAACCGAAAACTGCTCGGGACTGTGATTGGCAAGGCGGCGAATAAGCTCGCGGAATTTGTCGTGGTAGCCCATCATGTGTACAGACAAATAATTTTGGGCATTTCGCTGAATCCACGGCTCAAGAGCGGCGTCGGCAGCTACGCGACCAAGGATATCATCATCGGTCCGTTTCTGTGGCGTCTCCTGTATATTCTCCATTGCTATAACCGTAATCTTATGGTCTTCCAGCGCCTTGGCCCGTTTCGGGAAAGAGTGAAAGTGCGCCATACAAAATAAAGTGCAACCTTTTTTCATAAGCGGGATATGCTCCATGGCTGGCCCCTTAAATTTAATGATGAGGTCTTTGTCGGCATAAACTTGCTCTGTAGTTTGTATTTTGGCTCCGGCATCTATGTACAGTTCGTCGCTAAAACCTACTCCGGTCCCTGCTCCCTCTTCTACGTAAACGCGGCAGCCGGCAGCCACAAGCTTCCGGACATCATTGGGCACAAGCGCCACTCTTTTTTCAAGCGCCCCGGGATTTTCAGGCGATTCATTTTCTCTTGCAATTCCAATAGTGGTGTAATACAAAGGAGGTTTTTTCATTTAAACTGTGTTTAAGAGATGAACATTAAGGCTCTCAGCAGCCGTGCTGAAGGTAAAGTTTTAGTTGGCTTAAATATATTTTGAAGCAAATAGGCGGCAATAAGAACTTTTAAAAAGGGTTTTTCAAAAGACTCTGATTGCTAAATACTGAATTTTTTTGGCATGATTTTGCTAATACAAAAGCAGTACATCCGGAGCTCAAAATTAGATAGTCTTTCGGCTTTATCTTGCGAAAGGTACCGCTTTTACCCGGTTTTTAAGGGTAAAATATGTGTAGTAAAAGTCTAAGTCTAACAGAGCCATCACATAACGCTGGCTGATTCATTTCTGTTTATGAATGTGAAAAAATAATGACCAAAAATGCCAAATATTTTGTTCTGTACAATAGAATATTATGCTCAGATACTCAGATACGTTTTGCTTAAATTCGTATTATCTCTTCATTTTGTATGCAGGATTAAGGCAAATTTCACTTCGTGAAATAGAATTTTAACTATATATAATCTATCTAACTGATGGCCATAGTGATACACTCAATCACCCATTATTTTTGAATAAAACAGGATAGAAAGTGCAGAACAGGACTCGTTGTATTCTATGTTTCCATTTATAAAAAAACTGAACCACAAAAAATGCCCGGAATGAATTAAATGTCAACATCCCGAAAAACGGTATTGATTAAGGATCTTGGTAGCCGGGATTATAAACCGACCTGGGAGCTGCAGCTACAGCTCCAGCAAAAGCTTATTAATGCGAAGCGCAATCCCGAAATACAAGATAATTGCCTTGTGAGTAAAGCGGCTGGCTATCTGCTTTTGATGGAACATCCGCATGTATATACGTTGGGCAAAAGTGGAAAAGCATGTCATCTTTTGATCAATGAAGAAGGCCTTGTTAACAGAGGTGCAACGTTCGTTAAAATAGATCGTGGGGGCGACATAACCTACCACGGGCCGGGTCAGCTCGTGGGGTACCCCATACTGGATCTGGAGCAGTTCTGCACCGATATAGGTTTGTATCTGCGTATGTTAGAAGAGTGTATTATTCGCGTTTTGGCCACATTTGGTATTTCAGGACATAGAGAATCCGGCTTTACAGGGGTTTGGGTAGATAATGCCAAAATCTGCGCAATGGGAATTAAATGCTCTCGTTGGGTAAGTATGCATGGTTTTGCGCTAAATGTGAATACCGATCTTGCGTATTTTAAGCATATTGTACCTTGCGGTCTTGCAAAACGGCCGGTAACCAGTATGCAGCAACTACTGGGTAGCCCGGTAGAATTATTAAAAGTTAAAGAGAGCCTTCAAAAAATCTTCGAAGATGTATTTAATGCCCAAATACTGCCTATGGAAAACATATATTCAGTAGCGAATCAATAAAATTTAAGCATCAGGCAGGGTAGATACATTTGCAAGAGTTCTTAGAGAGGGCTGATTAAAGGTATAAATAGAACACTTAAATAAAGAACTGCCGGCAATTAGTAGCAAAAATAAATTTTTAAACAGCATTGATAAAAGATAAATATGAGTTGTGCCACAAAAATAGTTAAAACACCATCCGCTAAACATAGCGAAACCGCCGGAAGGCGTCCGGAGTGGTTACGTGTAAAGCTGCCATCCGGAAAAAAATTCAGAGAAGTAAGCGATACTATACGAAAGCATTCTCTGAATACAGTATGTGCCGAAGCCCGTTGCCCGAATATGGGAGAATGCTGGGGTGCAGGTACGGCTACATTTATGATTTTGGGTGATGTCTGCACGCGCTCCTGTGGCTTCTGCGCCATTAAAACCGGCCGACCCGTACAGGGGCTGGACTGGGATGAGCCCAACCGTGTAGCAAATGCTGCTAAGCTAATGGGCTTAAAGCATGTGGTAATTACATCCGTAAACCGGGACGAGCGCAAAGACGGCGGAGCCCCTATTTTTGCAGAAACCATTAAGCGGTTAAGGGAAGAAATTCCCGGAGTTACTATTGAGGTGCTGATTCCGGATTTTAGAGGTGTTTGGGATGCGCTTGAACTGGTAATTGAAGCAAAGCCTGAGGTTCTAAACCATAACCTGGAAACAGTGCCTAGACTTTACAAGCAGGTGCGCCCTCAGGCTAAGTACCACCGTTCACTCGAACTGCTAAAAATTTGCAATGAGCGTGGATTACGCACAAAGACAGGCATTATGGTCGGTTTGGGAGAAACACCAGCCGAGGTTTTTGAAGTTATGGATGATATAGCAAAAACCGGCGTAAATGTAATGACTATTGGCCAGTATATGCAGCCAACAAAACTGCATCTCGACGTACAGGAATGGGTGCATCCCGATATGTTTGCAACCTATAAAGAAATTGGTGAAGGCAAGGGAATTGAGCACGTAGAGAGCGGTCCTTTGGTACGTTCTTCTTATCATGCCGAAAAGCATCTGTAAAGCGTAAACCAGATACGCTTACTGAGCGGGTAACCGCCTTCAGTTATAGCGAAATTTCAACATCCTGTGCGCAAGTATAAATGGTTTGAAAAGGGTGCTAATGTGCCCTTTCACCATTATTAAGACCCGGCTTTGTTGAATAAGGCTTCACGTTGAAAAACACCAGAAAGAGCGATTCACCTTACATAAATTTGCCGGCAAATCTTTATAGCACTTAAAACCGCTAAAGATGCTATGCTTCATTGCCTGAAAAACCGCTTTTTTTTGCCGGAAAGTGGAATCGGGCACTAAATTTATTATTTTAAGAAAGGCACATATTCTTGGTGTGTGAGCTGCCCGAAAAAAATGGGGTAGTACATCTTATATCCCGGTCTGGGCATAGATTGCAAAAAGTAAGCCTTTAACGAATCGTAAGCTTCAGTTGAACTCAATGAAGCAAGCCTTATATTTACTATCCGGTAATATATTGCTTTGATAGAAACAAAAGCTGATGGTTAAATCAGGTCCTGTAACAACTCCTGAAAATGAATAGATCAATCCGAAACTATATATTCAGGCCTGATTAATCGTGTCACAATTTTGGTATTACTTGCGGAAATACCCATTTTGGCCCCAAAAGAATTCATCTATTTGCGGTTTAGCTGCTAAAATTTGCAGGGTGCTTTAAAATTTTGTTTCAGGATATTTATAAGCAAAAACCCTCGTTTTATAAACGTAACGGTCGAAATCATTATAAACAGAATTATCGAAGAGGAGTAACATCGTGGGAACACTACTAATAGTTGGCTTTTTGAGCTATATACTCGGGGCTGTGCCCTCATCTTTGTGGGTGGGCAAAATCTACAAAAAAATTGATTTGCGAGAGCACGGCAGCGGTAACCTTGGAGCCACAAACACCTTTCGCATTCTTGGCTGGAAAGCTGGTGTAGTTGTTGGTATCATGGATTTTATGAAAGGCTTTGCGGCTGCTTTCTGGATATCCGGTATTGCCGTAGATGTTATTCCAAGCGTATACTCTGGTTGGGAAACCGGAATATTTATACAAATTTATGCCGGTTTAATGGCCGTTGTAGGGCATATGTACTCTCTTTTTGCCAAGTTTAAGGGTGGTAAAGGAGTGCTTACAGCTTGTGGTATGCTGTACGCCATCGAACCGATTTCCATAAGTCTCGCACTTCTTGTTTTTGTGGCCGTTTTATTTACAAGTCGCTATGTATCTATGGCATCCATTCTTGCCACACTTTCATATCCTGTTTTTCTGCTCATGCTGCGTTACGGCTTCAATTTTACCATAGACGGTAGTTTAATGGTCATTACGGCACTAATAGTAATTACTATTGTTGTTAAACATCGCAGTAATATAAAACGACTTATTGAAGGGACTGAAAGCAGAATCAGTTCGTTTAGCCCGGCAAAAGGGCGGATTAATGAGGAGCAACCAGGGTGAATATTGCAATTATAGGCGCAGGTAGCTGGGGTACAGCATTGGCGCTGGTTTTAGCCGATTCCGGCCACTCGGTAAGACTTTGGGCACGCGAGCCGGAAGTAGCTTTGCATATTAATGAACAACACCGGAATCCATCGTATCTTTCGGATATTGTGCTTCCGGAAGGTATAGCGTGTTATACTACTCTTGATGACGCTATCCATACCTCCCAAGTTGTTCTTTTCGCAACTCCATCTCATGTTTTGCGCGAAATTGCAGCACGTGTAAAGCCGCTTCTAACCGGTAGCGAACTTGTAGTTAGTGTAGTAAAAGGTATAGAAAATGAAACCTTTTTTACCATGTCGCAGGTTTTGTGCGATGTGCTGGCCGGAAAAACAGAAAAGAATAACATTGGAGTACTCTACGGGCCGAGCCATGCAGAAGAAGTAGCGCTTCGAAAACCTACAGCTGTTGTTGTAGCAGCGTATTCACCGGATACAGCTGTAACCGTACAGGCATTGTTTACATCGCCTATGTTTCGTGTTTATGTAAATCACGACATTCTTGGTGTGGAGGTTGCGGGTTCAATCAAAAATATTATGGCTATTGCTTCAGGCATCGCCCACGGTGCCGGTATGGGAGACAATGCCATTGCAGCGCTTATTACCAGAGGGATGCAGGAAATGAAGAGACTTGGTGTGCAGCTGGGTGCCTCTCAGGATACTTTTGCTGGCCTTTCCGGAATCGGAGACCTCGTGGTTACTTGTACAAGCGAACACAGCAGAAACCGCTATGTGGGCTACCGTATTGGTAAAGGTGAAAGTCTGGCTAAAATAACAGCACATATGAACCAAGTAGCCGAAGGGGTTAAAACGACCCAAAGTGTCTATGGATGGGCTCAAAAGCTTAATATTGAAATGCCCATAACCGAATCGGTTTACGCTGTTTTATTCGAAGGCTTGGAGCCCGCAGAGGGAGTTTATCGCCTTATGACAAGAAAGCAAAAAGATGAAGTGCTCTTTTAAAGCTACAATCTGATTCATAGAGTTGTTGAATTTCGCAAAATGAATGTTTAATAGCTTATACGTGGTTTATACTTTTGTCCGGGTTAATTAATCCTGTTTCTTTATTTCTGATTATTTATTTTATGATAAGTTTTGGGCATCAATTATTGCTCAACCCTGTAGATATGATCTTTCTTCCGGAAACGTTATTCAGGGAAACATTATCTGTTTCGTTATGATGCCATTGAAAGTCAATTTTTGGCTGGATGGAGTCATTTCATTAATTGATGCAAAGGGAACGCTCGGGCAGCTCTTTTGAAAGCTATAAACGGAGGCCAAATACCCGCTATGTTTGTCAATTACCCCGCATCCAGCAGTATGTCGCTGGGAGATTTAAAGCGCCTCATCAAAACGGGTGAAGGCACATATCTTGAATTTAAACGCACAATTTCATCACCCGAAAAAATCGCCAGAGAGGTTTCGGCATTTGCAAACCATAAAGGCGGCACGCTTCTAATCGGAGTAGATGATGATAAAACTCTTAAAGGAGTTGGGAGTTTTTACGAGGAGAGCTATCTGCTTTATGAAGCCCTTAATATTGTTTGCGACCCGCCTGTAGATCATACCACCGAAATAGTTGAGCTAGGAGACAAAGAGATTGTTGTTGTTAAAGTGAGAGAGGCAGAGAAAAAACCGATTTATGTAATTAGTGGCAAAAAAAGGAGTGTTTTTGTGAGGGATAAAGACAAAAGCATACGGGTAAGCAAAGAGCGGGCGGCACTTCTTAGAACCGAAAACCGCTCTGAGGGCATTACTTTTCAGTACGGAAAAAATGAGCAGCAGCTTTTTCTGTATTTGAATGAGTTCGGTAAAATAACCGTTAATGAATACTCCAAGCTTATTAACGCGAATAAGTATAACTCGTCAAGAATTCTTATTAATCTTGTAAGCCTTGGTGTGCTAAGTTTGTTTACAAAAGATAATGTGGAATACTTTACGCTTTCAAATAAAGTTTTTTAGCCTGCATTATTCACCAATTTTTGACGAATAATGCAAATTAAAACCCGGATAAAAGGGTTTTCGAACGTATTTACCCGGTAGCTACGTTTATTCATAAAGATTACATATATTTATACTAATTTTAAATAAGCATTTCCTAACCATGGCACATGGCATAGGATTCCTTAAAAATGAAATTTAAAATTTATATATTTCTACGAAGTGTTAGATATTTGCATTTGAAATGTAACCTCGCAGGCCGCTGAAATGTGGTATAAATTAGTTTTATTTAGCCTTTAAATAAGCTGTCTCAACATCAAAAAAAACGATAGTATTATTGAATTATGAATGTTGCCGAAAAAGAAGTTATTAATATTACTGAAAGAGCTGCACTGCAATTGAAGAAACTTTTGAACGGTCCCGAAGCAGAAGGTAAGCCATTTGTGCGAATCGGAATTAAAGGGGGCGGATGTTCAGGCATGAGCTACATAATCGAATTTGGCGAAAAGCAGGAAATGGATTTGGAAACAAGAATTCATGAAATACCTATTATTGTAGACAAAAGACATGCGCTTTATTTGCAGGGTACAGTGCTCGACTTTAAAGATGGACTAGATGCCCGCGGTTTTGTTTTTGAAAATCCGCAGGCAACAAGTACGTGCGGTTGTGGCGCTTCTTTTAGTGCCTGAAAACTCTTTATCCTACTAAACTAAACCCATAGAAAAGCCCGGACTTCGGGCTTTTTTTCGTATTTTATTACAACCAGAATTACGTGTCAATTGGGTTATTTCGCCTTGCGTTTTGGTTTTTGGTAGTTCTTTAAAACTGGTATAGGAAAACAAAAAACAGTTTTACAAAACCTTCTAAAGCGAACACACCTAAATGCAGCTGGTTAATGATTATTTTGCGAAGCTTTTTTAAGGCTATAAAAAACGAATTCATACAATTGACTTGCAGGACCGAAAAAAAACGGGATTCATATTGTCATTATCCGAACCAAATTTAAGTACTTATTCTGTTACAGAGCTTCAGAACGAACTTGTAGAGCTCAGGAGACATTTGCACCAATATCCGGAGCTTAGCTGGGGGGAATACGAAACATCCAGATTAATTATATCCAAGCTCGAGGCTTTAGGCCTTAATGTAGTAAAGGGACTCGCGCAAACCGGTTTTTATGTAGACTTCGACAGCGCTGAGCCTGGGCCCGGTATAGCGTGGAGAGCAGATATGGATGCCTTGCCCATACAAGATGAAAAAAATGTTCCCTACGCCTCTAAGGTAGACGGTATTAGCCATATGTGCGGCCATGATGTGCATACTTCTATTGCCTATGGCGTGGCTAAACTACTCGCAACCCGGGAAATTAATTTTAAAGGTAAAATTCGCATATTCTGGCAACCTGCAGAAGAGCAGCAACCCAGCGGTTCACCAGATATGATAAGAGACGGAGTGCTGGATGGCATAGACGCCGTATATGGTATGCACTGCGATCCACACGTTAAAAGTGGAAAAATTTCTTTGCGACCCGGGCCCGAAACCGCTGCATTCGATGCGTTTCAATTCGAAATTAATAGTGGCAGTACACAACATTCTGCGAGACCACACAAAGGCCCCGATGCTATGTGGGTAGGCCATCAAATGGTGCAAAATATATATCAGTTTGCGGGTAGAATGGTAAATGCCCTTGAGCCTACGGTAGTTTCTGTGTGCCAGTTTAATGCCGGTACTGCGCTAAACATTATACCTAAGCAGGTATATATTGGCGGTACTATTCGAACGGTAAGTGATAGCAGAAGAGCAGATATGAAAGATTATCTTACGCGATTGGCCATTAGCCTCGAAAAGTTACACAATGTTACTATAAAAACAGATTTTGGTCTCGGTGCCCCTGCCGTTGTAAACCATCCGGTATTATACAGGTACGTACGCGATGAGGTACGTAGTTGTTTTGGGGATAAAGCCTTTGAAGGACGGGAGCAAAGTATGGGTGCAGAAGACTTCTCATTTTATACTAGTGAAAAACCCGGTCTTTTTATTCGTGTTGGCACAGGGTCAGGGCCGGAAACGAATCACCCTTTACACAGTTGTATGTTTGATATAGATGAAACAATTCTTTCTCCAACGGCTTCGTTTATCGCCCATATTTTAACCGGACACAGTAAAAAAAATCTACAGTTAAGCTGATTTAAGCCAGGCAAAAGCTGCTAGATTTCGAAGCAGATTATTTTTTAGAATTTCATTTCCAAAACCCTAACGCAAAATATTGCGTTTGAACCGGAAATTTGCTCCATAATTCAGATATCAAAAAAGTGAAAGTACTGAAGTTTGGCGGCACCTCTATGAAGGATGCCGTGGCCTGGAAACAGGTTCTCAATATTATTAAAAATACGGGCCCCGGAACATTAACCGTTGTTTCCGCAACTTCCGGAACTACAAACAGCCTTATTCTGGCAGCAGAAACGGCAAAAAACGGCTCTCTCGGGCAGGCACGAGAGCTAATTAACGCTATTCGGGAAAATCACAAAGAGATAGTAGACTCTTTTACAGGAGGTAGCAGAGAGCACAAAGAAGTTGTTGACAACTGTGTGGCGCATATCGAAAAAATGATGCAGCTGCTGGATAATTACCTGCTCGGTATTCATACTCTTGGCGAATTAACGCCACGTTCTCTCGACGCTGTTTCCAGTATTGGGGAACGCCTCAGCTCTTTTTTATTGGCCGAATGTGCAAAAGCAACTGGTATGGACTCTGTTTGGGCCGATGCAGCTCATTTTTTAAAAACAGACAGTCAGTTTGGAGCCGCAGTTCCGGATATGGGCGCTATATTTGAGAGAAGCAAGAAGCTTATCCATTACATAGATCAGGGCAAGTTTGTGGTGATGGGCGGTTTTTATGGATCAGATTCTCAGGAAGTAACTACCACCCTCGGCCGAGGCGGCTCCGATTACTCCGCCAGTATTTTCGGCCTTGCGGTAAACGCGGAAGCCATCGAAATCTGGACCGACGTTAGCGGCATGTATACCAGCGACCCTCGTTTTGTGCAGCACGCATTCAGCATTCGGGAAATCAGCTTTAACGAAGCCGCAGAGCTGGCCTATTTTGGAGCCAAGGTACTTCACCCTGCAACCATTCAGCCGGCTGTAGAAAAAGATATTCCGGTTTATGTGAAGAATACATTCGAATCAAATCACCCCGGGACCCGCATATTTTCTGATGCCGACTCCGACTCGCCGGTTCGCGCGATTGCCTTTAAAAAAGACATCACCGTAATTACGGTAATATCTTCCCGTATGCTGCTGGCATGGGGTTTTCTGGCAAAGGTTTTTGCCGTTTTTGAAAAAAACAAAGTCTCTGTAGATCTGGTTTCTACCTCAGAAGTATCCATTAGTATGACGGTAGACAAAAAGGCCCGGCTGGATACCATTCAAAAAGAGTTAGAAGATATTGCCAGCGTTAAGATTTACTATAATCAGGCTCTCATTTCTCTGGTAGGTAAAAATATGATGAAATCTAAAGGCGTGGCGGCTTCAGCTTTCGATGCTTTATCCGATTTTCCCATCCGGATGATTTCTCAAGGTAGCTCTGATATTAACCTTTCTGTAGTGGTAGAAAATGACCATGCCGTAGCGGCAGTGCAGGCTTTGCACGATCGCTTTTTCCCGGAAATTGCCACTCCAGAAAAACCATGAGCACTCTACATAATTCCGAAAATATAAGGCTGATTATTGCTGGAGACGGGCGAATGGGTAAACAAATTGCTGGGTTGGCGTCCGAGTATAACTTCAGTCTTGTTAAGCAGCTTGGTAAGTCAGAAAACGAAAATGCCGCGGGTATAAATTCGGAAATAGCTTCTGCTGCAGATGTAATCATAGAGTTTTCCAGCCCGGATGCAGCCCTTAAAAACTGCCTGAAAGCTATTAGCTGCGGTATTCCTGTGGTATGTGGCACAACGGGCTGGCTTACACCCGAAGCTCTGGAAACAGTAAATAATGCCGTTAAAAAGAATTCCGGAAAAATAGTTTACGGTTCTAATTTTAGCCTGGGCGTGCAGCTGTTTATGCGCTTGGTGCAACAGGCCGGCGCGCTTCTGAACGAGGTGCCCAATGCAGATGCAGCTCTTCATGAAGTGCATCATACCTCTAAAGCAGACGCGCCCAGCGGTACCGCGCTTACGGCCGCCAAGTTATACATGGATGCCGCCGGAATCCCTGCTGAAAAACTCACCTATGGCATACCCAAAACAGGAAAACCAGCCGCAGATGCATTTTACGTTACCAGCCAGCGAGTTGGCAGTGTTTTTGGCGAACATGCGCTTCGTCTGCACACTCCATTCGACGATATTGAAATTAGCCACAAGGCGCTAAGTCGGGACGGCTTTGCATCCGGTGCGCTCAAAACGGCGAAGTGGTTAGTTTCGGACAGCACCCCGCCCGGTTTCTACATGATCGAAGATATTTTCGAAACAGTACTTAAAAGTTGAGAAAATCGTAAAATGAATTTAGCCTGAACACAAAAGGCGCTTAAAAAAAGTTTGTAATGAAAACCAAATGCCGGTCGTTGAAATACGGCTGGTTCATTTTTAAATGGTATTAAAGCATGAGTTTATACGAAACATTACTATCTGATCTGAAAACAGCAATGAAAGCCAGAGATGAGCGACGCACGTTGGTGCTCAGATCATTAAAAAAAGAAATTCTTGATAAAGAAATTGCGGCTCGTACAACCGGAGAGCGAACCGAAGTCTCCGACGAGCTGGTAATAGAAGCTATTTCCAAAGCTGCGAAACAGCGCAGAGACTCCATCACACAGTTTGAAGACGCCGGTCGTAACGACCTCGCCGATGTAGAAAAAGCAGAGCTCACCATTATTGAAGGCTACCTGCCCGAGCAGCTTGGCGAAGAAGAAATTACGGCTATCGTAGACGATGCCATCAGCCAAACCTCTGCAGAAGGAATGCGCGATATGGGTAAGGTAATGGGCATTGTGATGCCAAAAGTGAAGGGAAAAGCAGATGGCAAGCTGGTTAATACCATTGTGAAAGCCAGACTTACATAATGCTTTAGCGGTACATGATTGTCGTTATATTGGCCAGGCAATTTTCGAATAATTGTATTTCGAAAAAACTCTTGCCGGGTGCTTTTACAGGCAGAAGTTGCGCCTGAGGTAAACCATTAAAGGTAAATATTTAAAACTCAGGTTTTTTTCCTATACTGATTTCGTTTTAAAACGTTTTTGATGTATCTGCATGTGTTTGCAGGTATGATGCGGGGCATAGAACTTTTTGAAGCAAGTTCTATGCAAATACCTTGCTTAAGAACCAGTAAACCTTATCGCTATTTCATGAATGTGCTCGATGCCATATTACTTGTTCCGCTGGTTTATTTCGCTTTTCAGGGATTCAGAAATGGATTGTTGCGCGAGGTTTTTGGATTCGCTGGCGTACTTCTGGCTCTATTTCTGGGGTTCAGGTATCTGGATAGCGTGCAGGATATGATTACCGGAGTAATTCCGGTGGAGGATGCCTTTATTCCGGTTCTTGCCTTTGTAATGATTTTTGTGACTGTTATCGTTTTGGTACAACTTGCTATAATCGCCTCAGAAGCTATCCTTAAGTTCGCGCTCCTAAGCGTGCCAAACCGCATCTTTGGGCTCCTTTTTGGCTTGCTTAAAAGCGGTCTTTTTATAAGCGGGATGCTGGTTTTACTGCTGGCTTTTAACCTGCCGGATGAAGAAACTCGCCAGGATTCTCTGCTTTACCCGTATGTAATTAGCGTAGCTCCGGCGGCTTATAATATTGTGGGCGTGGTTTACCCCGGCACAAATTCTTTCACAGAAACTATCGAAGAAGTAATGAAAGACTATGCTATTTCGCCTCCGAGATCCGATTCAAATTAAGCACACTTTATTTATCGCATTCGGTTAAATCAAAAGTATTTTAAACGAATTAAGCCAGCTGCAAAAGATTATATAAGCTATGAGCCGGCTCAGGTATTTTCGTTATTTTCCGAACTGCAACAGAATCTACTAATTAGCAACTTGCAAAGTAGCGGATAGCGTCGATTGCCGTAATCATCCAAAAATATTACCTGAAGCTGCCTTAATATAGAATGTATTCTTATTACTAAACTTTCGGAAAAAGCATAATGAGTACTCGATTTTATTGATAAAACCTGCTCAGCTACAATTATTAACCAATTTACAGTATTACCTACATGTCGTTTTTACCGGTTGAAGAACAGTTACAGATTATTCGGAGAGGCACAACCGAAATAATACCGGAAGCAGAGCTTAAAGCTAAGCTCGAAAAGTCCCGAAAAGAAAATAAGCCGCTACGAATTAAGCTCGGCTGCGATCCTACTCGACCGGATCTTCACCTCGGCCACTCCGTTATTCTCAGAAAATTAAGGCAATTTCAGGATTTGGGTCACCATGCCATTTTAATAATTGGTGATTTTACTGGTATGATTGGCGACCCGACCGGGCAGAATAAGACCCGGCCGGCGCTTACAATAGAAGATGTGCGGGCGAATGGAAAAACCTATTTCGAGCAGGCATCTAAAATTCTGGATCAGAAAAAAACGGAAATAGTATATAACTCCGACTGGCTGGGCAAAATGGCTTTTGGTGATGTCATTAAGCTGGCATCGAGCTATACCCTGGCACGAATGATCGAAAGAGATGATTTCACCAAGCGTTTTGGTAATGAAGAACCCATCGCCCTGCATGAGTTTCTGTATCCGCTGGCACAAGGACAGGATTCTGTGCACCTCAGATCGGATGTCGAGCTGGGGGGCATCGACCAAAAGTTTAATCTGCTTGTAGGGCGACATCTGCAAAAAGAAGCGAGCTTAGAGCAACAGGTTTGTCTTATGATGCCTCTGCTTGTTGGCACAGACGGGGTACAGAAAATGTCGAAATCTTACGATAACTATATCGGAATTAACGAGCAGCCCAACAATATGTACGGTAAAATGCTAACCGTACCAGACGAGCTGATTTATACTTATTTCGAGCTTCTAACCGATATTCCGGTGGAAGACTTGCCCCGAATTAAAGAAAAAGCCGAAAATGATCCGCGTAACGCAAAGCATTTGCTGGCATGGACCGTAACCCGAATGTATTACGATGAAAAAACTGCCGATGAGGCTAAAGACCATTTCGAAAAGACTATAATAAACAAGCAGGTTCCGGATGATATACCCGTATTTTCGTTTCCCGGATATGAAAGCCAAAAGCTTGTTCACATCATAAAAACGGTTGGTTTTGCGCCCAGTAATGGTGAAGCACGGCGTCTTATTCAGCAGGGTGGTGTTTCGATAGACGGTGAAACCGTAGATGATGTAAACCACGAAATACCGTTTGCTCCTGATACCGAAATAGTGCTGAAAGTAGGCAAAAGAAAATTCGGCAAATTAACCACAGAGTGAGCCAAACACGCTAAAAGATTAATGTAAATTCGACTAAAGAAGAAGCTATGGCCAGTTGCCGGTTTGCTTCTCCAAAATTTATGCCAGATATAAAGATTAGTACTTACAACGTAAATGGAATTCGCGCTGCAGAGCGTAAGGGATTTTCGGACTGGGTGAAAACATCTCAGCCCGACATCATTTGTCTTCAGGAAACAAAAGCTCAGGAGGATCAGGTGCCGCCGGAAATTATGAGCCTGGGCTATCAGCACGTAAATTGGCATTCTGCTGTAAAAAAAGGATATTCTGGCGTGGCCATACTTTCCAAGCCAGAACCGGTACGGGTAGAAAGTGGCATTGGAATAGATTGGATAGATGAAGAAGGCCGGGTGCTAATGCATGAATATCCCGACTTTATCCTGTTTTCGATATACTTCCCGAGCGGTACAACGGGAGATGCGCGCCAAAGCCTGAAAATGAAGTTCCTGGATATTTTTAACGGAGTTGCCGATCGCTTACTAAGCGCTAATAAGCCGTTTATACTATGTGGCGACTATAACATCGCTCATACAGAAATAGATATTCATGATCCGGTACGAAACAAAAACACTTCCGGGTTTTTACCCGAAGAACGCGAGTGGTTTTCTAAGTTCCTTGAAAAAGGAATGGTTGATGTGTTTCGCGAGAAAAACCCCGACGCCAGAGAGGTCTACAGCTGGTGGTCGTACCGTGCCGCTTCTAAAAGCAGAAATAAAGGCTGGAGATTAGATTACCATCTGGCAAGTGCTTCCCTGGGCGAAAAAGCTATTGAAGCAGAAATCGAGCGGGACTGGGATATGAGTGATCATGCCCCGGTATCGGTTGTGTATCGGCTGTAATCTGGCTTATCTTGCATATTATCTATTAGAAACGATTTTTAAAAACTGACCGAAATTTCAAACTATTTAGCAGATATTAACGGTCTAAACTTACGATTATGGATTCATCTCAAAATAAAGTACGTGTACGATTTGCCCCATCTCCAACGGGCTGGCTTCACATTGGCGGTCTCAGGACAGCCTTGTATAATTACCTTTTTGCGCGTAATCTGGGCGGTACGTTTATCCTCCGGATCGAGGATACAGATCAAAAACGCTACGTAGAAGGGGCCGAAAGTGATATAATCCAAAGTCTGAGATGGAGCGGTTTAGACTTTGATGAAGGACCGGGCAAAGAAGGTGATTGTGGCCCATATCGGCAGAGCGAGCGGTCTGAGCTGTACGCAAAATATGCCCGTAAATTAATTGACGACGGCCACGCGTATTATGCATTCGATACTACGCAGGAAATTGAGGAAATGCGGGAGCGGCTGCAGAAATCGGGCAATCCCAGCCCGAAGTACGATGCTATAACGCGTATGAGCATGAAAAACTCGATTACACTGCCGGCCGAAGAAGTAGAAAAAAGGCTTGAAAGCGGCCAAGAATACGTAGTGCGCCTAAAGGTACCGCGCAGAGAAACCATTCGGTTCGAAGATATGGTGCGCGGTCACGTTCGTTTCGAAAGTCAGGGGCTAGACGATCAGGTTCTGCTCAAGTCAGATGGCTTGCCAACCTACCATCTTGCGAATGTGGTAGACGATCATGAGATGGGAATATCGCACGTTATTCGAGGTGAAGAATGGCTAAGCAGCGCTCCAAAACATATTTTGCTGTATCAATACCTGGGCTGGGAACCTCCGACAATGGCTCACTTGCCGCTTATTATGTCGCCTGCCGGTGGAAAGCTATCCAAACGGAAAGCCGAAGAGCAGGGAATTATGGTAAACGTAAAAGACTATATGGAAAACGGGTTTGAGCCCGGAGCCCTGATAAACTTTTTGGCATTTTTGGGATGGAACCCTGGTGATGACCGCGAGATTCTATCATTAGAGCAGCTTTGTGCCGAGTTCGCTATAGATCGGGTTGGAAAAGCCGGCGCTGTGTTTAATATGAACAAGCTCATGTGGTATAACGAGCAGTATATGAGACAGCGTAGCGTAGCTTCTTTACTACCCGATTTCAAAAGAGAGCTGGATAAAGCCAGCATTTCCTGCGAAGATGATGCTTACCTCGAACAAATTCTTCCTCTAATGCTCGACAGAGTTTCCAAAGTATCTGAACTGGTTGAGCACGGAAGCTATTTTTTCAAGGCGCCGGCAGAATACGACGAAAAATCGCTGAAAAAAGCTTGGAAAGAACAAACACCTCAGCTTGTTGAAGCCTATCAGGAAAAGATAAATCAGCTCCCGGATTCCGGCTTTGAAGCCGTTGCACTCAAACAACAGCTCGAAGAAGTTGTAAATGAAGCGGGCACCGGTTTTGGGAAGCTTATGCTGCCTCTACGTGTTGCCATTACTGGTATGGGCTTTGGTCCGGATTTATTCCAGACCATGCAGCTACTTGGTAAAAAAGAATCGCAAGAGCGTATTGAACGTGCTTTAAAAGAAATACAGCCGGGATAGTCTTTGAAGCCGTTATAAATGACTAAATCCGTTTTCGATTTGATCCTAAAGAAGGAAAAAAAACTTCTGAAACAGAAACCTGTAACTACATGATAAAACCATGAGTCAGGATCGTGGCGCCGATAAACATACTGTTCCGGTTAAATTCGTTAAAAGACGGGGGCAGCGTTACATAAGAATCCGGGTAAAACCCGGCGAGATTATTGTATCGGCTCCATACGGAACCCCGGATTATGATCTGAACCATTTCTTGCAGGAGAAAAAAGAATGGGTAGAAAAAAGCCTGCTTGCAATGCGCCGTAGAAGAGAAGAAACCATTCAGAAAAATAAATTTGATGAAGGCTTTCTTTTATATGAAGGCAAGTGGGTGCCGGTAGAAAAAAGCTTCACCCTAAATCAAAAGAGAGTTATTTTTAAAAAAACAGCGAACGGATTTTTCCTTGAATTGCCGCGGGATATCCCCATAAGTGAAGAATTCATTGCTGAGATGTATATGTCGTGGGCAACTCAAAGGCTGAAATTAGAGTTTAACAGAATAGCAGCAGCTAAGGGATTCCGCTTTAATAAGGTTACTATTCGTAATCAAAAAACGAAATGGGGCAGCTGTTCGGCTAAAGGAAATATTAGCCTTAACTGGCGTTTAATTAAATGCCCACCACTTGTAATGGATTATATTTTTGTGCATGAGCTATGCCATCTTGTGCACTTAAATCACAGCAAAGCCTACTGGAATCTCGTTGAGAAGCACTATCCACAGTGGAAAGAAGCAGAGCGCTGGATTAAAACAAACGGAGCGCTTGTTTTCCAAAACCCATAAATCAATCTGGCCGATATTAATAACTCAGGCAGAAAGAGCCGCCTTGGAATTACTCGATTTTGCGGAATTTTTCCCGACCCTTTTTATGACAGCCTTTTTAGGGACGTTCATCTTGAACTCCATTCCCGAGCCGTGCATATTACTAGTTTCGGGTTGACGCACTCTTAGGGTAAATAGCTGAGCAGGGGGCAGATTTCTGAAGACAAGTGTTTTGTCGATACAATAATCTCGCACAAGCTCTTTTTCGAACTTACACCGGAAAAAGTTGAAATTGACGTATTTATAATACGAAATCAAGCCATTTGGTTTACAAAGACTAAGCTTTTTTTTCCACATAAGCGAAGTAACAGATTCCGGAATACTTTCATATGGGATGCTTGAAAAAACATAGTCGTAGGGGGCATCAGGATCAAACTCGAGGAGATCGCCGTAAATAACCCGAATGCCGGGCTGCTTAAACTTTCTGCGCAGCATCCTGCAGAAGTGTGGATTAATTTCTACCATATCCAAACGGTCTTCCGGGCGCATAGCACTGCAAATAGCTTTAGTTAGAGTGCCGGTGCCGGGACCTAGTTCCAGTATTCTAAGCGGGGCAGCATTACAAGCCGTTTTCTTTCTGAGAAACCGAACCATATCATTTGCAAGGTACCTCGAACTAGGTGCAACAGCACCTGTCTTACGAATATCTCTCAGAAAATATAAAATCGGATTCAAAATGGCGTTTATTTATTAATAAGTCCGGTTGTTACAAAGCATGTATCACAGAAATCGGCTGCAGCCCCAAACGTATTTTTTTAGAGTATCGGCAGTGTTTATAGTACAAGCACAGCAACTATTTTCTACGTTGTGAAATAGCACAGATAACTGTTTCTACACATCAGTTTGGGCAGAGATAGCTTATTATATACATTTAAAACGGGATTCGCCAATTTGATTTATAAAGTTATCTGCTATCACTTAATTAGAGAATTCTATGCGAATTAAATTTTATGTATTTCCAAACCATCGATTACAGGTAAAAAAAATGCGGCCATCAATTAAGTAGACCGCATGCTAATTACTTGGGTTTGAGCGTACTAACCGGCAGAATCATTTCTTCCATAGAAGCTCCGCCATGCTGGAAGGTATCTTTGTACTTATTCTGGAACTTGTGATAATTGGTTGGATACACAAAATAATAGTCTTCTCTTGCAAAGATATAATTTGTGCTGGCACTAATTCGAGGCAGCTTATAATCTGCCGGGTTGTCTACAATAATGGCCGCATTTTTATCACATTTAAGATGTCTGCCAAACTTATATCGCAGGCTTGTGCTGGTATTTCTGTCTCCCAGTACTTTGGTATCTCGCAGCGCACGAACAGAGCCATGGTCGGTTGTTACGACAATACGCACATTGTGCTCGGAAAGAAGCTTAAATATTTGCAGCAGATCTGAGTGCTGAAACCATGTTTTGGCCAGAGACCGAAAAGCAGGGACATCCGGCGCTATTTCTTTTAAAACCTCCGAATCGGATCGCGAATGTACCAGCGTATCCACAAAGTTGAATACAAAAGCGCTGAAAGGATTCTGAACATAGTTGTGAATGCGCTCCGAAATCTTGCGTCCTTCCTCTTTGTGCAAAACCTTTTCATAGCGCGGCTGAAATGAATGTCCCAACCGCTTAAGCTGTGCACTTAGTAAAGCGGGCTCATCCATGTTTAGCGAAGACTCATCACCATCTGCATTCTTCCAGAATTTAGGGTAATGCTTTTCTATATCGGATGGGTAGAGGCCCGCGAAAATAGCGTTTCTGGAATATGGTGTTGCAGTTGGCAGTATCGAGTAATAAAAATCGGTTTCAATGGTGTAATAGTCGCTCAGTAGTTTTTCGAATACCAGCCATTGGTCGTAGCGCATGCAGTCAATTAAAATCAGAAAGGTAGCGTCTACCTCACCAGATGTTAAATGCGGCTGAACATACTCCTTTATTATATCCGGTGAAAGCAACGGCCGCTCATCGATTGGCTTATTTAGCCAATATTGATAGTCTGTGGCTATAAACTTGCCGAACTCGGTATTGGCCTGGCTTATCTGGTCGCCCAAAATCTGCAAAAGACCTTCATCGCCATTCTCTAGCTCCAGATCCCAGCTTGTGAGCTGTGAATATATAGAAATCCATTCGCGCCAGTCGGGCCTGCTATCTATCTGAGCGCTTATGCTTTGAAAGCTCTGTAAATAGTTTTTGGCTGCTTTCTCGTTCTTGAGCCTTTTTTGATCCAGAATTCTCTTAATGGTAAGCAGTATTTGATTTGGGTTTACCGGCTTTATGAGGTAATCGGCTATATTAAAACCGATCGCATCTTCCATTATAAATTCTTCTTCACTCTTGGTGATCATAACCACTGGAATCTGCGGATTAAACTGCTTTATTTTTCCAAGGGTGGTGAGTCCATCCATGCCGGGCATTTGCTCGTCCAGAAAAACCAGATCGAACGGCTCCGTGCGAATTAAAGTAATAGCATCTTCTCCGTTAGTTACAGGGGTAACCTTAAAGCCTTTTTTTTCTAAAAAGAGAAGATGTGGTTTTAGTCTTTCAATTTCGTCATCAGCCCAAATTATTTTTGCACTCATTCAAATTCCTTTCTTTCAATTTCAGTATCAATATTATTTTAAAAAGTAGATTATCAAACGGCTTTATACGCCTTCTGTTAATGGTTTTATCAAAATCCGCAAAATCACTCAACGTAAAGCAACTAGTATAGCTTGGGGGAATAATCCTGGTTAGTTTCCTCAAAAAAGTGATGTTTACAGCTCCGGAATGCTTTGCAAAACTTTTTATTTACCGGCATCTTCTCCGGATCAAAATAGAATTAATTGCAATGCCCTCAATTTCACAAAAAACGGATGACCACCTTATTTTCTGCAACAAAGAAGGTAATAATCATATATACACCAAGTACATAACTTCGTTACACAGTCTTTATTTCAGAATAATAAATAATAGGAGGCTTTGAAAAACAGTATCGAAGAATTACTGCAGTAAAGATAGGGCCGTATTCAAGGCAGGCGCGAAAAAACCAGGCAAAACCGGCAAAGAGAGGTAATTAGTTTGGAGATGAAAAAGTTTAAATGCAGATTAAACGTTTAGCGAATTCAAAAATACTTCAATTTAACATCCGGTTTTTGATTACGCAGATCGAAACCAGTATGCTAACCTTCATTCTGTAGACCAGTCTTTTTCGCAGTATTCTGCCGGATTAATTTTCCCCAACTTTAATCATATCTTTGATAGCCTCGAAACGCGAAGGACCGATTCCTCGTACATTTTTAATGTCTTCTATACGCTGAAACCGACCATTTTCTGCTCTATATTCCACAATACGGGCTGCGATGGCCGGGCCAATACCCGGTAGTTTAACTAGCTCGTCTACTCCTGCGGTGTTAATATTTATCTTCTCGCTTACCGAAACCGGATTCGACGTATCGGCACTGGCAGAACGGTCGTCGCTATATGTTTCCTCATTTTGTTTCTGTAGCTTTGAATCATTCGAAGTGTCTGATGCATGAGCAATAGCTTCAGTCGCGGGCGCGCTACTTTCAGTAGTCTGATTCGCTAAAGACGCTGTTACAGGAAAATATTGAAGCTGCAGCTCTTCTGCCCTCTTCTGAACCGCTGTAGTGCGTTCCTCAAGCACAGCAAAGTATGCCTCATAAGCATCAGAATCTACCCCCGAAACTTTGGGCGAACCCCAAATTGATAGTGCAAATTGAATGGTAGTGGTTAAAAACAAGACAATAGACAAAATAAGAACGAGTCGGCGCTCGCTCCTCGAAATCTGGAGTCTATCGGTGAAATAGTATAAATATCTTTTCATAATAAGCCTTTAATATAGTATGAGTCGGTTTTACCTGGATAAGCAATGGTAATCCCGCCTAAAATGAATGTCGCCTTCCAATCTGAGGTAAAGGCATTTCTGCTACTATAGCCATTCTGGAGATAAATCTTACAGTAATATTGCAATAAATATTAAAAAGGCACAAATAATTTTTCCAAATCCTTTGTAATTAAATTATTAAGAGCAGAGGCAGACGGCTTTTCGTATAAAGTATTTTGCCAGTTAACGTATTTTAGGCTCATTATCTTTACTTTTGTTGCTTTAATTGTCGGTATGCATGCTAAGCATTGGATTTGTACTCTGTAACTGTGCGAGCCGTAAAATTAACCCGCTATCTAATAATTTGTTGTGAAAAAAACCACTGAGATACAGACATTTACGATAGATGTTGGCCAATTGGCGGTACGTATACTGCGGATTGGCCAACCCGAATCGCCTCCTGTTTTCTTTTTGCATGGCTGGGGCTGTAGTGCCGAAACGATGCTTTCTCCGGCAAAATCTATTGCAGGACACCGCTGTTGCTACCTTTTTGATTTCCCGGGTTTTGGAAAAACCGAACCTCCGCCTCAAGCCTGGGACGTGGGCTCATATGCAAAGCTAACGCATGAAATAATAACAAAACTACTCGGAGATAGCGAAGACAAGGCAGATGTAGTTGCACATTCATTTGGTGGCAGAGTAATGCTTAAACTATTGTCGAATCGGCAGCTTAGCGGGATGTATGGCAAAATATTAATAACAGGCGGCGCCGGAATGAAGCCCAAACGCTCCTGGAAATACTATTACAAAGTTAGCCTTGCAAAGGTGCTCAAGTTTCCATTTTTGTTGCTTCCGGCATCTCTAAGCGAAAAGGGCCTTGTTCATCTTCGGAAAACGGCCATATGGAAATCGCTGGGTTCATCAGAATACAGCACCCTTCAGGGAGTTATGAGGGAGGTTTTTGTAAAAACTGTTCGGGAGTATCTCGAAGATACCATGAGCAGTATCTCACATGAAATACTTTTGGTTTGGGGCGAAGACGACGATGCAACTCCCTTGTATCAGGCAAAAAGGATGGAAAAGGGAATTGAGGGGGCCGTTCTTGTAACCTTGCCAAATGCGGGGCACTATGCCTTTTTAGATCAGCCTGCGCAATTTAATGCGGTGCTTCTTGCCTATCTGCAAGGAAAATAATCGGAGCTTCTATCAATAGACTTTTTTAAAATACGTTTACTCGATTATTTTAACTTCAATCTACTCGACACAATTTCGGCAAACGCCTGCATGCCAACTATTTTAAGAGAAAAAGTTAACATTTATTTGTTCCAAAACTAATAAATATGATTCATATTGGTTGTATTAAAACCCGTTTTATTTTCATAAAGTGCTGAAAATAGCGTGTTAAATACGAATAAAGCCGTTTTTTTAATTCTGCAATCCAGATTGCAGAAAAGCGCTTTCTTTAAAAATAAATTTTATTTTTTTGCAATTTGTGCGAATGATTTAAGCTATTTTTTGTCTTTATTGTAGGAAGGGTGAAGTACATTAAAATAACTAAACGTGTGAGGCAAAGATGATTACAAAAAATCAGAGTAAAAGTGTTGCCCGGGTTGCAAATCGGTTTAATTGGGAAAATGAGCAGTTTTCAGTAAAAGCAGCCAGCTGGAGCGACGATGTTGGTGAAATTATGAAAGTACGGATGTCTGTATTCGTTAAGGAGCAAAAGGTACCTGCAGAGCTTGAGGTCGACCATATTGATCCACAGGCATACCATGTAATTGTGCATAACGAAAGAGGCTTGCCCGTAGCAACAGGCAGGCTTTCGTCTGATGGTGTTATAGGCAGAATGGCGGTTTTAAAACCATACAGAGGCAGAAATATAGGCCATCATGTACTGTTGCATTTAATGAGAAAAGCAATCAATAAAAACCACCGTATAATTGAGCTTAGCGCCCAAACCCATGCAATCGGTTTTTATGAGAAATATGGCTTTTCTACAGTAGGAAGAATTTTTGATGACGCAGGCATACCTCATCAAAAAATGATTTATATCAATAAGAGAACCTATTGAAAGGTTGCAGTTAGATTATGAGCTTAAAGCCATAGTCGGTGCTTCATTTCTGTTTGACCTGATAGGTATTTGGACTGATGTTTGCGCCATATCATTTCATAAATAATTGTTTAAGCTTGCTCTCCTTTAGCTTAAACAGCCCTTATGCGTAAAGAATACTATTTGTGTGTTGTGCCCGCAAAGTTTAAATAAATTTTAGCGGGCACAAATTATTTTATCTTGCATTTAGCTTATGGTAAATGAGGTAATCGGGCGAAAATGAGCTTTCATACAGACGCCGGCATACCCCATCGAGTGCAATTTCGCCTCTCCGACTTAGCGAAACGCTACCATCGTTTGCTTCCTCTAAAAAGCCGAACTGCCGCAAGTCGTTATATATTAAAAATACAAGCTGGGAGACAAGCCCCGCATGCTGGCCTATAAATTCTTTATCCACCCTGCTAACCGGCGGGTTATAGATTAACCCCAAAACATTGAGCTCTGTTTCCGTTAGCGGGTAACCTTCGCTACCTGTTGTAAGCATTTTATCCCACGCTTTTTGCGAATAATGCAGCCCGAACCAGCGCTTACTTTGTCTTAGCAGGTTGCCGGTTACGGCACAGGAGATATGCTCGCCAGCCGGCACCATATACGGTTCTCCTCTTGAGCGATACAACGAAACCAGAGTTGCGAGGTCGAGGGTGCGCACATTTGGCGGATACCTAAAAAAAAGCTTTGTTTCAGACATGGGGTATCTGCTGTTTAAACTAGGTTATGGATGAATAATTAAGAGAACTGTGGGTGTTTTTAAAGCCATGAACTTGAAGATTCTAAATATTTATATTTGAGGCTACTCCGATTAATCTCTAATTCCAAATTTATGTCTTCAAGCGCAAAATCTCGTATCATAATAACAGTTACTTACCTTTATGAAACTTCGAGTCTTCGTGACTTCGTGGTTCAAATTTGACTTTTCGGAGCGGGC
>JAIULZ010000014.1 GCA_022565805.1 Balneolales bacterium
CGCCTTTATTCGGAAACTGTTCGTAGATGGGGCAGACAGATTCATAACTTATTGCTTTTCTTATTGAATGATTTGATGCTGCTTGAATGACCTATGGATTGGCTTAGTCAAAAGAATCAATCAAGTTCTAAGTGTTGATTAATATCTTATTTGTTATTGTACAAAGCGGTTTACTTACAAAGTATGTTATTAACGCATTGAATTCTGAATTTGCATACATAAAAAAGTTAATTTATAGCTGAAACAATGTGGATTCTTAATTCTCCAGTACAGGGCCAGCCATTATTGTAATTTGTTTATTTGTTGACAAATCGAGAGGTATTAGTCCGTCAAAAGGCGACTTATTCGCTGCTGTTATAAAAATCTGGCCGTCGTGTGCAAGCAGCATTTCTATCAAAATCCGGATTTTTGATGGATCTAGTTCGCCAAATGCATCATCCAACAGAAATACAGGTAAATCGTCTAGTACGTCACGAAAAAACATCAGCTGTGCAAGCTTTAGCGACAAAGCAAATAGCCGGTGCTGCCCCTGAGACCCAAACTTACGAAGCTCCATATCACCCAGGTAAAAAATCAGATCATCCCTATGTGGGCCCGTCAGCGTCATTTGCCGCTCAATTTCTTTTTCCGACTTTTCTTTTAGCAACTTTAAATACTCATCAGCTATTTCTTCCTGCGATGAGTCTATATCGAATTTTGCCATAGTTTTGTATTCAAAACGAGGCTTTAGCTTAATACCCGAAATTAGTTCATAGCTTTTCTCTAAATACCCGGCAAACTGAAAAAGCACGCTAACTCTTCGGTGAATAATTCTAGCCCCGGTCAAAGCCAATCTATGATCCCATGGCTCTAATTGAGCCTTCAACACATTTTGCGGTAGTCTGCTAAAAGATAGTAGCTTATTTCTTTGTTTAAGCACTTTCCTGAATTCAAGTAAATCAGCCAGATATTTACTATATACCTGACATATCATCGAATCCAGAAACGATCTTCTTTCAGAAGGCCCCTCGTTTGTTAGTTTTTTGTCGTCGGGAGAAAGTACTACAACAGGAATCAGGCCAATTAGGTCTGCAAGTTTAGAAAGGGGGCTGCCATTAACAAAAAACTGCTTGCCTTCTCCTCTGTTGTAGCTACAAGCAACGCTAAAGGAAGAGCGAATGCTGCCTTTTACGGCAGCTTTTATTGCAAAAGAAGACTCTCCTTGCCTAACAACATACATATCTGAAGAAGCGGTAAAACTTCTGCTCATACATAAATAATGTATTGCATCAATCAGATTTGTTTTCCCGACACCGTTTTCACCTGTTATCAGGTTAATGCCGGAACTAAACTCGACTCTTGTATCGGAATGATTCCTGAAATTCACAAGTTCGAGCGTTTCAATTAGCATAAATCAAACCAAATAAACTTCGATATATAAATAATGGGTATTAATATCAAAACAAGGACTTTTGTTAAGCTTTATATCAAATTGTGAGTTTTCCAGTAAAACAAGATTTCTGAGCAAGCGTCGGTCTAAATAACTGTTAATCTTTTTTCGGACGCGCTTCATTTACAATAAGTGTACGCTCCATAAAAACGGTGTTATTTAATTTATCGATAGCGATTTTTGCCTGTTCTTCACTTTCAAATTCAACAAATCCAAATCCTTTGGAGCGGCCCGAATTTCGGTCTTTGATTATTATTGTACTCTTAATATCTCCAAAATGAGAAAATAGTTCGGTTAAATCTTCCTCTGTCGCAGACCACGACAGATTACCTACGTAAACATTCATTCTGCTTTATATAAATAAGTTGGTTAAAAATTACACATCCTGTGCGGATTCACTAAAAATGGATTTACAATGCCTTTTATTAGCGCCATGGATATAATAAAAATGGCTACCTGACTATATATGCCGGGCAGCCATTAGTTCCTTCGGAATAGCGCTGTTCTGGATGTTAAAAAAAAGCGCCTCTCGTTCCGGCGTTTGGCCTTTTTCTTATTCTACACCAAAGACTTCGTGACCCAGAAAAATAGCCTGAGAGCCAAGCTGCTCTTCAATACGAATTAGCTGATTGTATTTTGCAATACGATCGGTACGGCTCATAGAGCCGGTTTTAATTTGCCCTGCATTAGTAGCAACAGCAAGATCTGCAATAGTAGTATCTTCGGTTTCGCCCGAGCGATGGCTAATAACAGCTGTGTAACCATTTTTGTGGGCCATTTCAATCGCATCAAGCGTTTCGGTAAGTGTACCAATCTGGTTTACTTTAATAAGAATAGAGTTGGCCACCCCACGTTCAATACCTTTTGCAAGAATTTGTGTGTTGGTTACGAATAAATCATCACCTACCAGCTGTGTGTTATCTCCAATAGCATCAGTAAGCAGTTTCCAGCCTTCCCAATCGGCTTCGTCCATACCATCCTCTATAGATATGATTGGGTACTTAGAGCGCCAGTTGGCCCAATACTCAGCCATTTCTGCAGAGCTACGTTTACTGCCGTCGCTCCATTTAAATTCATAAAGGCCGGTCTCTTTGTTGTAAAACTCCGATGCGGCCGGATCAAGGGCAATCAAAATATCATCTTTGGGCTTATACCCTGCTTTTTCTATTGCCTTTAAAATAACTTCAATTGCTTCTTCATTAGATTTCAGGTTTGGCGCGAATCCACCTTCATCACCCACAGAAGTATTGTAACCCTTTTCGCTGAGAACTTTTTTAAGATGATGAAATACTTCACTACCCATTCTTAAGGCCTCAGATAGACTTGATGCTCCAGCAGGCATAATCATAAATTCCTGCATATCCACATTATTATCTGCGTGGGACCCACCGTTAATAATATTCATCATAGGCAACGGCAACACTTTTGCGTTTACACCACCTACATATCTCCATAACGGAAGTTCAAGAGAATTTGCGGCAGCATCAGCTACGGCGAGAGAAACTCCCAAGATGGCGTTTGCGCCCAATTTCGACTTATTTTCGGTACCATCAAGCTCGAGTAGAAATTCATCTATCTCTACCTGATTAAAAACATTATGACCTATAAGTTCATCTGCAATAACATCATTAACATTTTCGACAGCCTTTGTTACTCCTTTACCGTGATAGCGACTGGTATCTCCGTCTCTAAGCTCCATTGCTTCGAGTTCGCCAGTAGAGGCTCCGGATGGAACAGCTGCCCTTCCCATAACTCCGTCTTCTAAAATTACATCTACTTCTACAGTAGGATTTCCCCTTGAATCAAAAATTTGACGGGCAACAATATCTTCAATAATAGCCATAGCTTTTTTTATTTAATTAAACTTTGTTGTATTCCCTAAAATACATGATTTACAACTGATTTCTCAATATCATTTACAGTTTGAATGCTCTATTTACAATCGGATATAGAAAATTCGGACTGTCTTGCGACAAGTGATGGCTTAAATTTTAATCTGATCAACCAGGGGCGAAATCACTTTATAAATTACCGGTGTTTCAATACAACATTCTATCAATATTTAGCTTATATATGTTCTCGTGTTTGGACTCTAGCTTTAATTTATTTCAACAGCAGAACGATATTTGTTATTAATTGTCTGCTCGTGAACGATATACCCAACAACTTTTTGCCTTTGCATCTATCAAAAAAGAACCATTCAGGCAGAGTTTCTATTGGGTGAACTAAATTCTGCCTGTTTACGCTTCTTAAGTTAAATCTTACCCTGTGCCGAGTCTGCAGCTGACCAGAAATCAACAAATCTTTATTTATTGATTTTTTTTCTGACAACTATGAATACGCGCAGTAGTTAAAAATTCTATTACCTCTTAATTATCTGCTATATGTCTAAAAAACTTGTACTTTTCGATATTGATGGTACACTTATTCGAATGAAAAAGCACTTCATGCCCGGCCTTATGCTTCATTTGTTAACAGAATTAGGTGGTGAACTTTCACAAGATTCTGAAATGAAGTTTGCCGGCAGAACAGACCGTGATATTTTTTCTGAAATTATTGATCTGTACAGGCTCAACAACGTTAGTTTTGATCTGGCTAAAGAAAAATACCTGAGTGCATTAGCCCAAATGCTTACTCCAGAAGATGTAATTACTCTCGACGGCGCCCGGTTAACGATCGAGAAAACTATAGATGCCGGCCATGAAGTTGCCTTATTAACAGGAAATTTTGAGGAAGCAGCTTTTATCAAAATTGATCGTGCAGGTCTTGGAGATTTTTTTAGCTATGGTGCTTTTGGGTGTAATCATAAAGAAAGAAAAGACTTGCCATCGATTGCATTTGAACTTGGCAAAAAGCGGCTTGGTGATCAATTGCAGCCCGAAGATCTCATCATTATCGGCGATACTCCTAACGATATTTTTTGCGCTCAATATTTTGGTGCGAAGAGTGTTGCCGTTGCTACAGGCCCGTATACAAAAGCTGATTTAATAAAGCACAAGCCAGATATACTTCTCAGCGATTTATCTAAGCCAGAAGAATGGGTTCCTATGATATATACGTAATAGAACGCTTTTATTTACCACATTCCGCCAAACTTAAGCGTTATGGTTGGTGTAAAGAACCATTTCTGAGAACCAAACCCACCACCAACAATTATTTCCACAGGGTTTCCCTGCTGATCAACTCTCTGTAAATTAGGTTCCATAATTTGCAGTCCATCAGGATAGTACTGACCCAATACACCGAATTCGAGGGATGTTATTGAACTAAAACTTGTGCCAAAGTCTACAGCTAAAGCAGAAATTGCCGCATAGCCTATATCCCACGATCCATCCCCCCACCCTTGAAACGCATCAAATACTCTATCTCTGTTTGTCCGTACCCCGAATGGAGTACCATCTTCGCTAACTTGCTCATCAAAATATGGGTACGAAAATGAGAATACAGGCCCAGCAGCTGTTGTAAACATCACACGAAAGTTGTCATCTATATATCTGGCAAATAAACGCTGGCGAAAACCTGTCATTACGGGAAAATTAAATACCCGTTTGTATTTATTGGGGATAACCTGCTGCCCAAAGAAGAAAAAGGTTTGTTCACGGGAATCTTTTAGCGTTCCAAAATGGCCTTGTACGGTCCATTCTGTATTTCTGCCTATTACACGATTATATTGACCGGCTATTGAAAAGCCATAATTGGTGATATTAAGGTTGAATGTGGCACCATTACGGAGATCGTAGTCTAGAGGGCTTGCCGGAGATGATGCCGGTCTAAGCTCTGGCTCTATGTAGTGCTGGCCAAAAACAATAGCGGGAAACAGCAGGAAAAAACTTAGCAATAAAGAGCATTTAATTACTTTATTTAGCCGATCAATTTTAATAGAGCTGAACATTATCAATTATATATTTTGAAATTATTATAAAATTTGCTATATCGTGAAACAATTTTATCAGTCATGATAGATTGAAACCAAAATGCTTCATCATTAATGTTTCACAGACATAAATTCATCTTGTCTGTGACTGCTGCTTAATCGCAGAATCGCATTAATAAACCATTATGGATGGTTAAACCATTATGGATGGTTATTAGAAGTTTATTATAAATGCAGAATAACGTTAATAGCGCGTGTTTCTTTCATACAATATTAAACTCATAAAACTGCGAAGATGTTCATTTTCGAATATTAGTCTGGCGTTTGCTCTAAAAGGGTTTCTGAAAGTGCTTTATTCTAAATTCTAAATTTAGTTAACCTTTCGAACAATTCTGGTCAAGTATGTAAACAACACAATCGAGCTCAACTACAAACAGCAATAGTATCATTTTAATCAAGACAATACACCATACACATTTCTACCTAAATTTATTGTAATGGACAGTATCAGGAAATTCACTATTTACGGACCTGCCGACACTCTTGCCCGGTTCGGAGAGCATCTACAATCGGCTACTAAACCTCAATATACGTTTAAACATGTTATAACGCGTAGTGAAGAGGCCGTTTTGGCTTTTATTTATGAAGAACATCGCAAATTAATAAACTCCAGCACTACTGTAACCCTCTTAATCAAACAGCTTAAAGACAAGCTGGAAATAGATTTCGTAATTACTGGTGGACGAATGGGTTTTCGCGGCAGCTCTGCTTCCTCAGATAATGTTGAACCCTTGGTGCAACAGGTCGTATACGATTTTGTTCTCGAGTTTTGTGAGCGCCATGGCCTTACCATTCAAGAAAGTAAAGAGAACGAGAACAGCGAGACGAATGCCAGCTAAAACCCCACCCGCAGACTGGACGGTTCTCTCCATGCTGGAATGGGCTACATCTTATTTTGAGGAAAAGGGTTCCCCGTCTCCAAGACTAAGTATTGAGTGGCTTTTGTCGCATATTTTACAGTGTAAAAGGCTGGATTTATACTTAATGTTCGACCGGCCACTAACCACAGACGAACTTAAAGAGCTAAAACCGCTAATCTTGCGAAGGGCTAAAAATGAACCTCTTCAATATTTAACAGGTAGTACAGACTTTTTTGGTCTGGAGTTTAAAACAAATCCTTCTGCTCTTATTCCTCGTCCGGAAACCGAACAACTCGTAGAATACATCCTGAATATGGATTTACCCGAAAGGGTAAGGGTACTTGATATAGGTACTGGTACCGGCTGCATACCCATTAGCTTAAAAACAGAACGAACTGATTGGGATGTTTATGCTTGTGATATAAGTAAAGAGACCTTGGAACTTGCTCAAACAAATGCCTCTACTCATAAAACGGATATCAGTTTTTTTGAGCACGACCTATTTATCCCAACTCTTCCGGAAAGCATTATACCTCCCGAAGCAGAGGTATCCTTTAACCTTATTGTCTCAAACCCACCCTATATTCCTGAGGCCGATAGTGCTACAATTGACCGGGAGGTTAAAGACTACGAGCCCCGGCTTGCCCTGTTTCATAAAAACATACCCTCTGTGTATAAAGCACTCATATCACTAGCTCAGATTAATTTAAAAGCCGGCGGATATGCTGTGTTCGAAATTAATGAAAATTTAGGCGATGAAATACTAGGATGTTTCCCCGAAAATAGATGGGAAACGTCATTACATAAAGACTTTTCAGAAAAGAATCGGTTCATAGTTGCGCGGCACATATAATACCCCTAAACGATGTGGATAAGTTGTGGGTAAATTTATTCCATGCTTTCCCATCACATATTTCGAGGGGAACAAACTCTGTTAACTCAATATTAAGACGTGTCAAGCATCATTTTTATAAAAGCACATAATTTAGCTTAGATAAGCATTATCAGAATCTTATTATGCGAACATAACTTGTGGATAACTGCTGCTGACGCAGATCGCGACACTTTGACATCGAGCAAATTATTCACCATTTTTAGGGAGTGGTTACAGAACAAAGAACCTCACCATTTGTGGATAAATACTTACAATATTTTCTCATTACCCTTTAATTAATAATAATTCGTGTCTCAGCAAGATCTCAAAACGCTATCAGGCGAGCTTGCAGTTGAAAGATGGTCGAAGTGCCTTGGTATCATAAAGGAGTCGGTAAATTCTCAAAAATTTTCTGCATGGTTTGAGCCAATCAAGCCTCTTAGAATGGAGGGTAATACCCTTACTATACAGGTGCCTTCGCAATTTTGGTATGAATGGCTGGAAGAGCATTACTACAGCATCATCCGAACTACTATTAAGACGGTGCTCGGCAAAGATGGCAAGCTCCAGTATTCCATAAAAGTGGATAACACGCCCGATTCTTATCAGGGTAACTACAACTCCGTAAACCTACCACAAAGGCCATCACCCTCTGAGTACGGCGGGCAGAATTCTGTGAACAGCATGCCCACGTATCCTGCTGGCCAAATACAAAATCCATTTGTTATACCCGGCATTCAAAAACGTAGTTTAAATTCCAACCTGAATTCAAACTACGTTTTTGAACGCTTTATAGAAGGCGACTGTAACAGACTGGCGCGTTCGGCAGGTATTGCCATAGCAGAAAAACCGGGAAATAATTCATTTAACCCGTTCTTTATTTACGGGGGTACAGGTTTAGGGAAAACACACTTAACCCAAAGTATTGGCAACCAGATTCGCAGGGATTTTCGTGGCGAAAAAAATATCTTATACACCACCTCCGACGATTTCACCAACGAATTTGTACAGGCCATCCGTAATAACCGTGCAAATGAGTTTTCTATGCTTTATCGCAGCATAGATGTACTCATTATTGATGACATCCAGTTTTTTAGCGGCAAGGAAAAAACTCAGGAAGAGTTCTTCCACATTTTTAATGCGCTTCATCAGGAGGGCAAACAGATTATCTTAACCAGCGACCGCGCTCCAAAAGATATCCCCGATATTGAAGAACGCTTAATTTCCCGATTTAACTGGGGGCTTGCGGCCGATTTACAAATGCCTGATTACGAAACACGTTATGCTATTCTGGAACGCAAAGCGATGGATAATGGAATTGAGTTCGATCCGAAAATTTTCGAGTTCATAGCTACTAATTTCAAATCTAATGTGCGCGATCTCGAAGGTGCTATCATTAAATTGCTTGCCGCTTCTTCTTTACAACATTTGGATGTCATAGATTTACCAACTGCTAAAAGAATCCTTAAAGACATGATAAAGGATACCAATAAGCAGATAACAGTAGAAAACATACAATCTCTGGTATGCGAATATTTTGGTATCGACACGAATAAAGTACGTGAGAAAACACGCAAACAAGAAATTGTTGAAGCCAGACAAATTGCTATGTATTTGGCAAAAAAGCTTACTAAGTCCAGCCTTAAGTCCATAGGTCTGCAGTTTGGTGGTCGCGACCACTCTACTGTAATACACGCCATAACCACCATAGAAGACCGTTTACAAACCAGTACTAGGCATGTACAAATTATTAAAGATCTGCAGCAAAAGATTGAGCTGGCAAGTCTTTAAATTCCCAATTATCCCGAAACGATGAACAAAATTTTAATCAAAGACCTTAGATATCGTGCGGGACATGGGTATTTTGAATTCGAACAAATCACCAAGAATACCTTTTTGGTAGATGTTGAGATCGAATTAAATAACAAAGCTGTTTCTGGAAACGATGATCTGAATACTACCATTGATTACAGCGAGGTTTGCAGGATTGTTTCTGAGGTGATGAACGCTGAGCCGGTAAAACTAATCGAAACACTTTTAGAAAATACCGGAAATGCAATTCTGAATCGATTTACTCAAATACGTACTTTATTTATCTCGATACGCAAACTACAGCCTCCAATGCCCTTCGATTGCTCATATGTAGAAATATCTAACCAATGGCAACGGTAATTCTGGCGATAGGAAGTAACCAGGGCGACCGTTTGAATAATTTGATTGATGCTCGCCGTTTTATTAAAAGGGTGCTAATTAGTCATAAAGACAACACTACTGGTTTATCCCATTCTTTTAACTCTTCCTCAATTTGGGAAAGCGAGCCCATAGGTCCGGCAGAGAATATATTTCTTAATGCGTGTGTAATTTGCGAGTGTAACCTGTCTCCCGAAGACATATTAACCGAAATAAAGCTATATGAAAAGTCTTGTGGCAGGTTATTGCATGCCCCGCGCTGGTCTAACAGACCCATAGACATAGATATAATAAGCTACGATGGTCTCATTATCGATACAGATCAACTCATTGTTCCACATAAAGAAATTACCAACCGTTTGTTTGTATTACTTCCTTTACTCGAGATTTACCCAGCATGGCAACATCCTGTTCACAAGAAAACGGTTTCTCAATTAATTGATGAGGCACCTCATCTTGATGTTTACAAATCAGCTTTTAATTGGTAGATTTTACCGTGAATACTTTTGATTATATAGCTATTGAAGGCGTAATTGGTGCGGGGAAGACTTCACTCGCAGAAATGCTTTCAAAAAAGCACAGGGCAAGGCTTGTGCTGGAAGAGTTTGAAGAAAACCCTTTCCTACCAAAATTTTATGAAGACAGAGAACGATATGCATTTCAAACGCAGCTAGCATTTCTCTCCAGCAGATTTAACCAACAGCAACGTTTGCTGGCAAAAGATTTGTTCGATAACCTCATAGTTTCTGACTATATCTTTGATAAAGACCGTATATTTGCACGTCTTAATTTAAGTGATGATGAGCTGGCGCTATACGACAAAATATACCAGATTATGAGTGGTATAGCTGCAAGACCCGATTTAATGGTTTTTATTCAATGCAGTGTTGAACGCTTGCTCGAAAATATTAAAAAACGAGGCAGAACCTACGAACAGCAAATATCGCCAGATTATCTTAACGAGCTTAATGAGTCTTATAATCACTTTTTTAAGCACTATAATAAATCTCCGGTACTAATTATCCGGGCGAATGATATCGATTTTGTAAACAATAAAAGCCATTTCGACTTTATCGAGCATCATATTTTTAATGAGCCGATAAAGCAGGAACGCGTTTATATAAAGCCATAAATGATGCGCTATCTCATTTTTTTCATCATACTATTTTTATTAATACGATGGGCTTCTCATGCTTATTTTAACCGACCTGCTATGCGAGGAAAAAGCGGTAACAGCAATGCAGCCAAACGGCCGGCAGACCCAGGTTCTTCAAAAGATTATTCGGCTATCGAAGATGCTGAGTTTGAGGAAATCGAGCTAAAAAAAGAGGATAAAAAAACATCTGGTATGAACCCCTGATTTTTGTAGCAACTCTTTTGCAACTACACCTTTATTTAGTTCTTTAAGCAAAGTAGTATTGATTTCAGATGAAAGTTACCTTATATTTGGAATCTTCCTTGCCCTGGTGGTGAAATTGGTAGACACGCCATCTTGAGGGGGTGGTGCTGGAAACGGCGTGCTGGTTCGACTCCAGTCCAGGGCACATAGCTATAAACAATACTGTTCGGGTTTCTCAGAAACTGAAATGGTCGTTCGTTATGAAATATCAATCTACAAAGATTGATATTTTCGTTTTTAAGAAGTATTTTGCAAATCTGTCAGATTTTTGGTTCGGTTTTAACCTACCAAATGCGAGAGTGGTGGAATTGGTAGACACGCTAGATTTAGGATCTAGTGCTGCAAGGCGTGGGGGTTCGAGTCCCCCCTCTCGTACTCCACAGATTTTTTAAAGGCAACATACTGATTCATCTCTTTCGGCAGATGACAAAAATAATATCCTTTTGATCGGGGCGAACAGCACTTAGTAAACGACCACATTTTTACCATCAGCCAAGCTGAACAATTGCAAACCTGCTTCAATTTCATTCGTTTGCTTTGCCTCACCCAAGAATTCCAGATCAAGATTATTGCTTAGTTTTAGCAACTTCTCATTTACACAATGCAGATGTTATTTTCCCAAGCCGCAAGAGCAACAATCAGATTGACGCCTTTCTGAATTCGGGATTCTTTAAACTCCCTGTTAAATTCTTACTCACTGCATTGTGCATAGATCTTTTCTATAAATGCACAGGAAGCCTTTTTATCTATGATTTCGATCAAAAACTAAAAATGTTATAGATGTGAATTTACAGGTATTGGGTTCATAAAATTTGAATTTACACAGGTACTAAATAGTACTGCAAACAAAGCTTAACAAGCGTTTTTTTACGCTGCTACCATAGAATATCAGCGTAAACCAAGACTACTTCACTTAAACCACTAATATCGATATTCGTGAATATCTCCGTTGAAAATATTACTTCCGTAGACAAGAAAATTGTTATTGAAGCCGACCAAAGCGACTTAGGTCCCCGCATTGATAAAGCGTTGCGCAAGTATCGCAGACAAATGAATATCCCTGGTTTCAGATCAGGAACCGCTCCAATGGGGCTCATTAAAAAAAGAATTGGTAAAGAAGTTGAAAATGAACAGATAGACGAATTCGTTCAGGAAACATTTCAAAAGGAAATAATCCCCAATCATAGCCCCGTGGGCGAGCCCGAAATGTCTAAACTGGAATATAATGATGGGAAACTACTTGTTGAGTTCCTAATCGGCGTTAAGCCGGAGTTTGAGCTCACCGATATATCTTCTGTAGAAGTAGATAAACTTGTGCATGATGTAACCGATGAAGAAGTCGAAAAAGAATACGAATTCACATTACGGAGATCTGCAGAATGGTCTGAAACAGAAGAACCCGCTACAGAAGACAGCCGTGTTACCGCAGATGTGGTTAAACTTGATGCCAATGGCGAAGAAACAGAAGATCGCGACGACGATATGGAGCTAGATCTTAAGAGCCAGTCAAGTACTGATTACAAACCACTTATAGGTAAAAAGAAGGGTGAGTCCGTTACTATTGAAATGGGTGAAGGCGATGATAAAGAGACCTTTAAAGTAACGCTTAAGGCTGTTAAAACGCACACTATGCCCGAAACTAACGAAGAGTTTTTTAAGCAGAACAGTCGTGATGAAGCTACAAATGAAGAAGAATTCAAAAGTTTCTTAAAAAGCCGAATTCAAGATTACTTCGATTCTACATCCGATGATCTTTTAAAAGATAAGCTGGTTATGAATCTGGTTGAATCCCACGATTTTGAAGTCCCGAAAAATATTGCAAAGCAAATTCTTAGCGATAGAATTGAGCGCCTGAAACAGGAAAACAACGGCGAAATCCCTGCTGGATTCAACGAAGAAGATTATGTGCAGGAAAATGCCACGACACTTAAAAATGAAGGGAAATGGACCTTTATAGTATCCAGATTAATCGATCAGTATCCCGAAACAGAGATTAATGCCGAAGATATCGATAACTTTTTCCAGCTTGAAGCTGCAAAAATGGGGCTTCCCGCCGAAATGCTGAAGAATTTCTACGCTTCGCAGTCCGAGCAACTGGAGAACCTACGCATGCGTATTCGCACCGATAAGCTTTTCGCTAAACTAATGGATGAGGTTAAGATTAACGAATTAAGCAAAGAAGATTACGAAACAAAATACTCGAATAAGGAAGCGTAATACAAAGAGATTTTGTGGTATAAGGCACGTCTGATGCTTCTTTATTGTTGTTTTGCAAGATCACATTATTAGCAGATTTAAATACTGTTTAATCGTATTCAAAACTGTACATTAATAAATCAGCAAAACATTATATCATTCTTTGGTCTAATTGATCTGATTTTTTACTCTATTTTAGAAGATTAAAACGCAGATTTAATTTTTACAGGCCTCCCGATTACAACATTCGAAATTATTATAGCAAGCTATTATGCATATACCTAAACAACCCGTTTTCGATCCCGTATCTTTCGATCCGGCTTACAGCACACAGATTTCCAATAATCTGGTTCCAATGGTTATTGAAACCACTTCAAGAGGAGAAAGAGCCTACGATATTTATTCCAGGCTTTTAAAAGACAGAATTATTATGCTGGGAACGCCAATTAATGATGCCGTTGCCGGAAATATTGTGGCTCAGATTCTTTTTCTGGAGTCAGAAGATCCCGAAAAAGATATTAACCTCTACATAAATAGTCCCGGCGGTGTTGTTTCTGCTGGTCTGGCAATTTACGATGCTATGCAGTATGTTAAATGCGACGTAGCAACCACCTGTATGGGTATGGCAGCCTCTATGGGTGCTGTACTTCTAACTGCAGGTGCTGCAGGCAAGCGTTCTGTGCTTCCTAATGCGAGAGTAATGATTCACCAACCTCTTGGCGGTGTTCAAGGTCAGGCAAGTGATATCGAAATTGAAGCACGCGAAATTCTTCGTCTTAAGAAATCGTTGAGCCAAATTATTGCAGATCATTCCGGTCACACCCTCGAAGAAATTATTCGTGACTCAGATCGTAATAATTGGATGACAGCTGATGAGGCACATAGCTACGGTTTAGTTGATAAGGTTATGAAACGTTCTTAATTAATTGACGTTTCCTGCCATATTAAATTTTACTTTTTTATATCCGGCTGTATTTTGCACAAAGCACTTAGCTGCAGTTGTTGTGAATACAGCCTTTTTTTAAACACACCTTGCTAATTCAATTCCCGATTAATTTCCAGAATGCTTTTTCGTACTTTGAAGGAGTATTGCTTATGGTGTTTGTTTATAATCGCATCACTAAAATTCAAGAACCTTTTATATGAGTGGTAAATCACGGAAAGACCGTATACATTGCTCCTTTTGCGGGAGATCGTCCAGCCAGGTAAATAGTATGGTTGCCGGTCCCGACGTTTATATTTGCGACTATTGCATTAACGATGCAGCAGGCATTGTTAAAAACGATCTGGCAAGAAAGGAAAGCAGCAGAACTGAAAACTATAAGCCGCTGCTTAAACCTGTAGAAATTAAAACCAAGCTGGATGAATACGTAATTGGTCAGGAATACGCCAAAAAAACATTGTCAGTTGCCGTTTATAACCACTATAAACGAATTAGTAATGCAGCAGCCAGCTCGAAAGGCAATGGTGATGATATACAAATAGACAAAAGCAATATTCTGTTACTCGGGCCAACCGGTTCCGGTAAAACCCTTTTGGCCAGAACACTAGCCAGAATGATTGATGTACCTTTTACTATTGCCGATGCGACTGCCTTAACCGAAGCAGGTTACGTAGGTGAAGATGTTGAAAGTATTTTATCAAACCTTTTACAGGCAGCGGATTACGATGTTGAGAAAGCCCAGAAAGGTATCGTTTATATTGATGAAGTGGATAAAGTGGCCCGTAAAAGTGATAACCCGAGTATCACCAGAGATGTTTCAGGAGAAGGGGTGCAGCAAGCACTGCTAAAAATTCTGGAAGGAACAACTGCTAATGTTCCGCCTAAAGGCGGCAGGAAACATCCCGAGCAAAGCTTTGTTAAGGTAGATACCACAAATATTTTGTTTATTTGTGGTGGAGCTTTCGACGGGCTTGCTGATGTTATTTCGCGGAGATTATCTACTAGCTCTATGGGTTTTCATAGCACAAATCAGGTAAAGTTCGATAAAACTCATCCCGATATCTTTACATTTACCGAGCCGGAAGATCTTCAAAAATTTGGCCTTATACCCGAATTGATTGGCCGGCTACCTGTAATTTCAGGATTGCATGAACTGGATCGTGAAACACTTATCGAAATAATGACCAAACCCAAAAACGCTATCGTTAAACAGTACAAAAAGCTGTTTGAATATGAAGGCGTAAAACTGGATTTTGAGGAAGAAGCTCTCGAAGCTATCGTTAAAAAAGCAATGGCTCGCAAAACAGGAGCACGTGGACTCAAATCAATTATGGAAAAATCTATGCTTGATATTATGTTCACCCTTCCTACTATGCGGAATATAGACCGTTGTGTTATTACACGTTCTACTATCGAAGATGATGCACCTCCTGTTTATGAAAAAAGGAAAGCATCTGCTTAAAAAGGTTACTTAGCTATTTGAATTAGTGTCAGACGGTAAAGCACACTTTAATTAATGATCAAATTTGAGTTACCTTATTTCCCGGCAATCATAAGACCAAAACTCTTGAGTTATCCTGCGAAGGATAACTCTTTTTTTTGTCCATAAACTCGTGCATCTGAATATGAGATAACAGAATCTTGCACCAAACGTATCACAAAAAATACTAAGCTTACCAAAAAGGGTCTTAGAAGGCTTTGAAAAAGCTTCTATTTTGTTAGTAATTGATTTTAGTACAAAAATACACCAAGGGTGTAGACTATCTATTCGAGAATTTTTTACTCCACGAATAATGGCGTGCAATAGTGTGATTTTGACATGCCTTCTCCTATTGTAAAATGATTGAATACCGGCTCATTTATCATTCTAAATGAATTATCTTATTTAGATAAGAGAATGCCATTTAAAAGCAATATATTTATTCTTATACAATACAGGATATCCGACGCATGAGTTTAATAAGGAATAAGACGGATTAATAAACGTTTTCAAAAGCTTTCTAAGATAATTTTGCCATGAGTCCATATTCTAAAAAACCCCGTGCCATTGGCGATTTATTAAAATCGTATCTTAATGAACATCCCGAACAGATTCGGGTTAAAAGAGCTATGGCAATGGCTGTATTACCAGAGGTTGCAGGTACTAAAATTATGGGTCATATACTGGAAACATGGCTCAAGCAGGGCACTCTTTTTATAAGAACCGATTCTCAGGTTTGGAGACAGGAACTTCATTTCCAACGTACAGAGCTGCGCGAAAAGTTAAACAAACGTGTACAGCTTGATGTTATAGACGAAATTATTGTTAAATAACTGCTTAATTAACGTTTTTCAAAAGTATGTCCCGATTCTATAATTTTATTGAAAAAATACGGGGAAAGCTTCAGTTACCTCACTCTTCCGCTGCCAATAAAGGGTCGGAAATGCAGCAGTCTGAAAAATTAATCGTTTTTGTTTTTGCGTTTAGTATTGCAGCCGGCCTTTGGCTTTTAATCAACTTAGGCAGAGATTTTGTTGTTACCGTTCAGATTCCGCTCTCTTACGGAGAATTCCCGGAAAATATGGCACCTGTACAGCAACTACCCGATTATACTACAGCGACCTTTACAGGAGAAGGCTGGAAACTTCTTAATTTATACGGCAATTTACCAGCAGTAATGGTAGACCTTGATCTGTCCAATACAAATCTATATGATACCATTCAGCTTCAAATGGCTTCTGCTCAGGATATTAGTCTTGCCAGAGTAGAACCTGCTGCTGTAACGGTAGAAATGGAAGAGGCCCTTAGCCGTAGAGTTCCCGTAAAAAGTAATATAGACCTGCAAATTCGCAGGCAGTTTGGTCTTATTGGTGAGCCAAGACTTATCCCAGATAGTGTAACTGTGTCGGGAGCCCGTTCTTTAGTAGAAAATATTAAAAGCTGGCCTACACGCACCGTTACTTTAGAAAATTTGAATCAGTCTTTCAGTACTGAGATACAATTAGAACAAAGTAATGAACTAGTTCGATTAAGCCACTCCAGCGTTCTGCTCGATGCACAAATCGCTGAGTTTACAGAAGGTGAACTTAGAATTCCGGTAGAACTAGAGGGTACCCCAAGACATGGCAGAGTTGCATTGTCACCATCTATCATTACGGTTCGTTATAATGTTCCTGTTTCGCAATACAGGCAATCCAGAGAGCGGCTTCTTATAAGGGCTGTTGTTAATTATACAGATATAGAAAGTGATAACACTGGTTTTATCGAGCCTGTTGTTATTGTTGAAAGTAATGAGCTAAACGTTAGCATTCGCTCAGTAAGCCCAAGACGACTTTCTTATTTTCTTGTAATCGACTAATGATTGAGTTGTTCAATTTTGTTTAACAACTCAATCATTAGAGCACGATTCATCAATTAAGCCATGCAATTTTCCACTTACGCTGGCTCATGTCGAAATTCCGACATGACTTCATCAAGCTGTCTTACTTTCTTGAAATAGCTTAGAACTTTTAGCATCACTTCGTCTACAAGAACATCCGGACATGAGGCACCCGATGTTATGGCTACTTTTAATGGCCTGTCTTTAGGAATTTTAAGCCAGTCGCGACTGATTAATACCTCTTTTTTCCATTGGTCAAAATGATGAATTTCGTGCGGCGACTTCATTTCTGAAGCATCCCTAATCTGATAGGTAGGGAAAGACTGTTCTAAAAGCTCAGTAAGGTGCATGGTGTTTGAAGAATTATATCCTCCAACAACTAGCGCAAAGTCTGCATCGGTTGCAAGTAAAGACCTTGTTGCGCCTTGATTCTCGTTGGTAGCATAGCAGAGTGTATCTGAAGTATCTGCAAAATGATTCTTGATATTTTCTTCCCCATACTTTTGTAAAGCCGCATCTTTTAGGATATCCATTACAGTCTGTGTTTCGGTCGCAAGCATAGTAGTTTGATTTATTACGCCAAACTTGTTGAGGTCTTTCAGCGGATTGAATCCTGGCGTGCATTTATGCGAAAAATACGTTTCAAAATCGGACAGCGGTCTCTTTTCAAGCATAATATCGGCCAGGATTTGTGCTTCCTCCGGGTTTAATACTACAACAACCGCCGAAGATGCCGCGGCACTATGCGAAAATGTTGCTCTTGTTTCTTCATGAGTATGTTTGCCATGTATAACCAGCGCGTTTTCTTTCTTCCCAAGCTGGTTTCCTCTTTTCCAAACTTTTTCTACAAACGGGCAAGTAGTATCGAACTGATATGGGTTTATTCCGCGGGACTCCAGTTTTTTCTGAATTTCTATGGTTGTACCGAATGCCGGCACAATTACTATATCATCTTCGTGCAACGATTCTATTGGTATGCGTACGGTTCCATCTGTATCAAAAAGAAATTGTACGCCCCGCCCCAATAAATCTTCATTAACAGTCGGGTTATGAATCATTTCACTGAGCAGATATATATTCTTATCCGGATTATCTTCAATTGTTCTGTAGGCAATATCAATTGCATTTTCTACTCCGTAGCAAAAACCAAAGTGCCGGGGAATAATAAAATGCACGGGCCCGAAGTCTGCAACAACAGGATCCAGGTCTTTTTTCCGGGGATCCAGTATTTGTCTGGATTCCTTTATTTGACGGATAATATTTGAGTTATAAATTGCGGGTATGTCGAATTTGCGTGCCATAATGCAAGAATTTGAAAGTAGAGCAATTGAAAAAAAGCTCTTTTTTTCGGATAAAATATTATTTAGAGATATCTGTATAAGAAGGCTATGAATAATCTTCTATTTCATTTGTATTCAACGCCAGATTCCCGCAAGATCGGGGTAAAAAAACAGAAGACGTGTAATCGATAGGTTTCAAAGCCTTCTGCATCAGCATAATAAAACAATTGGTATCCTCTTACCGTGCCTTTATCATGCAACTTCTTTTCCATCGAGACGAACGCCAACCAGTCTGCTCACGCCTGTTTCCTGCATGGTAACACCATACATTACTTCAGCTTTTTCCATGGTTTTCTTATTGTGAGTAATAACTATAAACTGAGTATCCTCGCTAAATTGACGTATTAAACCGGTAAACCGCTCTACGTTTGCGTCATCGAGAGGTGCATCTACCTCATCAAGAATACAAAAGGGTGATGGCTTTACAAGATAAATAGAAAACAATAGTGCAATAGCGGTTAATGTTTTCTCCCCACCCGACAGCTGCTCAATATTTGATGGCCTCTTGCCCCTCGGTTTGGCTATAATTTCAATTTTATGGTCTAGCGGATCATCTGATTTTTCCTCGAGAAGAAGATCACAAAAATCATCTTCCATAAAAAGCATACTAAACACTCGCTTAAAATGTGTTCTAATCTGCTCAAATGTTTGTAGAAAACGGTCGCTTGCCGTTTCATTAATTTCTTTAATCGTATTGCGAAGCTTTTGCTCTGCCTCTTTAAGATCCGCTACCTGACCCTCATAAAAATCGAGGCGTTCTTTTTCCTCTTCGTACTGATCAATAGCCAGCGGATTTACCTCACCAATTGTCTTTAACCGTTCCTTCAGCTTTTGAATTTCCCGTTTCGCTTCTTCCGGAGCTACCTCTTCAGGAAAATCTTCTTCAAGCTGTTCCATCATTTTGCTGTACGTTTCCCACACATGATCACTCAGGCTCTTAACCTGCATTTCAAAACGTGATTCCTCAATTTGAAGCTGATGCAACAATCCTGTGTTAATTTCTTTTTTTCGCACAGACTGCCTTAACTGATCCTCAAGCTGACGAATTTTGCCGCGTTGCTGAGCTGTAGCCTCTTCTGCTTCCTTATACTGCTGATCACTTTTGTTCCGGCTATCTGCCAATTCATCTAAATAATATTCTAGCTCTTCGGTTTCCTCTGTTAGTTTTTGAATCTTTTCCCGACTTTCTTTAGCCTGAGCAGCACGTTGATCGAGTCTGGTCTTTATAGTTTGTACCGATTCTGCAGATTTTGCTATTTCCCGCTCATAGGCCTCAGCTTCCGATCGAAGTTGTTGCTCTTTAACACGCGCATCATTCATAGACTGTTGAGCCCGCTGCCTGGCCTCTTCTTTTGAACGTAGCTCATTACGCATTTTCAGCTGTTCTTCTATTATAGTCTCAATTTGATAATTGAGCTCATCAAACCGGGGTATAACCTCTGCGAGCTGTGTCTCACCTTGTTTGATCTGATTATCTAACGTCTCCAAACGTTGTGTTTGTTCTGCTTTACTTTTTTGATAAAGCTCACGTTCAGATAAGGTTGCGGTGCGTCGCTGTTCCGTTCTCCTCAGCTGTTGCTCAGTAGTACGAACAACCTCTCTAGCACTGCTTTCATCTAGCTCATGAAGGAATTGTGCAGTTTTGGTTATTTCTGAATCCAGCCGTGCAGCTTTCTCTGTAGCCGCGCTAATTTCCTGTTCGAGGCCCGACAAGCGATCTTTAAGGCCTACGCGTAAACCAACGTTCTTATCCAGACTACCGCTTTTACGAATCTGCTGACTTGTAACAAGATCTCCGCCAGGAGTTACCCAGCTTAACCCTTCACTTTCGGCAGCACGCACAACAGCTTGATCAAAAGAGTCGGCGAGGCAAATATTATGAAGCAATAGGTCCCGTATTGGCTCTGCACCTGCAGGACAAGCTACCTGCCATGCAATTGAGTTTTCGTGTAAGTCGGGCACTCTGCCATTTTGTTTCACTTGAGCCAGATGGGAAACCGATACCATAGACACCCTGCCTTTTTTCTGTTCGCGAAGCCAGGAAAAAGCCTGTTGAGTATCATTATCATCATCTGCTACAATTAGATAACATGCATCTCCAAGAGCTGCTTCCAGTGCTACAGCATGAGCCTGATCTGTTGACAACACATCTGTGAGCACCTGATACTTTCCATTATCCTTTCCAAATAATTTACGGGCTTCGCTAAGTACAAACTGCACGCTACCGGGGAAAGCATCGTGCGAACGAACAATTTGTTCTACCAGCTCTTTTTCAGATTCCAAAGCATCTTTTTTCGAATTAGCTTCTCGGAGCTGATCTTTTAAATCGCTTAACAATGTTTGTGCCCGATCTTTTTCAGCCCGAATATGCTCCAGCTTTTCTTCGGCCAGCCTGTATTTCTCTTTTTGCTCATGCATCTGAGAATCAAGTATTTCAACATCTTTACCGCTAATCATGAGCTGTTCTTCCAGCTCTTCCTGCTGTAAAACAATACGCTGCTGATCTTCCCTTAAACTTTCCAAGCGCGATTCGAGCCGTATTTTCGTAGATTGGAGCTGGTTTATCTGGTTTGCAAGTGCATCTTGCTCTCTTTTGAAGTTATTTACCTTTCGCCGCAGTTCACCCGCTTCCAAATCTATATTTTTAAAGATCTCACGATAATTATCGAGATTCTCACTGCTGTGCAGTAAAGATTCATTTTTTTCTTTGAGTGTATTTTCGGCAGCTACTTTCGTTCTTTTAAGATCAGTGATGTCGTTTTCCGCCTGATCTATATCCTGTTCGAATTGGAAAATAACCTTACCTTCATTTCGTATTTTCTCTTTATTAATTCGAATAGTAGTTTCTGTCTCTCTGAATTTACTGCTTATCTCGTTCAGGTTTTGTCGAGCCACACTTAGCATTTTTTCTCTTTCTACGAGCTTTTCCTGAGCGAGTACTTCTACTTCTTCCAGAGCGCTATATTCTTGTTCCAGCTGGTTTTTCTCCTTCTCGACCGTAACAATTCGATCTTGCAACGGCACGAGTTTTTCCTGAAGATTTAAATACTCAAAACGAGACCATGCAAGATCTAATTTTTCAAGCCTTTCGTGATATTCTTTGGCTCTTTTTGCCTTGTCGGCCTGCAGCTGTAGCGATCTGGTCTTTTTACGGATTTCAACCAGGATATCTTCTACACGCTGCAAATCTTCTACTGTCTCGTCAAGTTTACGCAGGGTTTGTTTACGCTTCTCTTTATATCTGGTAACGCCGGCGGCTTCTTCAAAAAGCCTTCTGCGGTCGTTATTTTTATCGTTGAGTATTTCCTCAACCATTTTGAGCTCAATTACCGAATAGGCTCCAGGCCCCATACCCGTATCCATAAACAATTCTACAATATCTTTGAGCCGGCAAACCGAGCCATTGAGCAAGTATTCACTTTCTCCGGATCTGTAGAGGCGACGACTAATTGTAACCTCGGTATATTCGAGGGGTAGTATTCCTTTACTGTTTTGGATAGTTAAGGAAACCTCTGCCATACCCAGCGGCTTTTTATTTGCAGTACCATTAAAAATAACGCTTTGCATGGCTCCAGAACGTAATAAGCTTGCGCGTTGCTCTCCCAAAACCCACCTAAGTGCATCTACGATATTCGACTTACCACACCCGTTGGGTCCAACAATACCTGTAATACCGCTATCGAACCTAACGGTAGTTTTATTGGCAAAGCTTTTGAAACCGTGAAGAGCTAATTCAGATAAATACATTCTTAAGGTAATCTATTTAATCAAAGCGATATGCACACAAACCGAATTTATTGAGCGGTATGTTAAACGTTAAACTATCAGCGGCAACGAATTTCGGACTATTCACAAATACTGTGTATTTAAGGGAATAATCAGATGACGATTTAGGAAGGCAGACACGATTTACTCTATTGCAACAGTAATAACACTAAAGCCAAAAAAGGCCGGATACGATACGCACCGGCCTTACTATTCTGCCGAGTCTGCAAGTTGTCAGATACTCGTTATTTCCTTTTCTTTATCTTCGAGTAGTTTATCCACTTTCTGGATATGGCTGTCTGTTAACTTCTGAATTTCTTCTTCGGCTCCATAGCGGGAGTCTTCCGGCAGAGAGCTGTCTTTAACTTCCTTTTTAATTCCATCGTTAGCATCACGACGGGAATTACGAATACTCACTCGAGCCTTTTCTGCTGTATCGCGCGCGACCTTTACAAGCTCAAGCCTGCGCTCTTCTGTAAGCATTGGCAAAGGAATACGAATTAGTATACCATCATTTTGTGGGTTTAAACCAAGGTTAGAGGCTTGTATCGCCCTTTCTATCGGAGCAATCATTGCTTTTTCCCAGGGTTGAACCACGAGCAGTCTGGCTTCAGGTGCGGAAACATTAGCCACCTGACTAATAGGGGTCTGGCTGCCATAGTAATCGACTTTCACACCATCAAGTAAAGCCGGACTTGCCTTGCCAGCGCGAATATGGCCGAATTCCCGTTTTAGGAAATCAATGGCTTCATCCATTTCCTCTTTTGCGGTGTCGAAATAAATCTGGAGTTCTGATAAAATCATTACGTAAACCTTCTTCCCTTCGGTTGTGATTTAAAAATCTTCTTGTCTAATCGGCATTAAAATAGAAATTAATGCCGAAATAAAGCTCAATACAGAATCTTCAAGATAATACTTTTAGGCCAAATCTGTAAATAAGCCGCTAAGCAATTAATGCGTCCATTCAACCAGCGTACCTACTTTTTCCTTTTTAATCACTTTTAAAAAGTTGCCCTTTTTATTCATATTAAACACAATAACGGGCGTTCTGTTATCGCGGCAAAGCGTAAAAGCTGTAAGATCCATCACGGATAAACGTCTTGATAACACTTCATCACCAGAGATAACGTCGAATTTTTTTGCATCTTCATTTTTCTCAGGATCTTTATCGAATACACCGTCTACCCGGGTTCCTTTTAGAATAACGTCGGCTTCAATTTCGATAGCTCTCAAAGAGCCTGCAGTATCTGTGGTAAAATATGGGTTTCCTGTGCCTGCGCCGAAAATAACCACACGGCCTTTTTCGAGGTGACGAACGGCCCTTCTTCTTATAAACGGTTCGGCAATTTGCTCCATTCTTATAGCAGACTGAAGCCTGGTTTGCACCCCTTTTTTCTCAAGGGCATCCTGTAAAGCCATGCTATTGATCATAGTAGCAAGCATGCCCATATAGTCGCCCTGTACACGATCCATTCCAAAAGTCGCAGCCTTCATACCGCGGAAAATATTGCCTCCACCTATAACAATCGCAATTTGAACTCCGCTTTCATGTACATCTTTTATTTCCTCTGCATAGGCTTCTAAAACCTTGCCATCAATACCATGTCCTTGTTCGCCGAGCAGGGCTTCCCCGCTTAATTTCAGTAAAACGCGTTTATACATAGCCTTATCCTGTATAGATATAAAAAAGGCCACCCATAATGGGCAGCCTTTAAGAAATGAATCAGTTTTCGCCGAGCTGCAGGCGAAGGAATGTTTTAACAGTAGGCTCACCCTGCTGTTTCAAATATTCAGCAACGGTAATACTTCCGTCTTTCACAAATTTTTGCTCGAGAAGAACTCTTTCTTCAAAGAAGCGGCGAAGTTTACCTTCTGCGGCTTTTTCTGCAATGTTCTCGGGCTTGCCTTCGTTGATAAGCTGCTCTTTGGCAATTTCGCGTTCTTTATCGAGTACAGATGCGTCTACTTCTTCTCTTTTTGTAGCGATAGGCGACATTGCTGCAACCTGCATAGCTACATCTTTACCTACTTCTTCATTCTTCAGAGAACCTTCGAAGTCTACAAGTACGGCCAGTTTACTACCCGGGTGAATGTAGCTAACAATTTGTCCGCTGCTTGTATGAAGTTTAACGCTTCTTACATCGATTTTTTCGCCAATTTTCCCTACAAGAGTTTCGAGCTGCTTCTCTACTGTAGAGCCATTATACGGTAATGCTTTAAACGAAGCGGCGTCGGCAGAGTCGTTTTCGAATGCAAGTTTGGCAAAATCAGCTGCGTTTGCCATAAATTCTTCATTACGGGCAACAAAATCTGTTTCGCAATTTAATTCTACAGCTGCCACTTTACTGCCATCTTCGGCAAGATGAACGGCAATTACACCTTCTTTGGCATCACGGTCTGCGCGTTTTTCGGCAACTTTCTGGCCTTTTTTACGCAGGTATTCAATCGCGGCATCCATATCTCCACCCGATTCGGACAGTGCTTTCTTGCAGTCCATCATTCCGGCTCCGGTAATATCACGAAGCTTTTTTACATCTGCTGCTGAAATACTCATAATTAAAAAACCGCGCTTACACGCGTATTTAGTTTGGAGTTCTGGTTGATAATAGTCGTTCTAAGTGCTAAAGACAGGTACTTACTTTAATCTTATATCTAATTTTAAATGCCTGGTTTAGCATATTTTTAAGCAAACTACTGCCTGACTATAAAAAAAATTGATCTAATCACATTCGATTATCTGCAGGCATGAAACTTTCTTCTGTACTTGCAATACACGACAACCGGCCGCTGCATACCGGTAATGGAGCTTTGGCAGGTTGTCTTTCCTAAATCGAAATAAATGATCGAAATTCTTTATTTAATTCGTGGTGCGGCGTCTTCTGCGGCGTTGAGGCTTCTTTTCGCCATCTTCGTCGCCATCTTCGTCATCATCTGAGCCGGAAGCGTCTTTGCCTGCTCCGGAATCTGAATCTGACTCAGCAGAAGCTTCCATAGCCAGTTGCTCTTCTTCCATAGCGTCGCGCTCTGCAACACCTTCGATTATAGCATCGGCTACATTAGAAGCAATAAGCTGTATAGCTTTAGCGGCATCATCATTACAAGGAATAATGTAATCCGGTACGTTGGGATCACAGTTGGTATCTACCAGTGCAAAAATCGGGATATTGAGCTTGCGTGCTTCATTAATCGCAATCTCTTCCTTCACAATATCTACCACAAAAATAGCGCCCGGCATGCGGTTCATATTGGCAATACCGGCCAGAACTTGCTCAAGCTTTTCTTTTTCACGATCGAGTGTAAGGCGCTCTTTCTTTACCAGGTTCTCGTATGTTCCGTCTGTCTGCATTTTTGCTATCTCTTCCATTCTGGAGATGCTTTTACGCACAGTCGAGAAGTTGGTAAGCATACCGCCAAGCCAGCGGTGGGTTACGAAAGGCTGGCCGCAACGAAGCGCCTCTTCCTTAACGATTTCCTGAGCTTGTTTTTTAGTTCCTACAAAAAGAACTTTTTTTCCTGAACGCGCAACTTTCCCGATTTCATCGAGTGCCTCTTGCAGACTTGTGCGTGTTTTGTTTAAATCAAGAATATGAATTCCGTTACGCTGCATAAAGATGAATTCTTTCATCTTTGGATTCCAACGACGGGTAAGGTGACCGAAGTGAGCTCCTGCTTTCAGTAGCTCTTCGATGGATGCTGCATTAGCCATAATATATTTTATTAGTTGAGTTAAGCCTCTACACAGATCATTCGCCGCTCCGATTTACCGTTTAAAGTTGCCATTGGCAATATGCTATTGGTAAACACTCCGGGTTGGCGTCACTATGTATGTGTGATGGTGTGCGAAAGACTATACTGTACTGTTATTAGTTTAAGGTTCGCAAAGATGCGAGAAAAAATATTAACGCTTGGAGAACTGGAACTTCTTACGCGCTTTAGGCTGACCGTATTTCTTGCGTTCTACCATGCGACTGTCGCGGGTAAGCAGGTCGTTTTCACGTAGCACACCGCGTTTTTCTTCATCAATCAACAGAATAGCGCGGGCAACACCGAGCTGACATGCTCCGGCCTGACCGGTAATACCGCCGCCTCTTACCGTAATCTTAACATCGTACTCGCCTTCGAGGCCGGTAACCGTTAAAGGAATCGTAACCAGATTCTGGCTCGCCTTGGTTGGGAAGTACTCGGTAAACTCTTTATTGTTGATTACAATCTTGCCGGTACCTTTTTTAAGGTATGCGCGGGCCGTTGATGTTTTTCTTCTTCCTATTGCTTGTACTTGGGCCATGGTATCAGAGGGTTATTTTTTCCGGATTCTGTGCTGTCTGCTGATGTACCGGACCGGCATACACACGCACATTGGTTAAAAGCTTGCGGCCAAGTCTGTTCTTTGGCAACATACCTTTAATCGCTTTCATAATAATTTTGGTCGGGTTTTTCTCCATCAGCTCGGCTGGTGTAGAAAAACGCTCCCCACCCGGATAACCGGTGTAGCGGAAATACTGTTTGTCGGTCATCTTGTTGCCTGTAAGACGAATCTTTTCGGCATTTATGATAACCACGTTGTCGCCTGTATCCATATGAGGTGTAAACTCTGGCTTATGCTTACCGCGAACGATCATGGCAACTTTACTTGCCAGGCGGCCAAGGGTTTCCCCTTCTGCATCTACCAGAAGCCACTTTTTCTCAATTTCATCAGGCTTAGCTGTGTAAGTCTTGAAATATGGGCTTTTCATGGTGTTTGTTGTTTGTGATTTCTGCTTTCCGTCTTTGTGCATTGATATTGTTCCAAATGCCTTGCCCGACAGAACTCAGGTGGATATTGCTTCGATTTTTGCAAAGTTTGGAAATATATCAGATTTCTTTCATTTTTGCAACGTTGGTAAGCAGTCCTTTAAACCCGCTCTGCAGGTATTTTCATATCCGCATCTTTTCCTTTTTTTTGACTGTTCAACGGTCCCGTCTCTTTGTAAACGGTTTTTCTTCGTAAGCATCTGATTATTTTTTCGATTTTCGGGTCTTTTCAGGTACCGCTCACGTAAAAAGTACGCTTGAATAGCTTTTTTTTAATACGTTTTTTTTCATCCTTAAAAGATCATCTGCATTATATTCCAACTTTAGACCTATTCAGGCTCTCAAACTTGAGCCCGCTCCAAAATGTCAGATTTGAACCACGAGGCCACGAACACTCGAAATTTTGCGAAGGTAAGTTAATGTTTTATAATACGATATTTTACGCTTGAAGACATAAATTTCGAATTAGAGATTAATCCGATTAGCCTCAAACTTAAGCCTTTTTAGAGATATCTACGGGTAAGAAAACCTTAATGTGGAATTGAATGATGTCTGCCGTATCAGAGTTTTTGGGTGGTATTCAATTACCCGATCCTGATATTTTTTGAGAAAAAAGATGCTCCTTCTTTGTTAACTGTCACAGAGTTTTCGCCTACTTTCTTGCGGTTTTTGCGACTTCTCCATCACTTTATAACTCAGATTAAATTTTTTGAAATGAAGTTTACTTTCCTTTTACCAACTATTAGTCTACTCATACTCTGTCTTCCTGTACTCTCAACAGGCAGTCTTTTTGGTCAGCAGGCCGATTGGCAGCAGAGGGTTAACTATACGATGGATATTGTGATGGATGTTGAAACGAACCGGTTTACCGGCACTCAGCAGGTCGAGTACACAAATGCATCACCCGATACGCTTTTTAACTTTTACTACCATCTTTACTACAATGCATTCCAGCCCGGCAGCATGATGGATACCCGCTCGCGCTCTATACTCGATCCCGATGGAAGAGTAATGGATCGCATAAGCAGACTCAACGAAGACGAAATCGGTTGGCAGATGGTACATAGTTTGTCTCAAAACGGCACTGAAGTTTCTTTTACGATTAGCGAAACCAATATGATTGTGCACTTGAGCGAACCAATTTTGCCCGGAGAAACCGTGGTTTTCGATATGGAATTCGAAGCTCAGGTTCCACTACAAATTCGCCGTACAGGCCGCGATAATCGGGAAGACATCCGGTATTCTATGGCACAATGGTATCCGCGGGTGGCGGCTTACGATAGCGAAGGCTGGCACACCGCTCCTTACATCGCCCGCGAATTTCACGGCTCATTTGGCGATTTCGACGTAAAAATTACCATCGATCGGAATTATACTCTCGGCGCAACTGGGTACCTGCAGAATCCGCAGCAGGTTGGCCACGGCTACGAAAACCCCGACCTCCCGCTCGAACTCCCGACGGGAGAAAACCTAACCTGGCACTTTTTTGCGCCCGATGTTATAGATTTCTTTTGGGGGGCCGACGATAAATTTGTTCACGTTATTCATGAACAAGAAGGATCGCCACGCATTCATATGCTTTATGTTGAGCGACCTGAAACGAGACATTGGCAAAACTTAGGGCTGTTCACTGCAGAAGCATTCCGGTTTATGAATGAATACATAGGCCCCTACCCATACGAGCAGTTTACCATTATACAAGGTGGCGATGGCGGCATGGAATACCCGATGGGCACGCTTATTACTGGTCATCGCTCGCTGTATAGTCTGGTTGCAGTTACCGTACACGAGCTCATACATATGTGGTTTCAGAGCACTCTGGCTACCAACGAAAGCCTGCATCACTGGATGGACGAGGGCTTTACTGTATACATGAGCGAGCTTACTATGCGGCAACTATTTAACCTGCCAAGCCGGGAGCACGAATCTACCTACCTGAGCTATTTATCCGTTGTGCATCTGGGCCTCGAAGAACCCATGGGGCAACAAGCCGACCGTTTCGAAACCAATCAGGCTTATGTAATGTCGTCGTACCGAAAAGGTTCTCTTATTCTTCATCAGCTGGAGTACATTATTGGCGAAGAAGCGTTAAGGCGCACCTTACGACGCTACTATAACGAATGGGTGATGCGTCACCCAACTCCACGGGATTTCCAGCACGTAGCGGAGCGCGAAAGCGGCATGCAGCTGGGCTGGTATTTCGATGAAATGCTGCATTCCACACGCACTATCGATATGGCTATAGACCGGGTTCGGCAGCAGGATGATGAGATCCATATCCGGCTTAGAAACAGAGGCAGCTTTCACATGCCTGTTGATCTTTTGCTAACCTATGAAGACGGGAGCCATGAACTCATAAATATTCCCACTCAGCGACAGCTCGGCACAAAAGAAACCGACAGCAGGCTGGGTGATGTTCCCATTATTTACATGCATCCATGGCCATGGACCAGCGGTACATACGAGTTTAGCTTAAACGATCGCAATAGCCGGCTCATATCCGCAGAAATTGATCCATCATTGAGGCTTGCCGATATAAACCGGCTGAATAATCGCTGGCCAGGCGTTCTCGATTTGTCGTTTTTAAGACCAGCTACACCAGACTGGAGCAGCTATCAGGCTGGATTCCGTCCTGCTTTCTGGTATGGCGAAAATGCAGGAATTCGCGCAGGCGCGAGGCTCAGCGGCGCATATCTTTTTAATACCCGTCAGCTCGATGCAGAATTCTGGCTCACTACAGGAACGCTTGAAGAACCTTTCGTCACAAATATAAATGTTGACTACCGGGTTGCCTGGCGCGATCGCTTTACTCCATTGGGCCCCGGTGGCTGGTGGTTTGCAGACTTCAGCCGGTTTTATGGCATCAGTCATGCGACTGCTGGACTCGAACGCAGCCTGGGCCGCTACGGATCACGTTCCAGACATCCGCAGCTTGTTCAGGTGTTTGGGTACAGACTCGAACAAAGTTCGGATCGGCTAATCCCGGCTCTTCAGCAAAACTGGGAACGCGGCGTGCTTTGGGGCTTAGGCGCAAGCTATCATTTGGGAGAAAGATCTGGAGAGCATGGTCTGCAGCTGGAGCTTCATTCTGGTACTTTCGACCAAAGCAGAGCGGCGCATCAGCTAAGCGCGCGGGCAAACTACTCGCTTCAATCCAGAGATTTCCGCTACCGAATTCGCTTCGGAATGCAGGCCGCGACGGCATCTATTGCGGGTCCGGCCCAAATACAGAATAATTTGGGAAGTGGTACGGCCCTGCAGCAGTGGCAAAGCGTTGCCTTTAACGATATTGCCAATACAGACGCACTTTTCTTCGAAGAAGCCCGGCTCAGCTTCGACTCCGGCAATGCGCTTTCAGGTTTTAGCGTACATGCTCCCGAAGTGCGCGGACTTACCGGCAGCCACATGCTAGCCTTTTCGATCTGGCAGTTTTACCGACCTTTTTTAAGAGGCAATATGAGGGCATTCGAGCTGGAGTTATTTGCCGGAACCGGGCAAGCATGGGGTGGCGGCTCAGGAGCTCCAAGTCAGTTCGAAATCCCATCACCCTCTAATCCATGGCTGGCCTCTGCCGGAGCAGGACTCGTTTTCGATGCTTCCGAACTCCCCGGCGGAACATCACGCAGATGGATTGCGCAGAGCAGATTGCTTCAGGATCTGCGAATTGCGCTTCGTTCTCCATTTTACCTGAGCCAAGCCGGCACAGATCAAAATAACTTCGAACCCATCTCCCGCTGGATGATAGGTGTTGGAAGAAGCTTTTAATGCAAATAAACGGCAAATGAAAAGCATAATCGCCATTATAAAACAACCAATAGCCAATAATTACTAAAATGTAAGAAAAGAACAATTCACCATCCAAAATTCACAATTAAAAACCCCAATGGCCGAAAAACCAACTCCCGAAGAACGCGACTATATACTCAATCTCGTAAAGCCGCATCTTGATCTGCAGGTTACAAGCTTTGGTCAGCCGGTAAGAAGCGTTGTGCGCATAGATAAGAGACCGGCCATGTACGGCGGAAACGGCACCGTTTATCTGCTGCAAATGTTCGATCGCGGAGAGCTGGTGAACAACCGCATTGGCTGCTACATGGTTCTTCCCGGTAAGGGTGATGAATCCGGATTTCATGAACACGGCCGGCGAAAAGAAGAAGAACTCTACGTGGTAATGAGTGGAAAAGGCCTGTACCTCGATCGGGATGGAGAAATTGGCACGGTTCGCGAGCAAATAATAACACGCGGACAAATCACGGCGGTAAAGGGTGATGGCTTCCATTCTGTAATCAATACCGAAGAAGAGCCGCTCATTCTTTTTGTAATTACCACCAACGAGCCAAAGTGAAGCAAAAAAGCTAAACGGTTGCGGTGTCGCCCGAAGCACTTTTTTCTGAAGCAATGGCCGAATCTGCCTCACATTTTTCTTCAAGAATATCAAGTAGCAGCGTTTTACGGAAATAATCTCTGCACCCGATTACCAGGAAGGCCATCACAAGCGCCGATGAAGCAATGGTAAGAATTAGCGGAAACATCCGATCTGTTTCGATGAAGCTCGAATAGTTAAGAAAACCGTATACAATCCATACTACAGAGCATAATATCGCAACTGAAAACCTATAGACCGCTTTTTTGCGCTGAGATTTAAAGAAATCTGCGAATGCGCCTTCATCCAGCATCCGGTGTTCTTTAAACGAAGCATGATGCCTGAGGCTACCCAAATGCTCGTCATATTGAGATTTTATGTAGGCTTTTTTATCCATAGATGATTTTTTATACAGAAGGGTGATGCGGTCTGATGCTTAAATAAGACCTGTTTTTTGATTTTTCCTAAATTAAACAATAGCACTACTTCTATCAACAAACGGAAACAATCTCAAATGCAGCATTTCGTCGGCTACCCCAAATCCCGCCGGCCACTTAATAAATAAAGAACCGCCATACGAACAGCCAGCCCGTTTGTAACCTGATCCAGAATTATGGCGCGGTCGCTGTCTGCAACGTCGTTATCCAGTTCTACCCCTCTGTTTATGGGCCCGGGATGCATCACCGTAAAATCGGGGTAGCGCTCCAGATGCTTCATGGTTATACCAAAGGTTTCGTGGTATTCGCGCAGACTCGGAAACAATCCTCCCTGCTGCCTTTCCAGCTGTATTCGAAGCGCCATTGCCACATTGCACCAGGCCAGGCATTCTTCCAGATTGTGAGAAACGCGTACTCCCATTTCCTGCACAAATAGTGGTATCATAGTTTTGGGGCCGCATACAACCACTTCTGCGCCGAGCTTAATAAGCCCTATGATATTGGATCTGACCACCCTGCTGTGCAAAATATCGCCGATTATTACTACTTTAAGCCCTTTAATATTTCCTACAGACTGCTTCATTGAAAAAATATCCAATAGCGCCTGTGTAGGATGCTCATGCGCACCGTCGCCCGCATTAATAATGGAGGCATTTACGCAGCGCCTCAAAAACTGCGGTACTCCGGGACTTTCATGCCGAACCACCACCATATCGATTTTCATAGATTCTATGTTTCGAATGGTGTCTTTTAGAGATTCTCCCTTTTTAACGCTGGATGAGCTACTCGAAAAGTTAACCACATCGGCGCCCATTCTTTTTTGCGCCAGTTCGAAAGACAATCGTGTTCGGGTGCTGTTCTCATAAAAAAGATTCACAATCGTTTTATCACGAAGCGTAGGCAGCTTGGGAACAGGCCGATTTAAAACTTCTCTGAAATAAGAGGCCTGCTGTAGCACAAACCGAATATCATCTGCGGAGTATCCCGCCAATCCAATTAGATGAGTCTGTTTAAAAGAGTAGTCTGATGGCATAACCTCTGCTTCAGCCTTCATGGTCTGTTCTCCCGTTTCGTGAAACCACATATACAGCGTCTTCGCCATCCATCTCGTACAGCTTCACCATAACTTCTTCATTAACGTGTGTTGGCACATATTTCCCGGTGTAATCTGCCAAAATGGGTAATTCGCGATGTCCGCGATCTATAAGGCAGCAGAAACGCACGCTCGCAGGCCTGCCAAAACTCATCAGTGCTTCAAGTGCGGCCCGGGCAGTACGGCCTGTATAAAGTACATCATCTACTAACACTACATTTTTGCCATAAAGATCAAACGGTATATCGGTGATTTGCACTTCAGGCATTTTCATACTATCGCGAAAATCATCCCTGTAAAACGTAATATCGAGCACGCCCATATCTACATTAACGCCGGTTTTTTCCTTCAAAAACTTACGAATTCTTCTTGCAATAAAAACGCCTCTGCGCTGCATCCCGATTATGGCAAATGAAGATAAATTATCATAAGGCTCAGTAAACTGATAGGCGAAGCGTTCAATAATCCGCTTCAGGTCGGTTTCGTCGAGCAGCTTGGCAGAAGGATCCATGAATTTATGATTTTAAAATTTCATCTGTAGTTTCAGTCTTTAGCCTAAGGCGAAGAGACATTCAGAAAATAACAAAAAGATGCATGCAGACCGGTCCGAAAATTAAATTGTGCCTTTTCTTCCGACTCTTCTACTAACCGCCAGTCTCGAATTCTCCATTATTCCATCTTTCTATAAGCCGTGCTTCATTAACCCGTTTTAGTCCTGTAAGACGATTTTCATCAAGTGCTGCGATTGTCATTTCGCGTTTACCGAGCGCACCGGGTGCTTTTGCTACCAGCCAGCCCGCAACTGCTAAAGCGGCTCTTGCCGCAGAAGAAGCTCCGTAGGTAGTTAGAACAGCATTTTCGCCGGAGAACTTTTTCAAGGTTCGAAAAACGTCCGGTTGCCATAATTCGGGACTCACAACCGGATCGAAAGGATCGTGCAAAATGCAGGTAAACGGCAATTTCGGGCTCAGTTTAACATGCTCGAAAAGGCATCGGTGAACTTCATACTCTACCTGACCGATTTTACCTGTTACCGGATTTTTTTGCCGATGCAATGTGATTTCATCCAGCTGCTTAAAAATATTCGGAAGGCCATCAAACAGCTTTGGATATTTCAAAAACTGGGCGTAATTCAGCTCGGATGCCAGTTCGGGACTAATTGGGAAAGCTTCTACGCTGGTAAAACGAACTTTGGAGTCGGGTTTTAGCCGCTCGCAAATATCGGCCAGTAAAAGCAGATTCAGACCGGTTCCAAATCCTATTTCCATTACTGAAATATCTTCGTCGGTTTTAGCGGCATTCATAAGACCGCTTGCTTCAAAATACACGTGCAGACTCTCGTCTACTGCACCATTCGGATTATGGAAATAACTGCCGGATTGCTCGGAATAAAGCGTATGTGAACCATCTTTACTAAGCTCGAGCCGGGGCTGTTTAGAATTCGGTACGGCAGATAACATGCAGAGTCAAAAATCCTTACTGCTTAAATTTGAAGAGATTTTCTTCACCAACTTTTTCAATAGCCTGGCTTAAAGCGTAAGCACTATCGAAAAGGGCGATAGGGTTATCATCCAGATCGTAGGTTACATGCGTTGAAAACGCTTGTTTAAGAGTATCAATAATTTTTTCGTTTTCGGGTAGCCATCGCGCCGTGTGGTACGGAACAGGCGTATAATGCATTTCGCACTTATATTCGGCCAGCATACGATGTTGAACAACCTCGAACTGAAGTACGCCCACTGTACCCAAAAGAAGCTCGTTTCCAACCCCGTTAGGGACTTCAAAAACGTGCACGACGCCTTCTTCAGAAAGCTGTCTGAGCCCTTCCCGCAATTGTTTACGCTTAAAAGGATCTTTAGAATTCGCTTTTATGAAATGCTCAGGGGTAAACAACGGTATTACGTCGTATCTTTTTTTCTCCCCTTTAAAAATAGTGCTGCCAATTTTAAATTCACCGGGATTAAAAATGGCCACAATATCTCCGGGATAGGCTTCCTCCATAAGGTTGCGGTCGTCTGCCATTAGCGTGTGCGGGGTAGTCATTCTTATTTTCTTGCTAATGTCATCTACCCTTACTTCCACTCCCCGCTCGAATTTACCAGTAGCCACACGTATGAATGCAGTACAATCCCGGTGTTCGGGATTCATATTGGCCTGAAGCTTAAACACAAAGCCAGAAAAAGGTTCACTAAGCTGGCGCTTTTGTCCTTCGAAATCTTCATACATTTGGGGTACAGGCGCCAGTTTCCGGAAATGATGAAGAAAAATATCGAGGCCAAAGTTATTTAAAGCCGAGCCAAAAAATACCGGAGTTGCTTTACCAGTATTATAATCCTCCGGATTCATTTCGTGATATTCATCTTTAATGAGCTCGCACTCCTCCAGGAAAGCCTCTTTATACGCCGGCGAAAGCGTGGAAGCCGCAACGCCGTCCTCAATCGACATGGTTTCGGTCTCTGCTTCTTTAGCACCGTGAGCCGATTTAATATAAAGATGCAAGTCGCGGTCAATCACATCATATACTCCCTGAAAGTCGCTTCCGTAGCCTAATGGCCATGTCGCGGCTACGGGATGAATACCAAGCTTTGTTTCAATATTACTGAGTACTTCGAGCGGCTCCATACCCGGTCTGTCGTATTTGTTCACAAAAGTAATTACGGGAATATTGCGCATCCGGCAGACTTCAAAAAGCTTTTCGGTCTGCTCCTCAACTCCTTTTGCAGAGTCGATTACCATAAGGGCGCAATCTGCCGCTACGAGCGTTCTAAGGGTATCTTCAGAAAAATCTTTGTGACCGGGAGTATCCAGCAAATTATATTTAATGCCGTCTTTTTCGAACCGCAGTACCGAAGAAGTTACCGAAATACCGCGCTCTTGCTCTATGGCCATCCAGTCGGATGCCGCATGCCGCGCTGCTTTTCGCTGTTTAATAGAACCGGCTTCGCGAATCGCGCCGCCATAGAGCAACAGCTTTTCTGTTAAGGTAGTTTTACCAGCATCCGGGTGCGAAATTATCGCAAAGGTCCGGCGGGTTTCTGATTCTTTGGTAATTTGGTCCTGACTAATTGCTGTACTCATGTGCTGATATGAACTGTGTTTCCGAAAAGTGATTAACTACATTAAAAGCTGTACAGTATAAAGCTATTGTACATTAATCTGGCTAAGCCCAATGTGTACAGCCTTGTAATTTACGAATTTCATCTGACTTTATTTTAAATGCATCATTTTACCGGAAAGGGTTTTACCCATTGTCTGCAGACGATATACGTATACGCCGGAGCTCAGACGGCCGGCATCGAGGCGAATGTTATGCGTACCGGCCGTACGTTCATCATCCACCAGGAGCAAAACGCGCTGGCCAAGCATGTTAAACACTTCCAGCCTTGCATGAGAAGACTCCGGTAGAGTAAAACTGAGCGTTGTTGATGAGTTAAACGGGTTTGGATAATTCTGGTGAAGCATAACCTGATCCGGATTTTCAGTATCATTACCACCAGCCGAGGTAACCACTTCCGTAACTTCGAGCGCAATATTGTTGAAAGTAACCCTATCGCCATCGTCTGCAGCCATATCGGGACCGTTAAAACGCAGGCGCACCTTGAAATTCTCATTAAAATCGACCGCTCCTATAGACCTGAAATTGATTTCAAATCTTTTATAATCGCGATAAAGCGTAAGAAGCGGGGAAGCAAGGCCGGTTTGTGTCCAAATGGGATTTCCTTCAGTATCGTATTCTACAGAATAATCGGCCACGATTTCGGTAGCGGCGCCCTCATTAATAGCCGCGAAGCTAAAAACTGCTCCTTTGGAGCCCCTCATCGGCAGATGAAAAATAAGCTCATTCTCTCCTGCATCTCCAGTAAAAGGCTGCCGGATTTGAATACCCCGCATGGCCGACTCATCGAATTCATCCCCGCCGTTTCCATCCGGGATATAATTCAGATCGGTGGGCATATTTCGCCTTTCCATAGAAGCTTTTCTCCACATAGGATGATCGCTTGTAAACGGATAGCCATCAAGCGCCGACTTAAATTCGATTCGGGCGCCACTCATTCGGGTAAAGCTGGCCGTAAGTTCTGTAAGGGGGGTATTATTCGGGATATCATTATCAAAATGCCAGAACTGCACTAAATCTCTGTTTTGAGCCGGCGGAGGGGTTCCCATTTGCCCGTCTATCCATTGCATTCTGGCAGACAGCCAGATATTCATCCAGCTCACTTCATCCTCATAAGTTTGTCCCACATAATAATTAGGCCAAATCCATTCCCCTAAAATCGGCCATCTTTCGAAATTACGCTGCTGTGCTTCATCTAACAGACTTGCATAGCCTTGAATCATATCATTCAGAAACGGAGTGCTAAAAATACCACCGTTTCTAAGCTCCCAATATCTGGCTCTCCAACGCTGGAAAAACGCCGGGTCCTGAAACAACCTGGTGTACCAACCCCAGAGATATTGTTCTTGGGTAATAAGTTCATGATACCAGCCCGAGGGGCTCCACCCCTGCACATAATTTGCGTTGCCTAGACTTAGATTATAATCCCAAACAGGACCTAAAACAATTTTGCCGCCGCGATCTTTATACATGTAGGTACTTAGCCGGAAGCCGTCGATTTCTTTCATAGCTTCTACCATCAAATGATAGTCTATAAAGGAGTCTATATCTATATATTTAGCATATCCGTTTACAGGATCGAAGAAATTAGGACCAAACAATACAGACTCGAATTCACTCACATAATTTCGTAGCCAATTCTGTTGCTGAGGCGTTATATCTGCCTCTTGCGGTCTTGTATGCGCAAAAAGTGATCCTCGATTTGTAGTAAAACCACTTTCACCATCATTAAGACGGTCTTTTTTAAAAATATAACCGCCACTTATTTCCGGCATTTGATTGTCTTCCGGTCCGATTTTTTCAATATTCACACGATTGTTGTCCCATTTTATGCGTTCTACGAGCACATACACTCCGTGATAATGCTGCATTCCTACCGGACCGGAACCGCTATGCAGAAAAACTTCTACAAATCTTGTTCGCGGTGCATAATGACCCATCATTTCGGAAAGCCGATAGGCGATTACATTACGCATAAGCGTTTTGTCTGAGTACGGGGCATACAGAATCCAGTTATTTTCACTGGGAAGATCGAGTAAAGACTCATTCCTGTTTTCATCATTCTCATCTATTAGTCTTACGGCAAACATTTTTTTAGGAAACATTTGTGAGCTCGACCCTCTTACGTTAGCCCGTACCCTGCTTTGAACTTCTGGCAGCTGATTAATAGCAACCCGCTCGTTATTTCCGGCAAAGTTAAAAGAGCTAAGGTAGGCAACCGTCTGCTGGCCCGGACCAATTTGGGTATTCATCTGGTTGATGATCATCAGCGGTAAATTGGAATCGAAATCGGCGAGCCCGGGTTCAAGCTGGGTGAATATTCCAGTTCGTTCTTCCGACCTGCCTCCATTTTCATCTATGGCAACGGCACGAATAACGCGTGTGCCGCTAATATTTATCGGCCCGGTATACAAATGCGATCCTGTTTGAACCGGCCGCTGTCCGTTCTGGGTGAAATAAATTTGCGTGCCGGGTGCTGCCTGTATTTCAAGCGAGAAATTTTGTGTAAAGGGTCCAGGTGTCTGGGAAAACCCCGGCATTTCAGGAAGCTCTTGCGCTTTCGTTTCGACAGAAAGTACGGTGAGCAGTAATAGAACGAGAAAGGCTATTGGTAAAACGGGGTACTCTTTAAAGCTATGCATCATTTTCTTTTAATCTTTTTCTGTTGTTTCGGGCCCTAAATTCTTTAACTCAGCAAAGAATGATGTGCCATTAAAAATTGCCGGAAGAGTTAACCTTTGCCAACTTTCCATTCTGAGGTTTAAAAACTAAGATCTGTATTTACGAAAGATTGTTAGCTGCACAATAAACAGATTTGGAATTGCTTATCTGCCTTCAACGACACAGCCTTAATGAAGAATAACAGCTAATGCTCCATTTACGGGAGACTTTGCAAAATCAGTTATTTTGTTCACCATCTGCCTTATCAGACTTATCAGACCAATGTTTGGGGGTTCAGGCGTTGAATGCGAACAAAACAGAAGGTTATTCGAAGCCATCTTAGTGGTAATTTACATAATCCTGATTTATGGGCAGTTATCGCCTGCAAATAAATTGCATAGATATGCAAATATAACTATTCGGGCAATTAGAAATAACTGCCATAAACCGCAATAAGAGGATTACTTTTAAATAAGTCGAATTATTTGATCGCAAGCACCTGAAATATCCAAACTGGTTTCAGAGCAATTTCCAAACTTTAATACAAAGAGAAAATCATTACTAAAGCCACCTAAAAGCCAGATTGATCGCAAATATATACTATGAGGTAGTCAAACAGATATCTGCTTCTTCGCCGGGTATTGGATATTGGTTACCTCTGATTAAGATACATTCTTTTGCGAATTTTTCCCCAATAAATGCAATTTCCGACAGCACTTCAGGCTGTGTTTGAGTAAAAACATGTTATGTACCATATTTCTTAGCTGTCGAGAAGCTGCCGTTAGACTCTTTTTAAAAGCCTGTTTTAGGCTTTTTGCTTGTCCTGATTTTTTAATTAGTGAGTGTAACCTTTTTAGAAATGCTACGTGTAATCGATTTATAAATACCAGTACCTGCTGTATTCAAATCACAAAAACGTGTTCCAATAAGGCTGATGTGCTTCCAGCAGCTCACCAGATTCTTTATTAATAAGGTTCAGTAAATACAAACTTCTGGAAGCAGATTCAGTTAAAGCGGATCATTCATACTGCTTGCATTCATTTCTCCACTATAAAATCGTTAAACAGTATCATGGCAAAGACAAAAGCACTTCGAATTACACTAATTGCGGCCAGTGTCGGCATAATCGGAATATTAATAGCCTCTTCGATGGGTGTATTTAGTTCCGGCCCACAGGAAACCATTGTTACAACGGATATAGCAGAGAGACGAACCATTACACAGCTGGTATCGGCTTCGGGGCGAATTCAGCCAGAGGTGCAGGTTATCATTCGCCCGGATGTTTCGGGTGAAATCATTGAGCTAAATGTGCGTGAAGGAGATTTTGTGCGCCGGGGTGATCTGCTTTTGCGCATAAAACCCGATATTTATCAGGCGCAAATAGATGAGCTTAATGCCATTCTGCTTACACAGCAGGCTCGCCTTGAGCAGGCCCGCGCAACCATGCTGCAATCTGAAGTAGAATATTTACAGGCGAAGCAGCTTTTTGAAAGAGAGGCAACTTCCCAGCTAAATTATCTGCAGGCTTCGAACAATTTTAAAGCACAGCAGGCCAACGTGCGGGCGGCAGAATTTCAGATTGAGAGCGCCCGCGCACAGCTAAGACGGTCTCAGGAAGAGCTTGAGCAAACCGTTATCCGCTCTCCTAAAGACGGCACCATTTCCCGGCTTTCTGTAGAAAGGGGCGAGCGTGTTCTTGGTAATGCGCAAACTGCAGGTACCGAAATGATGCGAATTGCGCGTCTCGATCTTATGGAAGTAATTATTGATGTAAACGAAAACCAGATTATGAATGTGAGCCTTGGCGATACGGCTCGTATAGAAGTGGATGCTTTCCCAAACCGCACTTTCGAAGGTATTGTAACCGAAATTGCAAACTCAGCCGATATTACCGGAACTTCGGCCGAGCAAATTACCAACTATAAAGTTAAAGTACGCGTAACAACACCGCATAATCTGAATCAGGGCGGCAGAGAGCTCGTTTCACTTTCATCAAACGAAAACCCCGATAGTGGGTTTAGTCCGGAGTTTAAACCGGGGATGTCTGCAACTGTAGACCTGCTCACCAAAACCGTACATAATGTAGTTTCTGTTCCAATTCAAGCCGTAACTGTTCGGAATTTCGCTAATGATCCGGCTCCTGCCGACACAACAGAGTCGCTGGCCGTAAACGAAAACGGAACTCCTGCGGCGCTTGCATCAACCAATGGCAACGGCCGTCGTGGTAATTCAGAAGATTTTCGCAGAGTGGTTTTTGTGAACGACAATGGAATCGCAAAGCGTGTGCAGGTAGAAACGGGCATCAGCGACATGAACTTCATCGAGATTATTCATGGTCTTGATGAAGGTCAGGAAATCGTAACCGGTAGTTTCCGGATTCTCTCGCGTGAATTAAGTAGCGGCAGCGCTATTCGAAGCCGATAGAACAAGAGTCTGAAACCTGTAATATTTCCAATAAACACCCGGTTTTTTACGGGTTTTCCTCACGCATTATCTCGGATTTAATTTTCTCATGAAACGTTTTTTCATAAGCATATCAGAAGGGTTTCGCTTTGCCTTATCATCTATTTGGGTGAACAAGGTACGGGCCATGCTTACCACCACCTGTATCGTAATTGGTATTGTTTCGGTAACCACAATGAAAACCGTGTCCGACGGTATTGATCAAGCCTTTGAAAGTAGCATGAGCATGCTTGGCCAAAATGTGGTATATGTTGAAAAATGGCCTTGGGGTTTTGGAGGCGGTGAATACCGTTGGTGGGAGTACCGGAACCGAAGAGAAATTTTACTTTCATATCTTGAGCCGCTGCAGAGATTAACGCCAACGGCTACAAATGTTTCTGCAACAGCACGCTGGAACGGTCCCGTACGCTATGGAGAGCGCTCTGTAGAAAATGCTGGTCAGATTGGTGCCACAGCCGGATATTTCCAAATTACGGCAACAGATTTGTCTGATGGCCGAATATTTGGGGAGTCTGAAGTTCAAACGGCTTCTCGTGTAGCTGTTCTGGGAGCTACTATTGTTGAGGCGCTATTTCCGGATGAGGACCCCATCAATAAAGAAGTAAGAATTCGCGGACAGCGATTTCGCGTTATTGGCGTCCTTGAGAAGCAGGGAAATTTTCTGGGGATGGAGGATATGGATAATGTGGTGATCATCCCCATTTCGGCATTCAGTAATATTTACAGTCTTCGATGGGGTGTACAGCTGGCCGTACAGTTTGAGAATGAAGCTGCTCTCGAAGAAGGCGAATTCGAGGTTATTGGGGCCATGCGCCAAATAAGGCAGCTTGACCCGCTCGATGGCGATGATTTCTCCATAAATAAAGCTGCTTTGTTCGAACAGGAGCTCGGTGGAATGAAAAGAACCATCTATTTCATAGGTATTTTCCTCACCGGTCTTGCGCTTCTCGTTGGGGGTATTGGAGTAATGAATATCATGTTTGTTTCAGTAAAGGAACGAACCCGCGAAATTGGAATCCGAAAAGCAATCGGGGCTAAATCCTGGGAAATCATGCTTCAATTCCTCACCGAATCCATCATCATTTGTATTATTGGCGGAATTGTGGGCGTTTTTCTATCTATTGGCATCACCCATTTAATGAATCAGATTTTTGTCGCCTATATGGATTGGACTACCGTAGTTCAGGCTGTTCTAATCTGTACGTTTATTGGACTGCTTTTTGGCTATTTGCCCTCAAGTCGTGCCTCGAAAGCCAACCCCATAGAATCTCTCCGATACGAATAGGCCGAAGTACCGGCTGTAACAAACCACCTATGTTTTCACTTTAGACGATACCCCGGCACTATGCAATTTTTTGAAGTTTTCCGACAGGCATTTGATTCCATCCGCGCAAGCAAGCTTCGCTCGGGGCTTACTCTTTTAGCCATTTCGATGGGTGTATTCGCAATAATAAGCGCAAACACAGCCGTTTTAGTTTTGGATAACTATTTCAGAAGCACGCTATCTTTTATGGGCGGGGATGTAATCACTGTTTCCCGAACACCGCAGATTTCGCTTGGTCCGAGCGATTGGAGCGTGTATCGCAACCGGCAAAATATTACGCTGGCCCAAATGGATGAGCTAAGCAGTCGTCTGCCGGAATCTGCCGGAGTTGGGCCCGACCACGTCTACACCACCACTCAGGTCGAATACTCCGACCGGCAGACCGATCCCAATGTGTATATTTATGGTGCCAACGAACATTTTCTGGGCAACCGCGCCTATACATTACACGAAGGGCGTAATTTTCTGCCCGAAGATCTTGAATACATGCGCAATGTGGCAATAATCGGCCATGATGTCGCTGAGCTTTTATTTGAGTTTGAGGAACCCATTGGTAAAATTATTCGTATTCAGGGCCATGCCTATAGTGTTATTGGCGTTACGGAGGCAAGGGGCAGCGTTTTTGGCAACACACTCGACCGCTTTGTGCTAATACCCTATAATATTGCTGCCAATAAGTATGGTCGAAATCGAAATATTGCCATACAGGTTAGAGCAGGATCGGTAGATCAGGTACAAAATGCTGTTGACGAGCTAACGGGTATTTTACGGGTAATTCGCGGCGTTGATCCCTCTGCTCCAAATGATTTTGAAATAGCAACGAACGAATCAATTAGCGGATCTCTGAGCCAGTTTACCGGTTTTTTATACCTGATTGGCTTTGTAATTGGTGGAATTGTGCTACTTGGCGCCGGCATTGGTGTTATGAATATTATGCTGGTTTCTGTTACTGAGCGCACCCGCGAAATTGGTATCCGGAAGGCTATTGGCGCGCGTCGTAAGGAAATCGTTACGCAGTTTCTGCTCGAATCTATTGCCCTTTGCCAAATAGGCGGACTCATTGGCATACTTGCCGGCATTGGACTTGGAAATGTGGCTGCAATTTATTTCGAGACCGCTCTCGTTTTTCCGCTGGGCTCTGCCATTGGTGGCGTTGTTGGAATGACCATCGTTGGCATTGTATTCGGAGTTTATCCCGCGCTGAAAGCCGCCAAGCTCGATCCAATTGAGTCGCTTCGATACGAGTAAGAATGCTAAACTGTATTTCCGTTTTGCTTAGCCGTATATTTTGTTAAGTACATACGCAATACGAACCCCGGCCTGCAGCAGTCTTTTCTCCACCACATGAAAGTTTTTGTTGCGGTATTCCCAGCCCAGCTCCATAGATTCGGGTAGATCATAAATCGCATCCCGGTACTGCATCGACTCATGGGCCCAGTCCTGAACAGTACCGCTTTGCCACTTTTGCACCGTTTCGGGCGTAATGATGTTGAGAGCTTCGGTCCACTGCTGCGTAGTAAGGCCGTACGACTCTATCATATTGGTATCCCAAACCCGGTGCAGGTTTGAGTTTCTGCCCATCCACTGAACGCGAACGTCGTTACCGCCACGGTCGTCGCCACGACCTACGTGTAGAGGCTGATGCATGTCGCCTATCATGTGTATAACCATTCTAAGAAAATCCCGCTCATCTTTTTCGCTCAGATTCCCGGACTTCAATTTACTTACGAGCCGGTCTATGGCCTCAACCACATCACCATTCGGGTTTTTCTCAGACTCTTCGTAGGTCATGCCGTCGGGTATGGTTACCCAGTGCCAATCTCTGGTGTAGCTGTACTCATCGCGGGATCTAACCTCATCCATCCAAACCGTAGAAACTGTGAGTGATGTTTCGCCCAAAATACGATCCACGGCGTCTTTTGCCTCATCGGTAAGATATAATCCGGCTATTTCGCCGGTAATAAAATGCCCGGTCCGGCCCCAGCCATTCGCAGAAGTATACAGCATGCCGAGTTGCAGAAAGAAAATGGATGCTACAAAGATTAGTTTACGCATAGAATTTTAATTCACAGATTTTTAATTCGCCTGCAAAACCAATTGCGGTTTGCCGGAAATACGCCGAAGCGGAGTAGTAACAGCCTAATAAGACTTTAATCCGAGGCTTTTTTATTATTTACGCTAATATTTGGGTCAATCTTTTTCATGGCTATCACTTCCCTTGCCAGTCGCAGAAACAAGGCAGATTGACATAAATGATGTTCTGCGCAAAGTATATTCAGCCAGTGTTAATTCAAAGTAAATTATATGCCGTTATTGCAAAAAATACTTCGCGAAATTATTTGAGTATCAGGTATCAGGTATCAGGTATCAGGTATCAGGTATCAGGTATCAGGTATCA
>JAIULZ010000015.1 GCA_022565805.1 Balneolales bacterium
TTCTGCTGCGTGGCTTTTAGTTCGAATTTAAGCAAAAATGGCTTACACGTCAGCAGGAAATGCTTTGTTATGTGGCAGTGCGACGCGAGTGTTTGACAAAATAGTTTTCATAGATGCTTTTTGATGCCGATATTTTTCTGTCATTTGAGTTTGATGATTTTGTCCGCTACCTGTCGGCAATGTTCAATACTTCCAACAACTCCGATTGCAACAGTTTCAATTTGATGCAATGTCTTTGCAATTGTTTCCTTGTCTGCACCATTTGATTTTAAATTGAATATTGCCGGTGTATAGCCTTGATACTCGTCTCGTGGTGCAATATCATTTATTCCAATTGGATCCCAGTCTTTCCATAATATCAAATCAATTGCTTCATATAGATTTGTTGGTTCTTCAAATTTTAGCAATTTATGAAAGTCACTCAAAAGTGGCTCTATGCAAGTTTGGTCTGTGTGAAATTTGAATTTTAAGTGATGTTTTTCGTATGAACCGCCAACTTGACCAAATACAACTACTTCACCATTTGGTTTTATTTGGAAATTTACACTCGCATCACTGTCATTGTCATCGAGAGTTGTTGTACCTGACATCGCCTTCTTCATTGTTGTTAAATCAGAACACAGTTTTTGTATTTGGTCACGCCTTACACAAAAATGTGAAGTCACGCTGTAGCCGTTATATAAAACTGCCAAGTCAAATGTATAATTGATTTGAACTAAATATCTTGTCGCAAACGAAAGTCGTTCCGTTTCACTGTTAGTTTTCAATTCAATTATGTCATCAATTTTTATCATTCGTTTGATTGATGAGAGATAAGTTCAATTTGGTTACAGGTATTTCTGCCACCTAACTATGTATTCTGCCCTGCTCCGAAACGGTCAAGCTTAAATTGTTTACCCAAATAAAGCCGCCGGGCATCCTCATCATCGGCCAGTTTATCTGCCGTACCTTCCATCAGGATTTTGCCTTCGAACAGCAGGTAAGCACGGTCTGTAATGGCAAGAGTTTCGTGAACATTATGGTCGGTTATAAAAATGCCGATATTTTTATTTTTAAGGGTGTACACAATTTTTTGTATGTCTTCTACGGCAATGGGATCTACACCTGCAAAGGGTTCATCCAACAAAATAAATTTAGGGTCTGTTATTAGAGCGCGCGCAATCTCGGTTCGTCTCCTCTCCCCGCCAGACAAAGAGTACCCATAATTATTAACTACACCCTTAAGATTAAATTCTTCAATAAGCTTATCGGCCTTCTCTTTTCGTTCTTTTGATGAAACCGATTTGTACTCTAAAATAGACTCCAGATTTTCCCGTACTGTAAGATTTCTGAACACGCTTGCCTCCTGCGCGAGGTAACCTACTCCAAGTCTCGCTCTTTTGTACATGGGCATACGCGTTATTTTCTTCTCATTCAGATAAATATTGCCACTATCAGGCCGGATGAGACCCATTACCATATAAAAAGTAGTTGTTTTGCCAGCACCATTAGGACCAAGCAAGCCAACAATTTCTCCCTGATTAACGTTAATTGAAACTTCGTTAACGACTTTCCTTTTTTTATATGATTTAATGAGCGCGTCTGAATGCAGCTTTAATTGAGTTTCTGCCATAGTTATTGGAAAACCTGCCTGTTTAGAAAATTACGATGACTCTGCACTTTAAGGCTATTTATGGATTCAAACGCTTATGAATAGGTATGTATTTCTTCAATAATACGTGTCATGAGCTCAATACCGGCCTCTACGTCAGCCCTGTGGCAGGTTTCGACTGTTGTGTGCAAATAACGGGTTGGTGTTGATATACAGCTTACTTGCGCCCCGACTCCGGTAAGATACTGGAGTGCCGCTGTATCAGTTCCGCCTGCGGTTAGAATTTCCCGCTGATTAGAGATATCGTTACTCTTTGCGAGATTTTCCAAAAAGTGAACCAAAGCCGGTGTGCAAATAACGCTACCATCCATAACTTTAATTGCGGTACCAGCACCAAGTTCTGTAATTCGCTGATGCGTATCTGCACCCGGCAAATCGTTGGCAAGCGTAACATCCAAAGCAATTCCTATTTCGGGCTGCACAGACTGTGCGGCAACCCGAGCTCCACGCAGGCCAACTTCTTCCTGCACGGTAAAAACAGCGTAAAAATCAGACTTAGTATAACTGGCCCGTTTAAACGCTTCCGCTAAAATATAAACAGAGATGCGATTATCAAGAGACTTTGTGCTAATCATATCTCCAAACTGATGAAGCTTTTGATAGCGGGTAACCGCACAACCTGGTTTTACCAATTGTGTAATTTGCTCTTCGCTCAAACCACAATCTATAAATAAATCGGTGGTTTTTGGAGTTCTTTTCTTCTCTTCATCGGTTTGTAAATGTGGCGCTTTCCCGCCAATAATGCCTTCAATCGTTTCGCTACCATGTACAAGTACCCGCTGATTTAAAAGAGATTTCGCGTCGAAGCCTCCAAGTGTATGAAATCGTATAAAGCCATTTTTATCGATACCCGTAACGATCAGGCCTATTTCATCCATATGAGCAGCAGCCATAACCCTGCGTTTCCCACCTTTTTTCCGTAAAATCAGGTTTCCGATTCCGTCGGTTTTCATTTCATCGGCATACGGTTCAAGATGTTCCGCAAGAAAACTCCGGATGTTATCTTCAAAGCCCGGTGCGCCCGGTATTTCACAGATCTTCTCAAGCAAATCAAAATCAACTGACATATTTATATAAACTTTATGGAGATAAATTCGAAATGAAATAGTAGCGGCACCGCACACATTAGTACGGTCTTCTATGTATTTGACAACATTAATTACAAATGCTTACCTATGGCTATGACACAATCATAAGACCGTCGTAAAATGGTGCTGTCAAACTCCTTCAAGAACACTTTTGAGCGAATTAAAGATGATGCGTCCGTCATCTGAGCCAAGAATGGGATCACAGGCTCTTTCAGGATGAGGCATCATGCCCAGAACATTTCGCTGCGTATTGCAAATACCCGCAATATTATAGATCGAACCGTTCGGGTTTACCTCGGGAGAAATTTCACCAAGCGGATTACAATACTGAAAAACTATTTGATCGTTATCCTTTAATATTTGCAGGGTTTCTTCAGAAGCTGTATAGTTTCCTTCTCCATGCGCAATGGGAATTTGTATAGTTTGCCCCTGCTCCATAAGCCCTGTAAACGGTGTAGCTGTTGCTGCCGCAAGTTTCAAATGCACCATTTTGCAGGAAAATTTCAGATGCTCATTTGGAAGCATAGCCCCGGGCAATAAGCCGGCTTCGAGCAGTATCTGGAAACCATTACAGATACCAATTACTGCTCCTCCTTTTCTCGCAAAGGTAACCACTTCTTGCATTACTGGAGAAAAACGAGCAATAGCACCGGATCTGAGATAATCACCATAAGAAAAACCACCTGGTACAATTACGGCATCTACATCATTTAGTGCCGTTTCTTTATGCCAAACAAAATTAACATCCATTCCAATTTCGTGCTTAACGGCATAGTAAGCATCATGATCACAGTTTGAGCCTGGAAAAACAATTACAGCACACTTAGCCATGGTGCAGCTCCTTTGTAATTTCAACTTCAAAATCTTCCATTACTTCATTTGCCAGTAGCTTTCTGGATGCCATTTCTGCAGCTACTTTTGCCTCCGCAGCTGTATCGGCTTCAATATCAAGCTCAATCATTTTACCGATTCGAACTGATTTTATTTTATGATAGCCTAAATTATGAAGTGCTCCCTGAGCCGCTTTACCCTTAGGATCCAGAATGGAGGGCTTTAAGGTTACATAAACACGAGCTTTAAACATGTTAGAAGAATTAGTATGAGTAATTAGTCTGTGTGGTTAACCGCTAAATAACGGCTTTTTGAAGCAAAGTCTTAAGATACGGATTCATAATCTTGAATAAGCTTTTTTATTTCTTCTGAAACTACATATGGGTAAGAATCTTTAGTGTCGTCTAATAAAGGCATCAGATGTACGCAACCCCAGCGACGAAACCAGGTAAGCTGCCGCTTGGCATATCTTCTGGTATTTGTTTTAATTTTTTCGGTCATATAATCGTAGGAGCAGTTCCCTTTCAAATAATCAATAACCTCTCTGTAACCCACAGTCTGTAATGATTGAAGATCGGGTGAATAGATTTTCAGCAAGTCCCGTACTTCATCAACAAGGCCGGCAACCAGCATTTGATCTACGCGTCTGTTAATTCTGCTGTACAAAAGATTTCTGGAAAGATTGAGCTGTATAACCATTGTGCCAGCTCTTGCCCTGCTAAAATCCTGATTGCGATGGAAGCTGCTAAATGGCCTTCCCGTTTGCATCCACACATCAAGAGCACGAATGGCGCGATGACGGTTATTAAGGCTAATGGAGTCATGATATACAGGATCTGCTTTCAGAAGCATTTCATAAAGAGCAGAAACGCCTTTTTTGTCCGCAATTTTATTTAGATGAAGCAGGTTCTCCTCGTTCGACGGTGGAACTTCATCCATATCAAAAATAATATTTTGCAGGTATAAAGTGGAACCTCCGGCATAAACAACAGGCTTTATTTCGTTTTCTTGAGATTCGCTTAACCAATTCGATTCCCATTTGTCGGTTTTTCTTCTGAAGGATGCGGCTGTTTCAGATTCTTCCGGTTCGAGTTCCGAAATATAAAAGTGTGGAACCATTTTAAGGAGTCTGCCTTCCGGCTTGGCTGTTCCTATGTTCAGCTTTTTATAACACTGCCTGGAGTCTGCCGAAATTACCACAGAACGAAGCTGTGCCGCCAGGTTTGCGGCTACTTCGGATTTGCCTGAAGCTGTAGGGCCGATTATAACGATTCGCCTCAATGGTGACTTTTCTGTTGGGCCCATAAATTATTCGCTTCTAATGTTGAGATTGCTCATAAATCTATTCTAAACTCAGTCTCTTTCTGAATTACGTTATCGACAAAACGGATTTGAGCTTCTTGAAAGATTCGTTTTGAAGAAAGATTATTATAGAAGCAATGCTACATTCTTGCCATAGAAAACCTGAGCGAAAGCCTATGCGTAAATCCCAGATCCGACGAAATACCCGCAAAGCTACTGAACCCGTAGTCGAAGTCGAACGCCCCGAGACGAAACCCAGCACCAAGGGTTGGTGATGTGTATATTCTGCTGCTACGGTCTGTGGCAAAATCTGTGAAACCGAATCGCAAAAAAAGTCGCTCCAGGTAAGATGCCTCCAGACCGATATGGGGCTCTATACTCATAGAACCTACGTTAAAATAATAGGTACGGCGGTTTTCGAAACGGAATGAAGTATCGAAAGAGCCAATTAGTTTAAGATCGCCGAAATCGAACACCCTTGCAGCACCGGCCCGTATTGTCGGTAAAATAACCTCGTTTTCTCCCACCGGTATTTCATCCCCAAACTCTGTTTCTAAAGCTTGTAATTCTGATGCATTGACAGACCAGAATTTCATCATTGTGGTTATATCCATCAGGTTTATCCCAAACATATAATCTCCCGAGCGATACATTGCACCAACGTCTACGCTGTAGCCCCAAGCATTTGCAAAAGGACCAATCCGGCTGTTAAGAACCTTAACTGTAGCTCCCCAGCTTAAATCATCGGTAACAGGAGAACCATACGAAATCAAAAAAGCCAAATCGGCTGCACTAAATTCTGTTATAAAGTCGTTGGGGTTTTCCCGGGGGCGCTGCCTATCCCTGTCCCAGGCGTTGAGGGTATTTTTAATATTATCTACCCCCTGCCGGAAAAAGCTAACTGCGAATGTGCCCTGCGATCCTGGCACCGGCATTGCAATACCGCCATAATCATAGCCAACAATTCCGCCGAATCGCTCGGAATGCATGTAGGCCGCTTCAAAGCCTTCTACAAAAACCAGACCAGCGGGATTCCAGTATGCAGCCGTAACGTCGTTCACAATTGCGGTATGGCTCCCGCCCATGCCCAGGGCTCTTGCTCCGCTGCCTACCGACATAAAGTCGTTGCCATAAGACACCCGGATAAAGTTTTGAGCTTGAACATCAACAGCCATTGCAGATAGCAAAGTGGCTATAAAAAAACTAATAAGTGAGGTTTTTGCCTTCAAAAGATGGATGAAAAAAAATGGTGGTAAAACATGCATGAATTGTGTTTTCTTAACTAAACTCAAAACTATTATTCAGTTTCAAAATACTGTACAAGACCATTTATGAGTCTTGATTCTTTTACTCTGTTTTGACAAGGGATTCCGTCTCTGGTCTGCAATAACCCTTTTTGGACATAAGTAAATGATTCGAAAATGACTCAGATCATATAATATATAGGAAGCTTTACGAACGCATGGAGCTCTTATGCATTATACAGAATAATAGTAACGAATTGATTCTAACTACAAGAATCAGTTACTAAAATTCGTTTCGAATGGTATTCCTGATTCCTCAATATTGAAATTGAGCATTTTTAGAACGCTTTCAATATAAGATAAACTAAAAAAGCACCCAAAGACTCAAGTGTTAAACCTCATCAGGCAAATTGTGTTCCGTATTTAGCAACCAAAGCAATGGGTCGGTTCCATCTGGCTTCCAGCTAATAGGCGGTGTTTGTGCCATATGTAGCGATTCTGTATTAGCGTAAAGGAACGGTATATCGGTCCCATCCACACTATATACAGATTGAATTGCGCTACCTGCAGATTCCAGGAAATTGTGAAGATCCTGAGGTTTCGATCGCGTAATAGTAACTTGCTTATTTTTCCAGATGTCGGGTTCTCCGCACACAAAGAGAGTATCTGCTATTAACACGGCTTTTCGACCAACAGATTTATGATACGAGTAGCTGAATTTAACTTCAGCAGTAACCGATAGAATGCGATTTTCGAGCTGCATTGCACTGGCCTTATCTGAAAGCATTTGTACCACCATGTCTTCATCTGCATCGGTAAAAATAGCGGCTAAACTTCTGCATCCTTTTCCATTATGTCGAAAACAGGCCCATACTATAGATTCAATAGTTTCATTTTTTTCTAAATCTGCTGCGCTGATCCAGGCAACGGAAGCGTGGGCCGTACGAATTAAGGATTTCGTTTGCGGGCTTGTAATTTGCAGCTCACCTAAAAGCTTCGTTAAAGTTATGACACTTTCACCGGAGCCCGAAAAAAGAATTGCATCAGCATTTAATCCTTCAAAGTCTCTGATTTCAGTACTGTGCTCACAGCTTATTTCTGCTTTATCTTCCAATAATCCTATAAGAGATGGTAATAACCATGGATCTTTAACAGAAACTTTCCCGAAGTAATGGTTTCCTGAAAGCATTACAGCCAAAACATCCTGTAAACCAACAAGCGGCAGATTACCGGCGTGCAGACAAAGCACTTTTTTAGTCAATAAACGGCTATTAATATCTTTACTAGCCGAAAATGAGTTATTTAACCACTTATGAAGGCTTTCGTAGCTGATACTTTCTCTATAATGCTGTATTGCAAAATCAATGTCATCTCTGGAGAATCTGCCGTCTTCTTTTGTTTTTAAAATGGCATCTTCAATCGGGCTCTGGGATGAATGCAGCCAAAAATCGAGTACATCCCAAACAAGACTCAAGTTTTTTAACAGCAGCTCTTTTTTTTGCATACTTAGCCCCATTAATCCTGATCAATGAGAAAATTACAGCCTCTTAGCTGCGACGGTCTGTATCTCCCAAGAACTTCGAATGAACCATCGGAAAATTTCACGCCTTTGTCACCCGTTAAGATAAAGCTGCAGCTGTAGAAATTTGCAAGGTCCACAACTCCAATCAAGCCCTCCTTGCCTATCGGAACGGCTTCTAAAGGGTTATGTGGATTCCTAATGCTGATTTCCATCCATTCCGGAGTTTTATAGCGATGCGTAAAATCTGAATAGGCCTGGCTGAGCATTTCTGTCATGCCGTATTCTGAGTATACAGAGCATTGCGGCAGCCCAAACGAAGCTGCCAGCTTAGCATGAAGTTCGGAGCGACTCATTTCCCTTCGGTGTGTTTTCATTCCGCCAGTTTCAATTATGATAGCATCTTCAGGTAATATCGTTCTAAAAGATTCACTCATATCTAGTAGCCCGAATGCAGCTCCGAAAAGCATCACCCTTTTATCTACTGATCTAATGGCATCTAAAGCCATTGCAGATATTGGCTCATTGAGCTCCAAAAACCTGCTTAATCCGGATTTGTCCTTTTTAATAAGCTCATTTAGCATCCATATAAGCGAGGAAGACGGGTTTTCGTTATAGCCGGGAGTATATGCAAGAATAACATAATCTTCCATTTTAAAGAACTGTTGAATCCCTTTCCATAAGCTCTGCCGGTAGATTCCCGGCTCTGGCACAAAATGCGTTGAACGCAACATACTGGTAGTGCCCGAGCTTTTAAAGCGGAGTGTTTGGGCTTGGTTTACAGCTACTGTCGAAACAATTGTGTCTTTAAATGCCTCTACCGGTAAAAGAGGTATGGTATTAAGATCAAAGGCTGATTCGGCGGATATAAGGTTATGATCCTTAAGATTGTCGCAAAAAACGCTATAAACAGAGCATTTTTCCATCTGATATTCTAAAACTCTCTCCATTTTCTGTTCAAACGAGATAGTTTGGTCGAAAATAAAGTTATAAGATGTCATTCCCACAATTCAGTTATATCCTAATATATCCTAAAGAAAAAGGGCCGCACCTTTACACAGGCCGGCCCTTCAATTTTAAAGTATGAGATTTTAGCCTAATACTGCTTTTACATACTCTGTACGCATGTTTGCGATAGCGGTAATAGAAATACCAACCGGGCAAACGGCTTCGCATTCTGCAAAATTAGAACAATCGCCAAAGCCTTCTTTTTCCATTTGGTCTACCATAGCAATTACCCGCTTTTTACGCTCTGGCGCACCTTGCGGGAGCCTTGAGAGCTGGGAAACCTTAGCACCTGTAAACAGAGACGCTGAGGAGTTCGGGCAAGCAGCCACACATGCGCCACATCCAATACAAACGGCATAATCCATAGCGCTGTCTGAATCTGGCTTCGAAATCGGGATTGCATTGGCATCCGGTGCATTTCCGGTAGATACAGAAATATAACCACCGGCAGACATAATACGGTCGAAGGCATTACGATCTACTACCAGATCTTTAATTATCGGGAAAGCAGTTGCTCTCCAGGGTTCGATAGTAATTGTTTCGCCATCTTTAAAATGGCGCATATGCAGCTGACAAGCAGCTGTAAGCATTTCAGGGCCGTGTGGCACGCCATTAATAACGAGGTTACAGGACCCGCAAATTCCTTCACGACAATCGTGATCAAATTCGATAGGCTCTTTTTTATCTTTCATGAGACGCTCATTTAACACATCGAGCATTTCCAGAAAAGACATATGCGTATTAACTTCATCAAGAGTATAGTCTTCAAAGAAACCCTTAGCCTGAGGGCCATCTTGTCTCCATACCTTGAGGTGTACTTTAATTAAATCTGTTGAACTCATAATAACTTTAAAACCTTATTTGTAACTACGCTGAGTGAGTTTTACATTTTCGAATTCCAGAGGTTCGCGGTGCTCTACCGGCTCTGCATCTTTGCCTTTAAACTCCCAGGCAGATACATGAGAATAGTTTTCATCATCGCGCTTTGCTTCGCCTTCCGGAGTTTGAGACTCAAGGCGGAAGTGACCACCACAAGACTCTTTTCTTTCAAGTGCATCGCGTGCCATGAGCTCGCCTAATTCGAGGAAGTCTGCAACACGCAGGGCATACTCGAGGTATTTATTGTAGGTTGCAGCTTTCCCGGGAACAAACACGTCTGTCCAGAATTCTTTACGAAGTGCCTGTATTTCTGCAATTGCCTGTTTAAGACCATCTTCATCGCGAGACATTCCCACTTTATCCCACATAATTTTACCAAGCTGCCTGTGGAAATCGAGAATTGTTTTTGATCCTTTTATGGACAAAAGCTTAGATATTTCTTCTGTAATTTCTTTTTCGACCTGATCAAATGCCGCATGGTCGGTAGTAATCTGACCGGGCTTTGTTTCTGCAAGATAATTCCCGATAGTGTAAGGAATCACAAAATAGCCATCCGCCAAACCTTGCATAAGCGCCGAAGCACCAAGTCTGTTTGCGCCATGATCCGAGAAATTAGCTTCACCGAGGGCAAATAGTCCGGGTACAGTCGTCATCAAATTGTAATCTACCCAAAGACCACCCATTGTATAGTGTACGGCCGGATAAATACGCATTGGTAATTTGTATGGGTTGTCGTCTGTGATTTTGTGGTACATATCAAACAGGTTACCATATCTGTCCCTAATTGCGTCTTCGCCATCGCGCTTAATCGCATCACGGAAATCAAGGTAAACAGCCAGACCTGTTTCGCCAACACCGCGGCCTTCATCACAAACTATTTTTGCGTTTCTGGAAGCTACGTCGCGTGGTACGAGGTTACCAAAACTTGGGTAAATACGCTCGAGATAATAATCTCTTTCGTCTTCAGGGATTTCGTTGGGATGCCGCTTATCATTCACTTTCTTGGGAACCCAAACGCGTCCGTCGTTTCTCAACGACTCGCTCATAAGTGTAAGCTTAGACTGATATTCGCCTGATACTGGTATGCAGGTTGGGTGAATTTGTGTAAAGCTTGGGTTTGCAAACAAGGCACCCTTACGATGGCAACGCCATGCGGCTGTAACGTTCGAGTTTTTTGCATTTGTTGAAAGGTAAAAAACGTTTCCATAGCCACCAGTGCAAAGAAGTACTGCGTCTGCTGCGTGTCTGTTAATCTTACCTGTAACAAGATTTCTGGAAATAATGCCTTTAGCCTCGCCATCCACAGTAACAAGTTCGAGCATTTCTTCGCGGGTATGAACCGCAACTTTGCCCGACTTCATAGATTTCATGAGAGCGGAATAAGCGCCCAACAGCAACTGCTGCCCGGTTTGGCCGCGGGCGTAAAAAGTGCGCGAAAGCTGAGCACCACCGAAAGAGCGGTTTGTAAGAGTTCCGCCATACTCTCTGGCAAATGGAACCCCTTGAGCCACGCACTGATCGATAATGCTGTTGCTTACTTCGGCCAGGCGATAAACATTTGCCTCGCGCGAGCGGTAATCGCCACCTTTAACCGTATCATAAAAAAGTCTCCAGATACTGTCGCCATCATTTTGGTAATTTTTTGCGGCATTAATTCCACCCTGAGCGGCAATACTATGTGCTCTTCGGGCAGAATCTTGTATGCAAAAAGCTTTTACGTTATAACCAAGTTCGCCAAGAGAAGCAGCAGCAGATGCACCTGCAAGACCTGTACCTACAACAATAATATTGTATTTACGCTTATTGCTTGGGTTAACAAGTTTAATATTATTTTTATGGGTAGACCATTTTTTTTCTACTGGTCCGGTCGGGATTTTATTATCCCAGTTGAAAGTGTATTTCTTATCTGCGACTTCCATTTACAAGCCTCCGTTAATAAATATATAGAGTGGTATTGCTAAAAAACCGAGCGAAAGCAACAGGGCAACGATGCCTCCGACCGTGTAAAGAACAGGCGTTAGTTTAGGATTTTTTGCTCCAAGAGAAATAAAAGCGCTCCAAACTCCATGCTTAAGGTGCACGCCAATTAGCACCATAACAAAAGTATAGGCTGCAACAATCCATGGATTCTGAAATGCTTCAGAAACATGTCTGGCAAGGTCTACCATTTCTGTACCCTCTACCATGTATGTTTCCGGGCTAAACAGGTGGTATTTAAAGTGCATTACGTGCAGTACTACGAACAGCAGAATAATGCTACCGGAAATAAGCATCGATGTTGAAGCGAAGTTTTGCTTGCTGGGTCCGCCTTGTGATTTGTAGTACTTGTAGTTTTCCGGACGCGCCCTCTTTTTTTTCAGATAAATACTAACACCAAGGTAGGCATGAGTTAAAAACAGGATTACAAGAATAATTTCGGCTATCCAAAGCAAGGGACCAAGACTGTGCAGAAAATCTGCATACAAATTAAACGATTCCCCGCCGTCGGGAATAAAGAGTGAGAGATTGCCGGAAAGGTGAGCTACAAGAAAAAGTGTCAAGAAGATACCGGTAAGACCGGTTAAAATTTTGCGCCCAACCTGCGACTGCAGAGCATTTGCAATTGTTGACATCAGTGAAATAATGGCTTAATGTTGAAGTTTATTCGAATACATATATTAATAATATAATAATTGAGCAGGCATTATGCGTATAACCAAGACTTGAAATTACCAATTTGTAATGCTTCTTAATAATCTAATGCCAGTATGCGAAATTAAAAATAAAAAATAGTACTTAGTTCTGAAATATAGGTTTCTGGAAAATACTCCTAAATAATAGTAAATTAAAGGCTCTTTTGCACGTAAATTATGGAGAATGGAGCTTTTTTAACGCTACTTTGGCTACAAAATTTCGACGTTTATTCCGGTCATTCACAAGCTCAACTGCCGCAAGCATTAATTAAATTATTTTTTACTCCGCGATGTCGCAAACATACCGACTGGTCCAAAATCATGTTAGTTTTGAGCAAAAAATACAGGGGTCACGTTTCCTTTCCTTCGCTATTAGATGTGATAGCAGAGAAGCTTTTGACCATGAAATTTCGGCTCTAAAAAAAGAACACTTCACCGCAACACATCACTGTTATGCTTGGCGGATAAACCCGTTTAAAACAGAGGAGTTTTCGCAGGATGATGGCGAACCTTCCGGCACAGCGGGAATGCCTATATTGAATGAACTTAGGTCCCGGAATTTTTGCAATACGGGTATTGTGGTTATTCGCTACTATGGCGGCACAAAACTCGGGAAAAGCGGGTTAATTCACGCCTATGGCTCTTCAGCAAAAATGGCGCTAGACCAAGCAGATTTATCTGAGCTACAAGCAGGGTTTTTGCACAAACTTAGCTTTCCTTATGAACATAAACGCTTAATCGACGATATTGTAAAGGACTCGGACGCCACCATAGCTGATCAGGTTTTTACCCAGCATATTACCTACAAAATTAAAATTGCAACTAATATGGTAGATCGTTTTACAGAATCTGTCGACAAACTATCATATCTTGGACTCACTTTACACAAACTGGGCCCGACTCTCATTGAGTCTCCGATTAGCTGAGTAGTTGAATAGCTGAATTTCACCTGTTTACGCTAATTCCCTTAAAGAAACGGTGCTATGTGTCTGTTGGGTTAATTGATGTTTGGGTATTTATAACAGACCACCCGAAAGCATTGCAAATATCGTTTCGGGGCCCGTTCCGCTTTGAACAATGCTGAGGTATTAGAGTTGAAATTTATTCATTTGTAATTATTACCATTTACTTACACAAGCTGAAAAAAAATCCTCCATATTGAGAACTGATTCACCTTTTTATATTAAACATTTTACTACTACATGAAAATTTACACTAAAACCGGCGACAAAGGACAAACATCTCTTTTTGGAGGGCAGCGGGTCGCCAAAAACTCCATAAGAATTGAAACCTACGGCACTGCCGATGAGCTAAATTCTTTTATCGGTCTGGCGCGAAGCTATGGTCTCACCGATCGTAACGAAGAAATTGCCACAGACTTACAGAATATGCTTTTTGTTCTGGGCGCCGATTTAGCCACACCGCCAGAAAAAAAGGCGAAGATAGATCGTATTTCTGCAAGTCATATAGACAACCTGGAAAGCTACATAGATGAAATAACGGCTCAGCTACAACCGCTTCGGTATTTTGTCTTGCCAACAGGTACCAAAACAGCTTCTGCCCTGCATATTGCGCGTACCGTTTGCAGAAGAGCAGAGCGCATTTGCATTGAAGCAAGACAAACCGAGGATATTTCAGAAGAGATTATCATTTATCTTAATCGATTATCGGATTTACTTTTTACAATGGCCAGGCTCGAAAACGAGACCTCGGATGTGCAGGAAACCAAATGGATAGTTCGTTAAACGATTATGGCGCTCACTACCAAGCAGAAAGCTTACATCACAAAACATAAGGTTAACAAGTCTGCAAAGACTATAGCTGCAGATCTTAAACTTAATGTAGCCGAAGTTAATGAGTTTATCCTTAGCCAGAGTGAGGAAAGCAAACCCGATTCGGCACCCCAAAAAAAGAAGCAGCTTATTTTTACCGTAATTATGCTGCTTATCCCCGTCTTGTTTTTTGCTTCTCTCGAAATTGGCCTCAGGCTGGGTAATTATCGGGGCGACCTTTCCCTTTTTGTAGTCCCTAAGTCTTTGGATGGTAAATACGTAGTTCCTAATCCCAACTTCACTTCTCGTTATTTTTTTAGCACGCAGTCTAACCCGAGCCCATCCGACGATGTATTTCTTTTTGATAAACCCGAAAATAGTTTTCGTGTTTTTGTGATGGGTGGCTCTACGGCTAACGGCTATCCTTACGGGTTTAACGGTAGCTTTAGCCGTGTATTTCGGGATGCCTTGCAGGATGTAATGTACGACAGGCACGTAGAAGTGGTTAATGTGGCAACTTCGGCCATTAATACCTACAGTCTGTACGACCAAATTCGCGAAATTTTGCACTACGAACCCGACGCTATACTTGTCTATTCGGGTCATAACGAATATTATGGCGCGCTTGGTGTCGGCTCTTCCGAAACATTTGGTGCTTTTCCCGGATTTGTCCGCCTGTATTTGGGATTACAGCGATATAAAACGTTTTTACTAATACGCGACGGTATTACCAGAATGGCTTCTTTATTTGCCAGACCTACCGAAATGCAGCGTACCGGCACGCTTATGCAGCGTATGGTAGCTCAGCAGCAAATACCGCTCGACAGCGATATCTACCAGCTTGGCAAGAATCAGTTTGAAAGTAACCTTAACGCAATCATGAAGCGTTTTGGAAGAAAAGATATTCCCGTTTTCATAGGTAGTCTTACCAGTAACCTTAAAGATCATGCTCCTTTCTTATCGGTTGCCTACAACGATCACCCGCCAGCGGCAGATGTATTCAACGAGGCTCTGAGAGCCTATTCTAATGAGCAATATGATGAAGCCAGACAAGGTTTCATTCGCGCCAAAGACCTGGATGCACTACGTTTCCGGGCTCCTGAATCGTTTAACGAAATCATTTACAGAACATCGAACCGGCATTCAAATGTTACTTTTGTTCCGGTTTCAGAATATTTCACGGATGCCAGCACAAACGGAATTGTTGGGTTTGAGCTCATGCTCGAGCACCTTCATCCTAACCTTTCCGGTTACCATCTAATGGCACAAGCCTATCTGGAAACTTTCGTACAAACATTTATGAGTGGAGAATCTGGCCGCTTGAATCCTGATTGGGAATACTACCGCGGAAGAATGCAAATAACTGAATTAGATGAGCGCATTGGGGATCATCGCATAAAGTTACTAATGAATAGTTGGCCGTTTCGGGAATCAAGAGACCCGTTTGGTTACCCAAGAAACTATAGATTTACATCAGAAGCCGACAGTATGGCTTTCTTAGTGGTTCATGAAAGCAAAAGGTGGGATCAGGCCAAAGTTGAGCTCGCCACTATTTATGAGCGAACGAATCGTCCACATCTTGCCCTGGCAGAATATCACGGACTAATGCGGGCGCAGCCATTTAACGACAGCCCTTTCTTGTTTGCCGCACGTATATGGTTAGCCCAAAATAATTTTGTTGAAGCCAGGCCCCTACTCGAACAGGCTTTGGCCATAGAAACATCGGCGTTTGCATCCAGAATGCTTGGAGCTATAGAAGTCGATTCCGGCAACATAGATATTGGCATAGAGCTTTTGGAACAATCTCTTAAAATAGAGTCACGGGATGCTCAGGCACTGTTTAACCTGTCGGGCGCCTATGGGCTTAAGCGCGATTTCTCTAAAGCAGATGAAGTTTTGCGTAGGCTGGAATCTATAGACCCCAATTTCCCGGGTGCAAGACAATGGAGACAACAGCTGGATGCGCATCTCAGAAACAGTTCACGCTAATAAAGCCGATGAAATTACTTTAGCTTTATTAGTTCGAACTGCAGTACAGGTGGATAGCAAACATTAATCTGGGTTAATAAATACTAAATCAACTTTGGCAGTTCAAATTACAGAATTGGCAAAATGGATGTTTAATCCGAAATTTGGGCAGCCTATCATTTGATTGTGGGCTTTTTGAGCGTGCGAGATTATTACTTTCATGTGTTTAGATAGTAAGTTCCCTTATTAAAAAACAGCCTGGCCAGGGCTTATTTCTGTTTTTTTACCCCCGGATTTCGGACTGTAAAAAGTTGAGATAATTATTTTAAACTTCGATAATTGAGTTTTTATCCAATGTTTTCTTACTTTCTCAACCCGTTCTTTGCATAGTACCGGGGCAATTCTGCTTTACCTTTATTTATTTCTTTTGTGAGTAATCTACATTTAGCGTCTGTAACATAGAAAGCTTAGAATGCTTATTTCCTGCAATATCATACTTATTTTTTAGTCTGCTTTTTTCTTGTAAGCAGTAAATATTATTTTTTTTAAAATGTACATCTTATGGCTTTAATGGTATCCGTTTCCGGAATTAGAGGAATATTTGGCACAGACCTGAACCCCGAAAACCTGGCCCGCTACAGCGCGGCTTTTGGTCAATGGGCCGGAAAGGGATCAACTGTTGTTTTAGGCAGAGATACACGGGTTACAGGCGAGCTTTGTGAGCGAGTAGTATCTGCGGCGCTGCAATCAGTAGGCTGTAACGTGGTAAACCTGGGTGTCGCCCCCACGCCAACCGTTGCTATGGCTGTACTAAAACACAAGGCCTCTGGTGGTATAATACTTTCGGCAAGTCATAACCCTGCCGAATGGAATGCCTTGAAAATGCTTAATAGTAAATCTGAGTTTTTAGATAGCGATGAAGGAAAGCAGGTCTTGGATATTGCAGCCTCCGGTAAAATAGAGTATGCAGCATATAACGAAATTGGCGTAGTAACTACAGATGTACAGGCGCTGGAGTGGCATGTCGACAAAATTCTTGATCTCCCGTTCATAAACGCTGATGAAATTAAGGCTGCAGGATTTACTGTGGCAATAGATGCGGTTAACGGAGCCGGATCAGAGTCTATACCTTATTTGCTGCAAAGACTTGGGGTAGAAAAAATCCACAGATTGCACTGCACGCCCAATGGACTTTTCCCGCATAATCCCGAGCCTTTGCCCGAACATCTTGGTGAAATTTGCGAATTAATTCGTCAAAAAGGGGCTGACCTCGGCGTAATCACCGATCCCGATGCCGATCGTCTTGCACTGGCAGACAATAACGGTCGGCTTATGGGTGAAGAGTATACGCAGGCCGCCGCATTCGATTTTTATTTGGGCCACAACAAAGGGGATGTTTGCACCAACCTTTCATCGTCTATGATTTGCGATTTCGTAGCCGAAAAGCATGGGGTTAAATGTCACAGATCGGCAGTTGGAGAAATTAATGTTGTAAAAGAAATGCGCGCAAAAGGTGCCGTTATAAGCGGTGAAGGTAATGGTGGCGTCATTTTGCCGGAGTTGCATTCCGGTAGAGATGCGCTTGTGGGAATTGCGATGATGCTTCAGCTCATGGCAGACAAAAAGATTTCATCATCTGCCTACAGAGATTCTTTGCCCGACTATTTTATATCCAAGAATAAAATACAGCTGGAAAATATAAACGCAGACGATGTGCTCAAGCGGGTTATCGAAACCTATGCATCCTATAATCCGGATACGCGGGATGGGGTTAAAATCGTACTTGAAGAGGGCTGGGTACATTTGAGGAAATCAAATACCGAGCCTATTATTCGTGTTTACTCAGAAAGCTCAAGCCCGGAAAAAGCCCGGGCACTAGCTCAACAGATTATTGATATAGTTTAATTTCGCGTAACCCTAATTAAATTAATTGCCGGCAAAGTACTCTGCGAATCCGTATCAACCACTATTATGATATTTCCCAGATGATAAAAAGAACGGGAGATTAAACCAAATATAAACGCTAAAATCCGGCACAATTGTGTTAATGTGCAAAAGCTATCTAGTCAACAAATTTGGTAAAGCTTTTTTAAATAAATGTTGATAAAATTTGGTGATGAGCTGTTTTTTCATATATTGCACATATATGTAAACAGATGTCCGTTTATTTCAAACTCCACCAAAACACTTCTCAACACCAATCCTGTTTGAAGTTTCCTGTAAGAGAGTTATAGACATCTTCATCACTTTCCTCTACCTATTGCGTTCCATCATGGATAATAAACAGCTTACTAAAAAACAGAAAGAGTTCTTTGAGTATATCAGTGATTATTATCACGAACATGATATTTGGCCTACTTATCGTGAAATTGCCGAGCAGTTTGGCTTTAAATCACCTAATAGCGTTACTCAAAACCTGCAGGCGCTTGTCAAAAAAGGTGTTCTGATAAAATCTGAGGATAATGAATATTCTCTCGCCGAAGAAAACGACGAGAATAGCCGAAATATTGATGAAGGAATACCGGTTAGAGGTATTATCGCCGCCGGCTTACTTCAGGAAGCGGTAGAAGCCAATCTCGGGGTCATTACATTAAAACACTTATTCCCAAAAATTGACAAAATGTACGCCCTGCGGGTAAGCGGCTATAGTATGAGGGAAGCAGGTGTAATGGATGGAGATTTTGTTTTACTGATGGATGACGATGTTAAAGACGGGGATATCGGGGCTGTATTATTTAATGGTGAAACAAGTCTTAAACGAATTTATTACGGTCCTAATGGGCTGCGTCTGGAACCTGCAAACGACAGCTATAAAGATATTTTCATTGAACCGGATATCTTTGAAGAAGTGAAAATTTTGGGTAAATATATTGGTCATGTAAACCGCTCGGGCATTTACAGAGAGAAGCCAAACTAAACAGACGAAAGCAGGCTTACCGAATTTATTGTCCGAAAATGAATTGCCTTCTAAGGAACCTTAAGAAGTTTTATAGCGGGTTTTGCCAAATAATTCATTCTCCTTTCTATCATACTTTAGTCTTAACAAACCGGGATTCCGGCTGGGAAAGCACCAAAATTTCGTCGATGCATTTCTTTTAAGCGTTTTTAAAGAGTATTCTTCTTTGCGGTAAAGAATGTATTTGCCGAGGGAATTCTTCTGTATGACATTTTGCATTAATCCCAAAATGAATGGGGATTATGCCGTTTGGCATTAATTTTGCCATATTAAAAACTGTTCTCTTATTAAGGATGATTAAAGCAGCAACTGCTTCACTTGCGTTGGCAGTATTTATTAAGAACATCTGCTTAAAGACAAGACACAATCATTTTTAAATTAATTTCGGGCCCATTATTAGAAAAGCCAGTTTTTTTACATGTAGTAAGAGAGCGTATATTAACAGATTTGAATCCCTATAAAATCCATTCCCATCACCTTTAGTTTTAAAAATAATAATGGTTGATTACGAGCTTAAAGACATTCGAAAAGATTTAGTAGAACCAAGCAACGAAGTGCCCGTTGTAATAGATTTTTGGGCTCCATGGTGTGGTCCGTGCAAAACATTGGGACCACTTATAGAAAAGCTCGCCGCGAAAGCAGCCGGAAAATGGAAACTCGTAAAAATAAACGTAGACGATCCGAAAAATCAGCCTATAGCCCAGCAGTTCCAAATTCGGAGTATCCCTGCTGTACGCATGCTTTTTCAGGGTCAGATTTTAGGAAGTTTTGAAGGCGCTCTACCTGAAGCGCAGCTAAAACAATGGCTAAAAGAAAATCTACCCGAAAGTGAGGACGATAATAATGATGAGGAAGATGAAATAAGTATAGACGATTTACTCGCAGAGGGCAAGCGCGAGCTTGCCTTGGAGGTCGCAAAGAAAATCTACAGCGACGATCAGAAAAGCGACACTAATAAAATACAACTGGCTCTTCTGTTGCTACCAGGAGATTTATCGACGGCCGGGCAGCTATTTAGCGCCCTGTCTGAACCCGGCAAATATGAAATCGAAAAAGAATGTATCAAAACTCTTGAGTCGCTAAAACAGCTGCTTGATGGAGACCGTACTTTGGAAAAAGATGGTTCTGCCGATGCCATTAAGAAGAAATACGTGGATGCCTCATCCAAGCTTTTTTCGCAGGATTTTGATGGCGCGGCAGAAACCTTTATTGAAGTATTAATGGCAGACCGTACGCTGGACGACGATGGTGCACGGAAAGCATGCATCAGTTTATTTAAGCTATTGGGAGAGAAACATCCGGTTACGCTTAAATACAGAAGACGATTCTCTATGGCACTGTATTAATAACCTATAATTTCATCTTCAGGCTACTAAAATAAGAAAGCCCGGATATGTAATTGAATACATAACCGGGCTGTTGACCCGTACCGGGCACTTAAAACTAAATTACCCTTGTAGCAAAGGCTTATCTGTTTTCTCTTCTTTTGTAGAAGGATTTCTTTCAATTGAAATTCCGGTAAATTTGACCGCATCATGGAGCTGGCCATTTTTAATCCAGGCACGACCGCCGTCAAACTTAAGACGTCGTTTGTTTTTCATGGCCATTGCCTGCTTGTGTAGATCAGGAAGTTTTTTATCCATAGTAAACTCGGGGTTTTAAAATGCTTTATTAATTTCGTTGCCCGAATATACAAAAGAAGCATATTACCTTGCACGATATTATTCTAACTCAACTCTTTCTATTAAAAACTGAGACTAATAAATAAGATATTTATACAATTTAGAGTTTTTACAGGATTAGAAATTTGGTTTATAGAATTGACAGATCCATAGGGAGGTACCTTTCAATATTTATTTTAAAAAAGCGTAAGTTTCAGTCAATTACGGCTTTTCTAAAGTTGAAAAAGATTTTGGAATGCGCTATATTAGCAAGCTTACAACAAAAATTAATTACAGAACTCTAAACGATTATGTTCGCAATAGTAAAGATTGGCGGTCATCAATACAAAGTTCGCGAAAATGACACCATTTTCGTAGATCGTATTGCTGATGAAGCTGACGCTACCGTTACATTCGAAGATGTAATGCTTGTTTCCGACACTGATGGCGTTAAAGTCGGGACACCCTCCGTTGAGAACGCAAAAGTAACTGCCACGGTAGCTCAACACCTTAAAGGCGACAAAGTAATTGTATTCAAAAAGAAACGCCGTAAAGGCTATCAGAAGCAAAACGGTCATCGCCAGCATCTCACGCAACTCTCCATCAACGGTATAACTGCCTAATCACTCTAAACAAATAATAAAATGGCTCATAAGAAAGGTCAAGGCTCCAGTAGAAACGGTCGCGATTCTGAAAGCAAACGTTTGGGTGTGAAGAAATTTGGCGGTCAATATGTTCAGGCGGGTAATATTATCATCCGCCAGAGAGGCACCAAGTTTCATCCCGGCGAAAACGTAGGAATTGGCAAGGATCATACCATTTTTGCTACAACAACAGGTACAGTTCAATTTAAAGTTGGAAGAAACAAGCGCAGATTTGTTTCCGTAGTATAATTAATTCTTTGACTACCTGCTGTTTTGTCAGCTATATTTAGCCCCAATGTAACCCATTGGGGCTTTTTTATTTAATTAGCTGTAAGCTAAAGTATCCTTCACCTTTCTAACAAAGCCCGTTTCTTAACCACAAATACCAGAAACTTACTTTTCAACAGAGCTTAGATAAATGAGAAATATTAAAATTCCGGGATTAACTAAAGCAGAATCTGTACATACCATCTATTGTATCGGGCGAAATTATTCTGAACATGCCAAAGAACTAAATAACCCAACACCGGTTCTTCCTGTTGTTTTTACCAAACCCTTGAGCAGTTTAACCTTCGATGGCGGGGAAGTAATTATACCTTCTGCACTAACCCAAAACGTGCATCATGAAGTTGAAATGGTAGTTTCTATTGGTAAGTTTGGTCGGTTTATTCCGGAGAGTGAAGCCATGAAATATGTTTCGGGCTATGGTATCGGTATCGATGTTACTGCCAGAGATGTACAGAATGAGCTAAAAGCACAATCTTATCCCTGGACCCTCGCCAAGGGCATGGATACTTTCGCGCCGCTTGGCACCTTTACAGACGCTGCAAAGGTTTCAGCGCCAGACAAATTACAGCTATCTCTCTACGTAAATGGCGAAGTTCGGCAGTCTGGCAATACCAGTGATATGATTTTCAGTATTCCTGCTCTTATTAGCTTTATCTCGCAATACTGCTCTCTCCATAAGGGTGATTTGATTTTTACAGGAACTCCGGCAGGGGTTGCAAGAATGTCTCACAAAGACGAAGTTTACGCAAGACTTTCAACTGAGAATGGAAAAGTTATTAGTGAGCTTAAAGTAAATGTACGCGAAGTTTAGACACGTAGTAAAAAGCGGTTAAAAAAATCATTTTAAAACAGATATAATCCCCAATGCAAAGACCAAAACTATTCGAATTCCGTTACGCTTCGATGCGTTACTTTGTATAGACGCCTAATCTGATCTACGCTTTCATCAATAATGTTCATATCCGGATTTCAATTACTTTTAGCCATTTCCAAGCATTTATGTACCAGCCTGCTTCTAATGCTGTGTCTCACGCTTACTGCAGAGGCACAGCACAGGTATCCTGATTTAATTCGTATGCCGGATTTTGTTTCGCAGGGAGCCGTTTACGCTTGGCCCAGCAATGCAAGCGACTACTTTTCGGCCACTTTCGCAGAAACAAGATCTGCTCACTTTCATGCTGCTGCCGATATTGGCACATGGGGTCAGGAAGGCTTCGATGTCTACGCCACGAGAGATGGGGTATTATTTAGAATTGGCATTAGCCCGCACGGCTATGGTAACGTTATTTACCTTAAACACGACGACGATTCTTTTTCTGTATACGCCCATCTGCAAGATTTCCATCCGGAGATTCGTACCATTGCAGACTCTGTTCGTATTGCCCGGGGTTACATTAATTCCCTCGATATTCGCGCGGAAGATTACAACATACAATTTCGCAAAGGAGACTTTATTGGCCGCACAGGCTCTACTGGTATTGGTCCGCCGCACCTTCATTTTGAGCTGCGCTCGCCTCATAACGACGCAATTAACCCTAAATTGGCCGGTATACATGTAGCTGATCGCGTTTCTCCTGTTTTTTCGGGCTTAGCTGTGATTCCGGTAGATGCCGAAAGCTATGTACGAGGCAGAAAAGATATTTTAAGATTAAACCCGGTTCGAAGAGGCGGCGATTTTCACTTCGGAACAATAGAAACGCAGGGCTCATTCGGCCTTGCAGTTAACGCAAGCGACAGAGCCGATAACGGTCGAAACGTATACGCCGTTTATGAGCTTAAGGCAAAAATTAACGGTAAAGCATTCTTCCACTCACGGGTAGACAGCTTCCCTATGGCAGACGGGCGAAAAATGCTTATCGATCGGGTTTATCCCATTCTGCTAAACCGTAATGGCGGCTACCAGCGACTACACATTATGGACGGAAACAATCTGCCTTTTTACGACCGTACATTAGGAAACGGAATACTGAGTTTACCGCCTGGCAATCATCAAATAGAAATAATTGCGGCCGATTACTATGGTAACGAAAGCCGGGCCTTTGCCACCATTTCTGTAACTGAACCTACTTCGGCTCCACCAGATTCTGAACGTTTTTTTGCAGGTGGCAGCCCAATCGTTTCTTTACCGGTCGGCAGGCTCAACCGCCATCCCGAAGACGTTTTTCGCTGGTCTAAAGGGTGGATTAGCCCTAGACATAACATTCCGGTAGAAGAACTAACGATTAGGAGTTCCGGGGTTTTTAATCAGCCATCGCGAAAATACAAGAATATTTCGCCACATACGGGTTTAAGATTAAGCGGCTCGCATATTGAGATAAACAGCGAACAAACCGGTCCTTTCGTTTTGCACCGCATAGTGCCAGGACAATACACCGAAATTCGAAACCAAACCAGCAGAACAGTACTCAGGTTTGAACCTGATTCGGTTTTTGACACAACCTATGTTCATGTTAGCGCATGGAATGAAAATGGAAACACGTACTTCCGAATATCACCCGAAGACATACCCTTACGCAGGCCATTTGAGCTTACGCTTAACCTCGCAGACAGCTCCTTAAGTGAACCAGGCTGGGGAGTCTATTTTGTAAACGAACGCAGAAACAGACTAGATTTCATTTCCTCCGTATCAGAAAAACAGCAAATAAAAACCCGCCTGAATGGCTTTGGCACATTCACCATTGCCAGAGATACAACCGCACCTCAGCTTAGCCGCCCACGCCTTTGGAGAAGAGCAATCGACGGGCAATGGTTTGTGAGTGTACGCGCCGTAGATTTAATGTCCGGAATTAATTTTGACCAAGTAGAATTTTACGTTAATGGCGTTCGGGGAATTCCCGAATACGACCCATTCGGGCATTTTATACGATATCATAAACCCGATTTCCAGCCTGTTCGTGGCCGAAATAAAGTAAGCATCCGTGTTCCTGACCGCTCGGGAAATGTTACCGTAGAAACGTACGAATTAAATCATTAGGTAATAGGGGCATAAAAGCTATGTCACCTTGCAACAGCCGCGATGCAGCTAATTTCTACAAGTGCATTTTTGGGTAACGTCTTAACTGCAACAGTCTCGCGCGCAGGCAGATGATCTTTAAAATATTCGCCATATAACTGATTTACAACGGGAAAATCATCCATACTTTTAAGATATATGGAGCATTTAATTACCTGCGAAAGTCCCGAACCTGCGGCTTGTAAAACAGCCTCCAGATTTTCCATAATCTGCCTGGTTTGGGTACCGATGGTATCTCCGGCAAATTCCCCGGATTTGGGTTCTAAACCAATTTGGCCGGAAGTATATACAATATTGTCATGAACTATAGCCTGGGAGTATGGTCCTATCGCCTCTGGCGCCGCCTTGGTTTCAATTCTTTTCAAATTCATAAATAACCTATTCATAATTAATTAGCAGTGAATAACTCAAAGATTTTTTTGCAATCAGTTTAAGCAGAATCAAGCCAGCAGATATTTACCTGTCATGTTTTAAGAAACAGCATTGTTTTCTCCTGAATAACAATAAGATCAGCACAAAACTATAACCACTTTTGCTATCGAATATAGTAATCTTTATTTCGTAAAATCATCTTGAGATAACATCAAGCAAGTGGTACCGGAAGACAAACCTTTGCTTCTAAAGTTCAGATACAGCTATAATTACAAAGCTGATAAAAGCAAAAACTAAGAATACCGGGTGCCCACATTAATAACGTTAAACTTATAACCAAGAATAAACTGGCTCTGCACAAGGAATCTTGCAAATTATGCATAAGCCATTTTTTAATCTAATGCTCAACTTTCGTTATATTATTGTAAGGCTCTGTCTAACTGTGTGAGTAGCGCACAAGCAGGCCTTAAACGGAGATTGCATGAAATACAGCCTCCCGGGCAAATTAATACCTTTTTCTCAAATCTAATTAAGATCTAGAATTGAAATTGTTATTCCTTCCCGGTTGCCTTGTATTTTTGCAGTTCGCTTGCAGATGGATCATATTTTTAACAGTTTAAGGTCGTTTTCTTAACAGATAGTAATTTCCACCTATTTAGAACGTAAATAATACCTACAAAAGGTTAAGCCTTACTACAACAGGGCTTGTAATCACCTTTTGCAAATTAAAATACTTATAAAGAGTTATGAAACTTAATTTCCAATTTGGAGCAGTATTGCTCGTATTAGCCGGGATTGTCGCATCCTGCGCGAGTGATCCGAATATCGAATCAGCTAAACTTAATCTTCGCAATAACGATTTCCAGGGTGTTATTACCTCTGCAGAAGCCGCTCTTGCCGAAAACCCCGAAAATGCGGATGCCTTCTATTATATAGGTGTTGCACATCTTCAAATCGCAGATGAAAAAGCGGTTACCGAACGTCGCGATAACCTTGCCAGTGCAAGAGAAAATATGTTGCGCGCAGACGAGCTTTACCGGCAACAGGAAATTAGCTCTAATGAGTCAGAAACAGCCATTCAGCTTCTTATAAATCGCTGGGCCGATGAATATTCACTCGCTGTTGGTGGCGTCGATTTCGAAGCCGACAACTCTCCTGAAGTGCTTCAAAAATCTATTGACCATCTCTACAACGCCTATACCGTAATGCCCGACAGCATTATGACCCTCGATGCCTTGTCTGAAATTTATTTCATGAAAGATGATGTAGACAATGCCGTTAAGTATATGGAAATGGCTATCGATAAAGCTTCTGAACCTGAGCTTACCCGCTATCAGCGCCTAACCTTCTTTTATCAGATTGCAGATAATGTTGAAGGTAGCCTGTCTATTCTTGAGCGTGCAGCCGTAATTTTCCCGGACGAAACGTTCTTCGTACAGGAACAGGCCAACATTTATTTCCGAACCGGCCAAAATGAAAAAGCCATGGCGGTTCTCGAAGATCTGATTGCTCAGGATCCGGAAAATGCACAATACCGCCTGGTCTTTGGTTCGCAGATCTATCAGGAGTATCTGAATCTAACTAGTGATATCGCTGCTCTTTACGACGAACTTTTTGATAAAAACCAGAGATTTCGTGAAATGGTCCGCAGTGGTCAATCAAACCAAAATCGCATTCGCGAGGTAGAAAGGGAAATAGACGGTATACAAAACAGAATTACTTCTTTAGACAATACCCGCTTCGAAATTGCTGAAAGGGCAGAAGAGCAACTTATGATTGCATTCGAAATGGAGCCCGATAATCCTAATACAACCTATACGCTGGGAGCCATTAATGAAAATCGCGGTCTTGCTCTTATCGATCAGGTGAATAACATTTATGATGATTCCCTGGATTTAAGCGCAATGGAGCAGCAGGCTAACTCTTACTTTATGGCCGCGCTACCATTTTATGAAAAAACGGCCGAGCTTGAGCCCGAAGATCCGGATAACTGGCTGAAACTATTCCAGCTTTATTTAAGACTTGGAATGGATGAAGAAGCACAGGCCGCCGCAGAACGGGCCGGTATCTAAGTTCTACTTGCTTCGCTTCGGGTTTGCAAAAACTCTTTTTCTTAAGCCCTGCATTTTTTATGCAGGGCTTTTTTTTGGGGCACTCGGTTATAACAATTTAACTAAATGCAGTATTACCACTTAAGGTTTTAAGAGGGTAAATCAGTTAGTTTTTCGCTACGTAAAAACATCAAAAACTAAACACAAAACGCGATTTATTCTGTAGCCTCAAAGCTTTCCGTTCACATTATTGCTATATTAAACTAAACCTATTCTACACAAAACCACCCCTATTTTTTCCAACAAAAAGATTTAAATAAATTATGCATACTATTGCTGCCCGTCTTACCCCTTTTATTTTGATATTCGGGCTATTTTTATTTGGTTGTAGCCAAACTGAGAATTTGTACAATGCAAAATCTGCATTCGAAGCCGCTAACATGAGTGAAGCCTTGCGATATGCAAATCAAGCTACAATGGCCAAGCCGGAAAACCCCGAAGCACATCTTTTAAAAGCCGAGATTATCGCAAATATGGTTGTTAATTACCAGCCCAAAGATCGATACTCACTTTATAACGATATGGCAGAATCTCTCCAAAAGGCTATCCAATTTAAAGATAATGCACCTGATGCAGATATTTCGGGGCGAGCATTTCAACTTACCGATACAGCATATCAAAGAGAAACGCAGGCTGCAGACAATATCCTGATTTCCAGCGAACAACTTACAGACGATAACCGCAATACCGCCATCGCCCATCTTAATAATGCTGTTGCAATAAAAGAAGATGAAGCGAGAGTTTTTGACATGCTTTTTGAGCTTCACTACGAAATGGGCCAAATACAGCAAGCAGCAGAAGTGCTCGAACGCATGGAATTAAGCGGTTTTACATCTGCGAGACACCTTACCTCTCTTGGATATCTATTATACCAGCTGGAAGAGTACGATCGCGCTATTCCACATTTATATCGCTCCTGGAATGAAGGGCTCGGACCCATAAACTCGGGTCGCGGTCTTGCTAATGCCCTATTGCAAACCGGTAATTACGCAGATGCCATGGAAGTGCTTGAAAGGCTAAGCCGCTTAGATGCTCAAACAGTGGAATCTAAGCTGGGATACGGCAGAATAATGGCACAAAGTGGCCTCGATCTTTTAGGTCAGCTCCTCGATGGGGATCAGTTTGGAGAAATGAGCTTTGATGAAATTACCGAATTATACGAAACAGCGCTTTCACAGCTTGAAACTGCAGAATCTGAATTTGCCGCTGCACTTATCCTAAACCAGGATTACCTGCTTACCAATAAAACCATTGGCTTATACCACAGAAATGTTGCATTTCGTCTTTTAGATGTGTTTAGCCTGCATCCCGGCTTGAGTTCAGAAGAAGCAGAGGAATCGCTCGAAGAACATTTTTACCAAAGCCTGAATCATCTTGAATACGTAGCCGAAATGGAAAACTCGTCGGTAATCTGGTCTGCCTTAGCCGATGTTTACACACAGCTTGAAATGTATGATGAAGCCGAACAGGCCCGAAGCAACATAGTACTACCTTAATTAAATTCTTCGGAAATCCCGTTTTTTTTGATATTCTGAAGTCGAGCCAGCATTATTCTCCAAAAAATTTGGCTTTGGGACAGGGCGTCTGTTAAATGGTGGTGGAAATGCACCTGAGTAAGTTAAGCAAACCATATTCACAGACTACGCAGTACAATGGGAATTTTATCTGTGTGAAATAGAACTTTATATTTTATATGATCTATCTGGCAGATAGCGAAATCTTCTCACTCAATCAACCATTATTTCTGAAGAATGCACGCTAATACCGATATGCCAAAGTAGTACGGCTTAAACTTACTTTGGCATACCGAATCATTTCTTCACATATTGCAAACATAATTCTTTTTTATCTTTTGATTCTGCTGCATCGCATCCAGCGATTCTGACTGATATACACCAATTTTTATATGAAATTTAACACCAAAGTAATTCACGCGGGCCAGAAACCCGAAGAGACAAGCGGTGCGGTGATGCCGCCCATTTTTCAAACATCAACCTACGCACAACAGGCTCCTGATGTGCATAAGGGATATGATTACGCCCGTGTAGGCAACCCAACTCGCACTGCGCTGGAAAAACTTATTGCCGGTATTGAAGGCGCAGATGCATGTGCATGCTTTGGCAGCGGATGTGCAGCTATGGATGCTATGTTAAAGATGTTTCGTCCCGGCGATCATGTAATTTCTTCGAATGATTTATACGGGGGCACATACCGACTTTTCACGCAGGTTTTTGAGCCCTTTGGCATCTCATTTTCTTTTGTAGACATGACAGATCCTAATCTTGTTGAAGAAGCTATTAAGCCTAACACTAAACTTATTTGGATCGAGACACCCACTAATCCTCTTCTGAATATTGTAGATATACGTGTACTAACAGACTTGGCTAAAAGCAGGCAAATTATAACGGTAGTCGACAATACATTCGCATCTCCTTACCTGCAGCAACCTCTAACTCTTGGAGCAGATGCCGTTTTACACTCTACTACAAAATACCTGGGCGGTCACTCCGATGTAATTGGCGGAGCTGTGGCAACATCACACGGAAAAATACTCAAAAATCTTCGGTTTCAGGTAAAAACTACCGGCGGTGTGCCCGGTCCAATGGACTGCTACCTCACTTTACGCGGCATTAAGACGCTTTCCGTTAGAATGGAGAGAAGCTGCAATAATACTCGCACAATTGCAAAATATCTGGAAAGCCATCCCAAAGTGAAGCATGTACGCTACCCCGGCTTCACAAATCATCCCGGCCATAGCATAGCAGCCTCACAAATGAAGGATTTTGGCGGCATGGTATCTTTTACTTTGAAAAAAGACTCTGTGGAATCGGCTCATACTTTTATGAGTAATACCCACTATTTTACTTTGGCAGAAAGTCTTGGCGGGGTCGAATCTCTAATTAGCCATCCCGCCAGCATGACCCACGGTTCTATTCCTGCCGAAGTTCGGAGGAAAGCCGGGCTAAGCGATTCGCTTATAAGAATCTCCGTTGGTATTGAGGATGAGCAGGACTTAATCGCCGATCTGGACCGCGCTTTCGAAGCTGTGTAGAAAACCGGCAATAACTGAGCAGACATATTTGCATAATTATGGACGAAACAGCTCAAAACCTATCCACGACGCTAAGCACACGATGCCGGCATACCGTCTGGGTGGGATTTGGCTTTTTCCTCCTTCTGTTTGTAACTGTTGGGTGTTGGAATCCTTTTGCGCCCGGGCTTCAGGATGGCGATCCGTTCGAAGAACTACTTGGAGATCCATCGACTATAGAAGGTTTTTTTACCCGATTTCAAAATGCGTATCAGCTACGTGATACCACTTTATACGGGCCTCTCATCGCTTCGGACTTTACCTTTACTTTTCGGGACTACGACAATAACGTAGATATCTCCTGGGGGCGTGTTGAGGAGATGAGCAGCACTTACCGGCTATTTATAAACAGCCAGGACATTCGAATTCGCTGGAACAATATACTCTCGCAAGAGCGAAATGCCGCCGGAACAAGAGCTCAGGTAATACGCCGGTTTGATTTAACCATTGCTTTAGAAGCCTCCGATTTGATACGTACAGACGGTGCAGTTAACTTTATTATGTCGAGATCAGACTCTACAGAAAACTGGCAGCTGGAATCCTGGCGGGATGAATCTGACCTGTAGTAGCAATAACACAAATGCAACATACTTTTACGCATAAAAAAGCGCTTACTTCGAGCAATTTGCGATATAAATAGTATATTTCGCGCGACAAAATTTTAACACACAGACTCTTATTTGCCAGCATGATGAGCGCTTACCTGCCACAACTCTAAGAAACTATTTAAGTGCGCAGAGGCACCAAAAATAATCTGATTTGATTAGATTTACAGAAGCGCAAAAATAGTTTTAGAAACCTTCCCGGTTTTAAAACACCCAAAACAGGGATCTGTCCGTACTATTTATTTTGGCAGAGTCAGGATCAAATTCGAACTGTATTCTTATCATTAATCTAAAATAATATTTTTAATATGAAAAAAGCAGTCATTGTAGGTGCATACCGCACACCAATAGGATCGTTTGGAGGGAGCCTTTCCTCATTTACCGCACCGGAATTAGGCGCGGCAGCAATATCTGGTCTCCTAAAAAAAGTCAACTGCAATCCCGACCACGTACAGGAAGTTATTATGGGATGTGTGCTTACGGCTGGAATTGGCCAGGCACCAGCCAGACAAGCAGCGCTTAAAGCAGGTCTAAGCTCAAAAACTCCCTGCACTACTGTAAATAAAGTGTGCGCATCGGGTATGAAATCTGTAATGATGGCTGTAAACCAGATCCAAAGTGGCGAAGCAGACGTAATTGTTGCGGGTGGAATGGAAAGCATGAGCAATGTACCGTATTATCTGCCTAAAGAGCGCAACGGTGCCAAGTTAGGGCACACTCAGGCTCTAGATGGGATCATTAAAGACGGTCTTTGGGATGTTTATAAAGATTATCATATGGGAAATGCCGCAGAAGTTTGCGCCAGAGAAATGAAAATTAGCCGTGAAGATCAGGATGCATTTGCTGTAGAATCATATAAAAGAGCACAAAAAGCTACGGCTGAAGGCTGGTTTAACGATGAGATTATCCCCATAAATGTAAAAGACCGCAAAGGAAACGTTACCAAAGTTGTAGCCGATGAAGAGGTTCAACGTGTAAATTTCGACAAAATACCGTCTTTACGCCCGGTTTTCGAGCGGGAAGGCACCGTAACTGCTGCCAATGCAAGCTCTATTAACGATGGTGCCGCGGCTCTGTTAATTATGAGCGAAGAGAAAGCAGGCGAACTTGGGTTAACACCACTTGCAGTTATTACCGGTCAGGCGAGTGCTGCCAAAGAACCCGAATGGTTTACAACAGCACCTGCAGATGCTATTCCAAGAGCTATAGAACGGGCCGGATTATCGATAGCCGACATAGATCTTTTTGAAATTAACGAAGCATTTTCGGTCGTTTCGCTTGCAAATAATGAACTGCTTAAGCTCGATTCTGCACGCGTAAATGTTAATGGAGGCGCTGTGAGTATCGGCCATCCTATTGGCTGCTCCGGAGCCCGCATTATTGTTACTCTCGTGCACGCTCTGAAGCGAACAGGTGGCCGAAAAGGTTGTGCAGGCATTTGCAACGGAGGCGGTGGCGCTTCTGCCCTTGTGGTCGAAATGATATAAATCCTATTTACCATCGATTGTTAATCAGGTAGCGGATTTCAGTAACAATAGTTTATGTTTATCGCACCAAAAAATGCCGGTTTAATACTGCCGGCATTTTTTTGGAACAAAGCAGGAAATATTCGGTTTACAGGGTATACAATTTGCTTTTAAAGTTCACTAGAAGTATTTTTGAAACTAGCCACCACTCAGCCAAATAAGACACTATATCGCGAAAAGGTTACGTTCTAAAGCATCCGCTTCATTTTCCAGATTGCTGCCCTTGCCAGAGAAATTTTCAGTTTCAGCAGATCAACTCTACTGTTTCCGGATTATTTTCTGTCCAAACTCATGCTGTTTAATAAAAACAGTTTGTCATACAGGCAATAAATTTGGCAACTACGCTTCAAAATAATACACACTTGAACACTAATCTGAACACATTTCGCGCGGCCCTACTTCTGCTGTTATTGCTGTTATCATTTCCAGCAACAACTTACGCTCAGTCTTTTAAAGTACACCAGCAGACTGCCACATTTACAGACTACGTTTTTTCGAACGATAGTCTAAATGTACGTGCGCCTCAATATCTGCAGGTTCCATATATTTCCGGCGAAAGACGCTACAGAATTCTGGAACAAGAAGTCGTTCCTGTTCGTAACCCCCGAATACGATCTGATGTACCCGAAGCCAGACAGCATCTTTCAGCTTTACTTGCTACCTCAGAAGAACCCCTTGTTGTAGCCTCTCCGGTTCGTGAGTACAGGAAACAGCTAAAATCTACGCTTCAGGTAAATGTAGCCCGAATCAGTAGCCGCGACAATAACAGCTACCTTGTAGCCCGCCACCTTGTAATTCGTGTTTACAACGAAACCAGCTGGTCGCCTTCTGCTATACAAGCTGCCGAAAATATGTCGCAGCGCCTTAGCAGTGAAGGCATGCAACACCCGCTCTCTACAGGCAACTGGTACCGAATACCCATAACAAGAAATGGCATATACCGGCTCGATCGGGCATACCTCGAATCACTTGGAATTAATGCTGGTAGTATTGATCCAAGAAATATTCAGATTTGGGGCACAAGCGGCTATCAACTCCCATACGAAAACGCAGCTTCCAGACCTTCTTTCGAACAGATTCCAATAATTGTTGAGGGTGAAAGTAACGGAAGTTTTGGTAGTTCCGATGCGGTATTTTTTTACGCCAACGACGTTAATGAACGTATTTTCGATCCAGCAAACCGAAGCTGGAGTCACAAGCTGCACTCTTATTCCAAAATAAATTATGTTTACATTACTGTTGGACCGGAAAGAGGGTTACGCCTTACAAATTTTACCCCGCAGGGCACTGTTTCCGAAACAATTACCCAGTTTCGTGATTTTCTATGGTTAGAGGAAGATCTTTTTATGCCGGAATCGCAACAACGTTCAGGCACAACTTGGTTTGGGAAACTTTTCACACCGGAATTTAGCAGCGATGTTATTTTTCGCGATACACTGGCAGGCTACATACAGGGTACACCTATTGAATTCACCGCGCGAATGGCTGGCCGCTCCCGTACTGCAATGACCTTCGATTTTTTTCAAAATAATAATTCGTTTGGGTCAATCAACATTGCCGCAATAAGTGATTTACAGGGAGCTACGGGAAGAAATTCAAATTTTGGAAACATTATACGGATTCTTAATAACCCTACACTTCAAAATAACGACGTATTCGAGATACGGGCAGATTTTAGCACAACATCTCTCGAATCGCGCGGCTGGGTAGATTATATTAATGTAAGAGCTACACGCACTCTTTCCCCGGTTAATGGTCGTCTTCAGTTTTTAAGTCCGGATGATGCCCCATTAAGTGGCAATCAGGTTGCTGAATACCGTTTTAGTGGTTTTACTCAGCGACCACTGGTTATGGATGTAACTAATCCTGCTTCTCCGGTGCTTCTGCCCGCTAACGGTAATGGCAATAACTGGTCTGTAAACTATTACAAGCGGGCGGGGCAGAAAATGATCGCACAAACAAATTTTTACAGGCCTGCAGCAGGAGAAGCTGTTATAAACCAGAATTTGCACGGGATTAATTTTTACCCCAACTACATTATTGTAACCTCAGCTTCATTGCTTGAAGAAGCCGAGCGCCTTGCCGATTATCGCACCAACCGTAATGGCTTTAGAACGGTAGTTGTAACTCAAGAACAAATTTTCCACGAATTTTCTGGCGGAGTGCCCGACCCTACTGCTATACGGGATTTTCTGAAGTATTTGTATGATTACGCCGGACTAAACGAAGAACTGCTTCCCGAGTACCTGGTCATGTTTGGAAACGCCACCTTCGACTATAAAGGTATCGAGCAGTCACCCATGCAAAATCTGGTGTTTAACTTTCAGCATTATGTAGATCAGGACAATCTCTCCCGAGCAGGAACCTACGGCAGCGACGATTTCTTTGGATTTTTAGGGGATGATGAGGGCTCATGGAGATCTTCTGACCTGAATAACCGTCTGGATCTGAAAATTGGTCGTTTACCAGTCCAAACACTCAATGAAGCGCGCATTATGGTTGATAAAATCATCACCTTTGAAAACCGTGATCAGGACGGGGACTGGCGCACTTTGTTTACCTTTACGGCCGATGACAACGATAATGGTGGCGGAAACGAGCGCGACTTGCATACATTCAACGCCGATTTCACTGCAGATACCATAGATCAGGACGCATCCGGAATCAGGCTCAGAAAATTGTATCAGTTCAGATACCCGATCGAAAATACGCCGGCCGGGCAGCGGGTACCGCAAGGCACTTCAGCAATTATACAGCAAATAAATAGCGGCACCTTAACTTTTCATTTTTCGGGACATGGTAGTGAGCAACAGCTTACTCGCCAACGACTTTTTCAATCTTCGGATATCCCAAGGCTTACAAATAGAGAACGACCCACTATTTTAGTTACAGCTACCTGCTCTTTTGGTCGCTACGACGACAATATAGATTTCTCGGGTGCCGAAAAATTAATGTTACACGATAATGGTGGCGCTGTAGCGGCATTCACTACTTCGAGAGTTGTTTTTACAAGCCCTAACCCATCCCTCGATAACGACAATAATTTTTCTCTCCATATCGAGCTAACTAATCAAATGGTGCAGCGAAATCCGGATGGTTCGGGCCGGTCTATCGGGGAAATTTTTAAACGCACGAAAAACTCAATTCTGGCTACCAATGAAACCCGTAATACTTTTAGCGTAAATAATAGAAAGTTTATTCTACTGGGAGACCCGGCTATGTCTTTCGGGCTTCCGGAACAACAAATGACAATTAGTTCAATAAATGGGCAAACAGATTTCGAAGGTGGACCAATACAGATTCGTAGCCTCGACCGCGTAAATATAAATGGATTTGTTCAGTCGCCTAATGGTGGTATAGACGCTTCGTTTAATGGCGAGGGCTTGCTTCGGGTATATGATGCGGCCAGAATCGAGGAATTGCCAAATCCGGAGCTCACTTGCAATTATCTTGGTCCGGAATGTGGTTTTCGCGTGCAAAACGATCTTTTATTTAACGGAAGAGTAAGTATAACAAATGGCGAGTTTTCTGCAGAATTCATCGTTCCTAAAGATATTGCCTACTCCGATTCGTTAGCACGTATTCATATTTATGCTACAAACCCCGACCGAACCGATGCGGTTGGGTCTTTTTCATCCATTCGCTTTAATGGTATTAATGAAGAAGCCCAAAACCTGTTTGATGGGCCCGAGTTAGATGTTTATCTAAACGATGATACCTTTGTTAATGGCTCACTTGTTAACAGAAACCCGCAGTTAATTGTAGATGTGAATAGCGAAGGCGGTGTAAATACTACTGGCGCAGGTGTAGGCCACGAAATTATAGGTATTTTAAGAAATACTAACAATCCACAGCAGGAGCAAACGTTTATACTAAACGACTTCTATACCAGCGCATTAGACGACTTTACCCGTGGTCGTATCGAATACCCGCTGGATAACCTGCCCGATGGCAGCTATTCCCTGTTCGTTCGCGTTTGGGATGTATTCAACAATGTTGGCGAGTCTGAAATATTTTTTGATGTTGCAGGCGGTGGAAATCTGCTCATACGAAACGTGTACAACTATCCTAACCCAATGCACAACTTCACCCGTTTTGCATTCGAGCATAATCAGCCTGCTGGTCAACCGATGGATGTTTTTATACGTATTTATACATTGAGCGGCAGACCCGTTGCACAAATCAGAGAAAGCAGGATTGCAAACGGAAACCTGGAAATGTTTGAGTGGGCTGGTCGCGACGACGATATGAACCGTCTTGCTGCCGGCACATATCTTTACCATCTTCGTGTTCGAACAGATGGGCCAGAAGGGCGACAAACCGAAGAAAAAATTGAACGACTCGTAATTATTCGCTAAAACAATTTGTACAAAATCTTGCCTCTGTATCGTTAGCGCAAAGCTGTAAGCAATTCATTTAAAAGTGAACGTTTATTGCTCACGTGCTATATATACCATGGGGCGAAAGTTTAACAAAGCCTTAAAAAGAAAATCACCAGTTAAAATGGTGATGCAGAACAACCACACATAAAACATGTTATGAAGCAACTTACAAAATCGCTGTTTACCGTTACGGCTCTCACTCTGCTATTTGCAGGTCAGGCGCTGGGACAGGTAGGTATAACTGCTGTACCATTCATGCAAATCGAACCTGATTCACGCACTCCCGGCATGGGTAATGCAGGTGTTGCCATAGCAGACAATGCATCAGCTGTATTCTGGAACCCCGCCGGACTGGCCTTCCAGGAAAAAGAAACTCAGATGTCTTTTACCTACGCTAACTGGCTGCCTGCATTCGATACCGACCTTTTCTACATTTACAACGTAGGTAAAACCTATATAGAAGGCATCGGAACAATTGGCGGGCACATCACCTATCTAAACTTGGGTGAACAAATCCAAACCGATGAGCGCGGAAATGTAATTAGAGACTTTTCGAGTTACGAACTTGCTGCCGGCGTTAGCTACGGCTTCCGGATTACCGATAATTTTGCAGCAGGCTTGGGCGCACGATTTATTTACAGCCGTCTTACACCCAATATCGATGTAGGTGGCCAAACAGCAAAGGCAGGTACCTCTTTCGGAATGGATCTTGGCGCTCTTTATCGCACAAATGAATTCATGCTTCTCGATAGAACAGCCCGTTTCAGCGCTGGTTTTAACCTTTCTAATGTTGGCCCGCCTATACAGTATACAGACGATGCACAAAGTGATCCTCTTCCTACACTTCTTCGCGTTGGAATTGCACAAGATATCGCTTTAGACGAAGAAGGGTTTAATACTCTTACTTTCGCCTTCGACGTCTCTAAAATAATGGCACGGAACGACACCTCCGGCCGGGCTATGGCTGTTGGCGAGGCTCTTTTCCGCTCATGGGATACCTACACCCGATTCGATGGGCAGCAGTTTGTAGATGTACCTTTGGTTGAGCAGTTTATGTATGCTGTTGGCGTAGAATACTGGTACAATAAGATGTTTGCTATCCGTACAGGTTATTTCTATGAAGCGCCCAACAACGGGGATCGTCAGTTTATAACTTTTGGTGCCGGACTCAGATACAATATGTTTGGCGTAGATTTCAGTTATTTATATACGCTTCGAGAGGATCACCCTCTGGCAAATACCATTCGATTATCGGTATTACTGAATTTCTGACCTGATTAGAACCTCTTCGTTTCGTATCCAAAGCATTTTTCATGCACTTCATTTTCATTACGGGCAGAAGAATTACCCTTTGCGGGGTTCTTCTGCTTTTTTTTATGCTCCCTGCTACTGCTCAGAATAACGCTGAGCTAATAAGCAAAGATATCCACTATACTCCATACCACAGGATTTCCGAAGATGACCGGCTTATTAACCGGACAACTCCAGGGCAGGCTTTAGGGACCGGGACTATACATATAGTGGCTGTAATGGCAGAGTTTGAACCCGAAGAAAACCGATTTACCTCCGGTAATGGTACCTTCGAGCTCGACTATCTTATGCGAGACGATATCATTATCGATCCGCTGCCGCACGACCGGGGTTATTTCGAAGCTCATCTGGAGTTTGTTAAGAATTATTTTGACCAAGCCTCTTTTGGTCAGCTTAACGTAGAATACATTGTTCTACCAGAAATTGTGCAGCTATCCGAGCCTATGCGGGAGTATTCCCCAACCGGTCCGGATAATTCACTAAACTTCCGGCTCGGCAATTTAGCAAGAGATGTTTGGGAGCAGGTTGCCCAAATGAGTCTACCATCCGAAATTGATCAACTGCCGCAGGACAGAACCATGTTCATACTGTTCCATGCGGGTGCAGGACGCGATATTGAGCTTACCGGAACCACGCTCGATAATACCCCACAGGATATTCCATCCGTTTATTTAAGCAGCGAAAGTATTGGCCGGCTTTTAGACGAGCCCGGCTTCGATGGCTTCCCTATAACCGAAAATCTTCGGGTTACCAACACTGCTATTCTCCCGCAAACACAGTCTCGCAGGGGTGAAGACGTAACCGGAGAAGAGTTTGTGCTCGAGCTTTCTATTAATGGCATTGTTACCGCTAATGTTGGCTCATTTATAGGAATTCCCGATTTATTTAACACCAACACAGGCGCATCCGGTATTGGTCAGTTTGGTTTGATGGATGGCGCCGGAATCTTTTCTTATTACGGGCTATTCCCGCCTTTACCCTCTGCATGGGAAAGAGTGTATATGGGGTGGGATTCTGCATTCGATGTGCGATTAGACGATCAGGAGATTCTACTGCCATCCATAGCTGGCAACCCTCCCGGGAATATAGCCCGCCACAGGATCTCTGCTGATGAATATTTCCTGGTTGAAAACCGCCACCGTGATCCTTCTGACGAAGGCGTTACACTTACAATTCGTACACCCAATGGCCTTATTGAGACCAGAACTTTTGATAATAATGAAGAACGCTTCACCCCAACATCTCAGCGTGATTTTGATGAAATTTTGCCCCCCGGTGTTTTAATTAACGTAAGTAATTTCGACTGGAGTCTTCCGGGTGGTCTGGATATTGGGGAAGATGGTGTGTCCGGCTCCGACGACGACAGAATTCTTAACGGCGGTATGCTAATCTGGCATATAGATGAAGCCGTAATTCGTTCACAGATGCCCAATAACGCGATCAATAATAATCCGGATCGCCGAGGAGTTGGCCTGGTTGAGGCAGACGGAGCTCAGGATATTGGGAGACCGGCATTAGGTTTTTCGAATTTTTCAAACGGTGGCCCATTCGACTTTTGGTGGTCGGGAAACGACTTTACGGTAATCACTCCAACAGGTCAGCGTATTGTTCTATACGAAAACCGGTTTGCCGACGACAGCATCCCGCCAAACCGCAGCAACACCGGAAGCCCTACCTATTTCGAGTTTTATGACTTTTCAGACAACATCGCAATTTCATCTTTCAGAGCCAGAAGAGCCGGGAGCGATCAGGTTGAACTTTTATACGAAGTGCAACTCGACGGAAACTTTGCCTTAGATCCTTTATATGGCATTAGCTGGCCTGTTACAACCGCATGGTTTGTTCCCCAAACCAGTGCTAACTCTGTGTATGATGCATATTTGTTGGTTCCCTCATCAGATAACATAAACGCCATCCCCTATCTTAGAGAGCAGGGTTTTGTAGAAGACGGGTACCTGCAGTTTGGCTCTGGCACAACAACTCCATTACTTATAACCGAATCTGTTACCTCCGTAAAATCTGCTTCATCCGGCTTTTTGATTCAAAACTGGATTTACAGCGATGGAGCATTCGAGTTGCGCTGGGAACAGCAACAGGATGCGCCGCTAAATGGAATGCCAAGCCGCGGCCCCGGCGCAAACAGCCTTATCCATTTAGACGGAACTCCATTTCAGTTTGATGAGCAAACCGGCCAAATTACTACCATTAACGGCGGGTTCCAGGAAAGCGGCTCTATCGATTCTCAAACTGCCGTAATACAGAACCTAAGCCTTTCGTTTAACGGAACAGAGCGAAACCTGGATGCCTACGGATCAGATCGCAGACTGTATGCCGCTCTTGTACAGCCCGAAGCTTCCGCACCGGCTCAACCATTGCTAATCAGCGATGATGAGCTGATTCTGCTTGGCCCTGGCAGCTCTGACGACATTACACTTACGCGTTCCTCTTTTTCATGGCCCGCGATTACCGATCTTAATCAGGACGGAAATCTGGACTACCTTTTTGTGAACTATGAGGAAAACCAGCTTGAGGCCAAAAACCGGAATGGTGGTTTCCTTTGGAACTTCCCGGCCCGCACTCCCGAAGGCGTTCGTCTGGCGGGCACTCCCCTTCTTGGAGATTTTACCGGCACAGGAGAAACAAGCATTCTTGTACCAGCTGCAGACAGCCTGTCTTACGTAATACTGGGCTACGATAATAGACTGCAGCCTCTGGATGGATTCCCTCTGTACGTGGGCTCATTAAATCATTCGGGAGAGGCTCTTCACCAGCCTGTTTTCATAGATTCTGAAAGTCTGCTTGCCGTAGTTTCCCCACGAGGCGACCTCAAGGTCTGGAAACTTGGTGAAGCCGAGGATCTTTCCTGGAGCCGCGTTTATGGTCTGCTACCTGGCAATAAAGTGGCGGCTGCCTACAGCGGGAGTGCTCAAACCCAGCCGCTTTCCGGTCTTTTAAATAAAAGCGAAACCTATAACTGGCCAAACCCGGCCTCTACGGAAACCTGGATTCGTTTCCAAACCCAAACCGAAGCCGATATTACCATATCTATTGCTTCTATGAGTGGGCGCATGCTTTATGAGCAAAGAGTTAGATCGCGCGGAGGTACTGCCGAAGAAGTTCGCGTGGACACATCCGGCTGGAGCAGCGGTGTTTACTTTGCGCGGGTACGGGCACAGGCAGATGGAAGAGAAGAAACTGAACTGATTAAAATTGCAATCATTCGCTAAACAGCACTCATCACACGATGTAAACCGCTATACTTTATCCGAATTTCTCTGAACAGCACACTTCATGACCAAAAAGAAACCATTAAGCTATAAAGACGAAGCCATACAGCTTCCCACAAGGCGTTTTTCGCTCTTTATATTTTTATTTCTGCTCATTATTACCGTCAAAACCAGCTTTTGGGAAGAAGCAGCTGCACAGCAGAGACCGGCATTTTTGTCGTATCCGCATAACCATCTCGACTGGTACACCATAGAAAGCGATCGGTTTCTGGTGCATTTTCAGGAAGGTAACGACCGGCCGGCAAGAGTAATTTCGCGTATTTCTGAAGAAATTTGGGATGACATCACCAGTCTGTACGATTATGAGCCCGATACGCCCATCAGCATTGTTTTAATAGATCGGGAAGACTACTCAAACGGAGCCGCGTATTTCTTCGATAATAAAATTGAGATATGGCTGCCTTCGCTCGATACTCCGTTTCGCGGCACTAATAATTGGCTTAGGGATGTAATCGCACACGAATTTACACACCTTGTGCAGATACAGGCTTCTATGAGCGGAAAAAGATCGAGGCCGATAACTTATGTACAGTGGCTTTCATACGAGAATGTTCGTCGCCCGGATGTGCTGTACGGCTATCCGTCGGGTATCATTTCGTATCCTTTTTCGACCGTGAGTATGCCTGCATGGTTTGCAGAAGGGACCGCTCAGTTTATGCGAGACGATCTCCATTACGACTACTGGGATACCCACCGCGACATGATGTTGCGTACACGTATTTTAGATGGCAAAGAGCTGGGTCTGGTCGAAATGGGCCACTTTCAGTCGAAAAACAGCATGGAAAGAGAGCTTTCCTATAATCAGGGGTTTGCATTTACGCAGTATTTATCGAACCGGTTTGGAGAGCAAGTAATTGCAGACATTACGCATGGGCTTAAAACCACAAATGACATTCGTACTTCCATGCGCAGGGTAACCGGCATTCCAGGCGAGCAGCTTTATCGTGAATGGACCGATAGCCTTCGCACAGAATACAGGGCCTATGCGGCCAATATTAATCCTTTCGAAGCTAAAAAAGTATATGATCTCGGTTTTATAAATGTGCATCCAAGCTTTACGCCCGATGGAAAAATTGCGTTTCTGAGCAATACATTTTTCGATTTTGCGCGGACTCAGCTCATCGTTCTGGATGAAGACGGCACAAAAAGAGAGCTTTTGGATACAGGTAACGCCGAGCAGTCTGCCGGTGCGGGTTCGTTCCGCCACAGCTGTGGCATGTTCTCCACGCCGCTCATCAGCCGAATCGGAAGCGGCTTTAGCTTTTCCCCCGATGGAAAAACCATTGCCTATAATTTTATCCGTCAAAACCGATATGGCGAAACATATAACGATATTTATCTGTACGATACCGATTCGGGCGATACACGTAAACTAACCCGCGATGCCCGATTAAGCGAGCCCAGCTGGAGCCCGGATGGCAGTACTTTAGCAGCCCTTCAAACGAAAGACGGAACCATCAACCTTGTTTTGGTAGATCCCGAAACGGGCGATATTAAGCCGCTTAGCAGCTTTAACCGCAGTGAGCAGCTCTTCCGGCCAGCCTGGAGCCCCGATGGAAGCCGCATTTATGCCGCAATGGGTGCCCAAAAAGGCAGGAATATCGTAGTTTTTAACCCGGATGAGCCTGATAAGTGGGATATTCTGCTTATGAATCCCGAGCTGGATATGCGCGACCCTTTTGTTTCGCCCGATGGCAAATTTCTTTACCTATCTGTAGACCGAAATCATAAATTCGATATTTATCGCTACAATCTGAAAGAAGGCGGGAATCTGGAGCAGCTAACCGATGTAGTTGGCGGAGCATTTATGCCGCATATTAGCGAAAACGGAGATCTGCTTTACAGCGAGTTTACCTCAATGGGCTACAAAATAAGAAAAGCACCCGTCGATTCGCTCCTCGCCCATGCCGCAGCTAATCAGCTGGCGGTGCGCCCTGCATTCGGGCCGCCTCTTCGCCCCGACATGACAACAAACCCGCTCAATACGTTCGACGACATGGATATTGAGCCCTTTGATGATGACATTTACCGCATTGCGCGCAGCGAACCCTATAGCTTCGATTTAAGAACTCGTGGAGCCAATCAAGAACGACTGTTCTATTCGTATGAAGACACTTTCCTGAATTTCAGCTTTTTACCCGCCGTGCGTTTCGATAATTACTCTCAGGAATTCGGGCGCAACAGCTCGCTCATTCGCGCCGGAAATTTTGGAGATTTAGGTCGAAATATCATCAGAGACACTAAGCTCGGTTTCTACATGAGTTCGCGGGAAGTTTTAGAGCGATTTTCAATTTTCGGCGGACTTCTGGTCGGACCCGCATCCCGCGAAGCAGATACCATCAATAATTTCTTTAGTCCGGGCAGGTTGATTGATCTGGACAGAGACTTATTTTTCATAGCCGAATACACCGGTCTGCCTTTTATTGAGCGGCACTGGTCCCCTACTATCGAAGTTGCATTCTACAACCTCCGCAGAAACGTTCGCGATGGCATCGATATCGAAGAATTTGCCTGCACCGCCTGTTTACCCGACACCACCTCTATTGATATTGCCTACGATATCTGGCAGGCAGAGATAAATTTATATAGCAAGATAAACCGATACAGCCTCGTACAGCTGGGCTGGCACCACTCTCCGTACCGGGTTTCGACGGCTTCTTTTTTCTCTAACGAGTTTGAGCAATTTGTACCCGGCTCAACCGCCCGCTACTTTATCGGTAACACCTTAACCGCAGCTTATGTAGTAGATGCCTACCTGCCATACCGCCACGGAGATATTGCCCCGCTTGGTTTTAGAGGGCATATACGCTACAGCTATGAACCCAGCAGACTGCTCGACAGTTACGAGATTCGAGACGGAACACTCATTCCTGTTTACAACACTTTCCGTAATCACTCGGTAGAATTAGACGCTCGTTATGGCTTTATGGGGCCGTTTTTCCGGGTATTCCAGGCAAGAGCAAGATTATTCTCCTACTTTGACAATCCCGACGAGTACTTCTTTCTGGATTATATTGGCGGTTTCGACGGGATGCGTAGCTACCCATTTTTTGCACTTGGCGGCAATCGTACTGCGTTCGGGCAAGTTTCTTTTTATCAGCCGCTATTTACAAATATAAACCGGCAGTCTGGCAGATTTACGCTGGATAAAGTCTTTGCCCGCTTTTTTGCGGAAACCGGAAACGGCTGGGGTGGACCGCTTGATATCGGAGACAATTTAAAAACCGGAATCGGCGCAGAACTTCGGATAGCGGTAAATTCGTATTACCTGTTTCCATCCAGATTTTTTATAAGCGGGGCTTACGGCCTCAACCAGTTTAACCTCCGTATCCCGGATGGTTTTGTAAGTGCCGATCAGCGTGAAAACGTTACTTTCGGTGGCGAGGTTCTCATCAATTTTGGTCTGCTGTTCGATTTCGAACTTTAGGAAAAGCCAAATATAAGATGACTTAATTCCATGCTGAATCGCACATTTATTTAATGAAAAGACCTTTTAGAAGGCTTTGAAAAACCTTCTATTTTGTTCGTATTCGACGCCGGAGCAA
>JAIULZ010000016.1 GCA_022565805.1 Balneolales bacterium
CACAATAACACCACCATAACAACTCAAATTACTATCACACAATTACTTATAAATAATAACTTCTTTTCCGCATTAGGAAACTGCTATTGTTTACATTAACCAGAAACATGTTTAATTGAACAGAAAACCCCTTCTTCCATATTACTGCTTTATCATTCGACATTTATTTTTAGACTCAAAAAGGCACCAAAACTAATATTATTGATTCCTAATTTCCTAGCGCATCTTATTATCAATTGAAATTTATCTTAGAAACTTTTGCTTCAAATAAAACCTATGCAACCTCAAAGTTTCAATAGAATGCATTAGTAACATAAAGAAGCAGGCTCAGCTCTATCTTTATCTCATCTTCTTTTATTTAAACGCAGATTTATAGTAAGCTTGAAAAAACCTTCTTCATAGTTCGTATTTGATGCATGGGCAAAAATAAAGCCAGAGCTTAGTTGCCCCTTTTGATATTTTTATTTTTGATCAAGTAAAGAAGACTAGTAAAAGAGTGGTTTTGCAAAGCCTTCTTAGGTTTTCTCTATCTAACTAATGCTTCTCTTTCTATAAAATGATTCGAATAGCACGTCTTTTAATGTTAAGTGTTCATTTTAGCTAGCAAGCAGAATGGTTTCCAGTTTGGCTTAATAGCTCATGATGCAAGTTTACTTTCCAATGACCTCCTGCTTGTTTAAGGCTGGGCATTATAGCTGGCTCATCATTGTTATTTGGAATAGTTTTATCTTTCCCAAATTCTGAATATGAAGCTATACAGAGTTAACTTAATAAATTGATTAAGGTTATTGGCACCTTTTTCCTTTAAGAGCGATCAATAGTTTTTTCGACTCATAAAACTGATTTCAAAACGCCCGGACCTTTGAAATGGCAAAAAGCTTATTTTCATCAGTGTATCGATAAGATGTAAAAAGGGTATAATTCGAAAGCAAGGTTATTACTCTGTACATCGTTTTGGCTTTTTCTGCGTTATTTAGCTGTATTTAGATAATTGCCCTTTACAACTCTTTAATTAAAGAATCTTCTAACAAACAGTCTATTTTTCAAATGAATATTATTCAAAAAGAATTTCAGCTTATTAGAAAACAACGAGGCTTTCACATAATTACAGACGAGATACTTAACCATTTGCCTGAAGTGCAAAACGTGAGACTGGGCACGTTGCATGTTTTTGTGAAGCATACGAGTGCCTCTTTAACAATCAATGAAAACGCTGATCCCACCGTTAGAGAAGATTTTGAGTCTTTTTTTAAACGAACTGTTCCCGAAGACTTTAAGCTTTATAAACATACTTTAGAGGGGCCCGATGACATGACATCTCACATTAAAAGTTCGCTTTTGGGCAGTTCAGTTACTGTTCCTGTTACAAGTGGACGACTTAACCTTGGTACATGGCAAGGAATTTATTTTTGCGAACATCGTAATCAGGCAGGACCCAGAACTATTATTTGTACCCTTCAAGGCATTATGAAGGCTATTATTTAGTTGATCAGAGTCATTTGACAACAAAAAATGAAGAAAAGCTACAGCGATATACTATCTTCATTAAACGCAGGAACAAAAGGATACACAAGCTTAGCTTATATATTCGAAGATATTTTACTTATCTGGCATAAGTGAGCTAAATAGTGAGATTCTGTTTTTCTATATGACGGAGTCTCTATTTACCCTAATTATTCACCCCTCTGAACAATTGTTTTATTTAAAGCAGAAGAGTCGTATTTTTATTTAGACTTATTCTATTATCTAAATGCATAACACTACAGTCATGTGTTAAAAAAGCACTGCAACATATTTAAGTATTCTTTTCTTACAATAGTATTTTATGCCCTCTTATTTCAAAAAAGTATTATTGCTTTTCACCTTTACCCTATTTTTTACCGAAATATTAAGCGCACAGCTCACCATTTATTCAGGCAGAAATCGTGCGCTTGTCGAACCTATTGTTACCCGGTTCGAGCAAGAGACGGGTATAAATGTTCGTATACGCTATGGCGGAACCACACAGCTCGCTGTTGCAATAATTGAGGAAGGCCGAAGAAGTCCGGCAGATCTTTTTTGGTCTCAGGATGCTGGCGCACTCGGGGCACTTCAAAATGCTGCCATGCTTAGAAGCTTGCCCGACGAAATTATTGCAAAAACCCCTCCACAATTGAGAAACAGCGAATCTACATGGATTGCTACTAGCGGAAGGGCGAGAGTTCTTGCATACCAGCATAATAAGATAAGTGAAGCTGAGTTACCGTCTTCCGTATTTGATCTCACTGATGCCCGATTTCGTGGCAGGGTAGGTTGGTCGCCCGCTAATGCATCGTTCCAATCTTTTGTTACAGCAATGAGAAGCGTTAAAGGAGACGATGCAACGCGTTTATGGCTTAGAGAAATGGTTCAAAACGGAGCGGTTGCCTATAATAACAATAACTCTATTCTACAGGCTATAGAAGCCGGTGAAGTTGATTTTGGATTAACCAACCACTATTACATTGATCGCGCAACAGCTTCTAATCCGGATTACCCCATTTCATCTCATTATTTTGAGGAAGGGGATCCTGGAAATTTACTTAATATTGCCGGAGTTGGAATTGTACAAAGTTCACGAAACCAGGAAAATGCGCTTAGATTTGTTGAGTTTTTACTTAACGAGTCTTCTCAGCAGTTTTTTATGAATGATGTCTTTGAGTTTGCCTCAACTACAGGTCTGGGAGATTCGGATCGTATGCTCGAGTTTGTTCTCTCTATATCACCAGAAATAAATCTGGACAATCTGAGAGATCTGGACGGAACACTTCGCTTATTGAGACAGGTTGGACTATTATAAGTTGAAAACTTCCGATTATATACGAAAACTCCCACCCTGGTATTTCTTCGCTCCTGCTATTTTTGTAGGAATTGCAGTTACCCTGCCTCTCGTCTATCTGCTTGTAAGGGCATTAGACGGCAATTTGGGCCAAAGTGCCGAACTTTTATTTCGTGAAAGAAACCTTACGCTTCTGCTTAACACCCTTAAACTTACAGCCGGAGTTCTTGTTGTTACTACTTTTCTGGGTTTCCCTTTTGCCTGGCTCACAAGCCGGACCGATATTGCCGGTAAGAGAGTAATTACTCTCCTTGGCGTTCTGCCCTTAGCCATACCAGGCTATGTACTTGCCTATGCTTTGCTGGGCATCGGTGGCGAAAATGGTACACTCTCTCAGGTTTTTGGGCTTACTGTAGCCCGCCCAAGCGGATATTGGGGCGCACTAACAGCAATTAGCCTATACACTTTCCCTTACCTTTTTCTAAATCTGCGAACAGGTCTTATGGGGCTGGATCCATCTACGGAGGAAGCTGCAAGATCACTTGGCCTTAGTTCGTTTCAGGTACTATACAAAGTAGTTTTACCACAGCTCAAGCCCGCTTTTTATTCTGGCGTTCTTATCATTTCTCTTTATGTAATTGGTGATTTTGGAGCTGTCTCTTTACTCCGTTACGAAACCTTAAGTTATGCCCTCTTTATTCAATACGAATCGGCTTTCGACAGAGTTTATGCAGCATGGATTGCGCTTATTCTGCTTACGCTAACCTGCACTATATTAGTTGCTGAATATAAACTTTTAAAAGGACTCTTATTTTATAGAGCAGGCACAGGTGTTTCCCGAAAAACAAGATTTGTAGCTCTGGGACACTGGAAGTGGATAGCATATTCTTTTGTAGGTCTGGTTACTTTTTGCGCAATTATACTACCACTAATAACGATTCTATTTTGGATGGCACAGGGGGTAGACCCGCTGGTTTGGGAAATTTTAGGGCGTTCAATTACTTCATCTGTTGTCGCATCTGCACCTGCAGCTCTTTTAGCTGCTTTCTTTGCGCTGCCTTTAGCATACATTTCTGTTCGTTATCCCTCAAGGACTTCCAATATACTTCAACGATTTGCTTATCTCGGCTATGCGACTCCTCCTTTAGCCCTCGCACTAGCCTTTATTTTTTTCAGCCTAAATATTATTCCTTTTATTTATCAGACTATCGGGTTGCTGGTATTTGCCTACTCACTGCATTTTTTAGCCGAAGCTATGGGTCCTGTAAGGAGCGCACTATACCAAACACCTCCACGCATAGAAGAGGCAGCTCAATCGCTTGGTGTTAGCAAGTTTATGGCTTTCGTTAAGACTACTTTACCACTTTTGAGGGGTGGAATTATAGCCGGGATTTCGTTTGTTTTCCTTTCTGCTATGAAAGAGCTTCCCATTACGTTTATCTTAGCTCCAATCGGTTTTGAAACACTTGCTCTAAATGTATGGAGTTTTTCGGGTGAAGCAATGTTTGCAGAGGCCGCTCCTTTTGCCATTTCAATATTATTTTTCTCAGTAATTTTTGTATTACTTTTATTTAGCAGAGAATGGAAAAAATATGAATGAACTATTAACCGCAACCAATTTAACCAAACGCTTTAAGCCGGAAGAGCATCCGGTTGTAGATAAGGTATGCTTTGGGGTAAAAGAGCAGGAAATCTTTGCAATTCTGGGTCCAAGCGGTTGTGGTAAAACGACCACTTTACGCATTATTGCCGGTTTCGAACGAACCGATGATGGCTCTATACAGCTTAACAGCAAAACACTAGAATGCCCCTACACTCATATTCCTCCGGAAAAACGTGGCATTGGGTTTGTATTTCAGGATTACGCATTGTTCCCACATTTAAGCGTACTCGAAAATGTTAAATTCGGGATACGAAATGCTGGTGGTTCAGAAAGAGAGTTCCGGGCCCTCAAAATGCTGGATCTTATAGGCATGAAAAGTTTAAGAAGCCGTAAACCGCACGAATTATCCGGGGGACAGCAGCAGCGGGTTGCGCTGGCAAGAGCTCTTGCGCCCAAGCCTTCTCTTTTGCTTATGGATGAACCTTTTTCGAATCTGGATGCTGTACTTAGAAACAGCACCCGAAATGAAGTTCGCAAGATTTTGAAGGATGCAAAAATGAGCGCTATTCTTGTTACACACGATCAGGAGGAGGCCTTGTCTGTTGCAGATCGCATAGGAGTTATGAATAATGGGAAAATTGTTCAGATTGGAACTCCCGAAGATGTTTATTACAGACCCAAAACACGGTTTGTTGCCCAGTTTCTTGGCAAAACTAATTTCTTTGCAGCTCAGGCAACCGGACTCGAAGCACGCTCCGAAATTGGCTACCTCATGCTCGATAAGCCAGCAAGAGGAGACGTTATGATTTCCATAAGACCCGAACATCTTACTTTGGAAAGAGCCACACCTGCTAATTGCAGCGGCACCTGTGGAATTATTTCGTCTAAGGAATTTAAAGGCCATGATATTACATACCACATAAAACTTCCTACTGGCGAGTGTATCGTTCATACAGATAACAGAATGCCGTTTGGTATAGGCGAGAATGTAGTGGTTAGACCCCTAGAACCTGCCGTAGTACTTAAGCAGGACAGCTAGTGAACATCTATTTTGCTATTTAATAACCGTTATTAACGTATTTATGATGTCTATTAAGACTGCGCCTGATCCTCAAAGATGCCCACTAAGCGGTGATACAGATATCATAAAAAAACTAACCACCTCAGATTATGCCCATTCGAACGAAAGTTTCGATATTTGGGCAAACGAAAGGCTGAACTACCGCTTTACATGGCCGCAGCCTTCACCAGCTGAAATAGGTTTCTACTACCAGTTCGACAGCTATTTGTCGCATCAAACAGAGCAGACTACCGCTCTTTTCGGTCTTTACAAGCAGCTTAGAGATTTACAGCTCAAATGGAAGCTGTTTCTTTGCAAAAAGTATGGTTCAGGTAAAACTCCCGAATCTTTACTCGATTTTGGCTGCGGAACCGGCGAGTTTGCTGCTTACTGCCAGAATAGGGGTACTTCTTTTGTAGCAGGAATAGAGCCACAACGCGATGCTTTGGAGTATTGTAACAAAACACAGTCTGTAAAAGCCTGGAGCACCTTGGAAGAGCTTGAACCGGATTTAAAGTTTAGTGCCATCACGGCCTGGCATGTAATAGAACACCTGCATGAACCCGTATCTACTGTTGCAACTCTTGCCGGTAAACTTTGCAAAAATGGAGTATTGATAGTTGCTGTACCTAATTTCACGAGTACCGACGCTATAGACTATGATTCATTTTGGGCCGGGTGGGATGTGCCACGGCATTTACATCACTTCTCTCCTCAGGCAATACAGTACTTAGCAGATAAAACCGATATGGAAATTTGTGGTATGCACCGAATGTTACTGGATGCTTTTTATGTTTCCTTACTTAGTGAAGCATATAAAGGAAATGAAGGCCTCCCAAAAGTGATCAAATCGATACTTAGTGGCTTGAAGTCGGGAATTATCTCGCTCTATCACTTAAATAAGAGTAGTTCGATAACGTATGTTCTAAAAAAACGATCATAAATGTTCATTTTTACCTATTCAGTAGCTAAAAAGTTATATAAGTAATTCGATAACATATCGTTAAGAATTTATTGGTACACCTCATATCGTTCAGCAAACTAAGAAATATGTACAGCATACAAACTTATACAGAAATTACCCATGATATCCGTATCGTGGTGCAGCCGGTTTATATGGAAAGCGAATCGGATATTATCAACAGCAAATATGTTTTCGTCTACTTTATTTCAATTGAAAACATTGGCGATGAGCCCGTGCAGCTATTAAGCAGACATTGGGAAATTAATGACTCTGCCGGCGAATGTTTCTCAATTAGCGGGGAAGGCGTTATTGGCAGACAGCCGGAAATTAATCCAGGAAAAGCTCATAAGTATAATAGTTATTGCGTATTAAAATCGATGAAAGGCAGCATGGAAGGACATTATGTAATGAAAAAAAATAACGGGGAGTCTATTAACGTAAAAATACCGAAGTTCTCCCTGATATCGCATTTACTTAATTAGAAATGAAACTAAATCTTATATATTAGTTTCTTATTTACCTTACTCTAATCACTGGGAAAGATTAAGTTTGTGTATCTAATCACTTTATATTTTTAAAGCCTTTTGTTACCCAAAACAAAACAGGCTTCCTTAAAGAAGCCTGTTTTGCAATACCGATCATAGCTGAATATCGATTTTAAAAAGCATAGATTTGTTTTAAACCGATCTCAAGATTCAATCAAAGCTTCAATACTTGAAGTCATCTCTGTGCTTAAAGGTGTTGTTCTGGAACGAAATCTTCTAATCAAGTTTCCTTCCTTATCCAGCAGAAATTTCTCAAAATTCCAATTAATATCTCCGCTGTAATCAGGATTTTCTGCTGAAGTAAGCATTTCGAAAAGCGGGTGTTGATTTTCGCCCTTTACCGATATCTTGCTGAACATTGGAAAACTAACCCCGTAATTACGCTCACAGAATTCTGCAATTTCTTCATCTGTACCAAATTCCTGACCGCCAAAGTCTGCGCTTGGGAAACCTAATACTACAAACCCTTTTTCCGAATATCTTTCGTAAAGCTCCTGTAATTCTGCATATTGTCTTGTAAAACCACATTTTGAGGCTGTATTAACTATTAGCACAACATTACCTTTAAATTCAGAAAGTTGCTTCTGCTCTCCATTTAAAGTATTGAACGAATAATCGAAAACGCTGTTGCTGGTTGTTTCAGAATTGTTAATTTCTGCAGCCATAAAAAAACTTATTAGTGTAATGAGTTGAATCATAATTGTCGGGCTTTGGTTAAACAAAGATATTTTAACTGAATTTAGTCGTTCTAACGTTCCTCCTATGAAAGTAGTGTTTTCAACTTGTTTTCGCCAAATATTGCTACTCTTGGGCATTATTTCTTTTTTGCCGGCTACCGCTGCCGCACAAATGTTCTCGGTGTCCAGTTCTGTTGCACAGAACAGGCCATTCGAAATGCCTGCTGTCGCAGGCCCTGCTCTTGAATTTACCGATCTTTCTTTTTTTGGTCCGAATAGTTTTGAAGGAGACAATCTTATACGGTATAATTTTAACGGTCCTTTATACCGTGCTGTAATTGAAACACCCGGCTTTATGTTTAGTATTTCAGATGGCACTTCTTTGGGCGAGGATAAAGATATACGTGCAACAAGGCTGGGCATTGCCATCAAATCTCCGGCATTAATTGCCGCAGGAAACAATTATCGTTTAACCATACCCTTTTCTCTCAGCACAGACTATACGCTTGTTCGTACCTCAGAAACAGCTAACTCAAACCGTGAATTAGCCCAAAATTCGGGGTATATTGGTGCAGGGTTAGGTTTTCTATATCGCTTTACAGATTCGTTTTATCTTAATAGTATTAGCGCACCACACTTTGGTTTTACCGTTGGTTCTTATGGAGCAACGGGGGGTATTTCCTACAAACTTAACCAAGATATCAGGTTTGCGTTAATAGATATTTGGAGAGGATACGGTCTTGTAACCGGATATTCGCTTCAATTCATCCGTTTTAATAACTCAGATCCGAATTTTAAATACGACTGGCTTTCCCACACCTTTTTAATAGGAGTTAGTTTTTAAAAAGAGCAAATTAATTCTATTTATTGATCGCTTATCTCCCAAATCATAATTTACAGTTAAAAGCTGGACTGAGCCTAAAGGTAGATTATTCAATATCATGAAATCAGAAAAACTTCTGCTTGAGCTTGAGCAAATTTTAGAGCAACTTGGTTTTGTTGTACGAAAAGAAAGAGGAAACTTTCGCGGTGGCTATTGCCTTCTCGAGGGAGATAAAATTATTATGCTTAACAAAAATCAGCCCGCAGACTATCTTGTTGGTCAGATCATTCGTTTTTTTGATGATTATGATCTTCGATCCAAGCTGGATGACATGTTCTTGAAACCCGCTGTTCGTAAACAGATTGTACAGAGAATTAAAGCGACTGATGAAATTATAATGAGTAAAGCTAATCCTAATAGCAGTTTGAAGAAACAGGAAATATAATGAAACTTACCTTTCTGGGTACAGGTACATCTATGGGGGTGCCCGTTGCAGGCGGTTTTGGGCGAGAAAAGAATACAGGCGACTACAGGGACGAGCGCTACAGAACTTCTGCCTGGGTAGAAACCGATAAAACATCTATTGTTATTGATACCGGGCCTGAATTCCGCCTGCAGACTCTTCGTGCCGGCATCCGCAAAATAGACCTTCTTCTTTTAACCCACGAACACACAGACCATATTGCCGGTCTTGATGATCTGAGACCATATAATTATGTTCAAAAAAAGTCTATTCCAACCTATACCACAGAAGAATGCATCGCTTCAATCAAGAAGAGATTCAGCTACATGTTCGGACCAGATAAAACTCCTGGATCTGTAGATATAGATTTCAAGACTGCATCTAAGCCATTTATTTTTAACGATTGCAAAATTACTCCATTACCTGTTGATCACGGTGTGATGAATGTTCTTGGCTTTCGTATAAACGACCTTGTTTATATTACTGATGCCAAGAGAATACCCGATGAGACCAAGGAACTCGTTAAAGGCGCAAAAGTTATGGTATTAAACGGTTTACAATGGGCACCGAAACACAAGACTCACTTCACCATTCCAGAAGCTGTAGATGTAGCCAATGAGCTGCAAATTCCAATAACTTACCTGGTACACATTTCATCATACGTAATACATAAAGAAATTTCTGCGAAGCTCCCTGCGCATGTTAAGCTTGCTTACGACCAACTAACTATCCAAATTTAGGCAGCGGAGGGTAGAGATTAACTTTTTTAGCGCAATCTTGTCTCAGGAAATACTTCTTCGAAACCATGAGGCGGATTGTCAAGAGTCCATGTTTCGAAGTAAAAAAGACGTTCACTTTTTGCCCTTTTCCCGTTAATGCTGAAAAACCGGAAGTCGCTATAGGTCGTAAGCGGTTGAAATACCCCAAAAAATAACTCGTAGATATTTTCTTTGCTGAATAGATGAAAATCAATCCCGTGATGTGCCTTTTCGATAAATAATATCCATACTCCGGCATCCAGTACAGGTTTCATAAATCCTATTTTTTCACGAACAGATGCACCGCTATTAAATAAACTTTCGCTGGTTTCGGCAAGTACCTCATGCACTATTTTTACCAGAGAGCCAGGCATATTTCCAGGTATTAAAACAAATGTATCTGATTCGAATTCGGGAGTTATTTCAGAAATACGTTTAACCGGTGATGTTTTTCCGCACAAGATCTCTGCCGGATCAAGTGTTTGCTGCAAAAAATCGCAAATCTCTTTGTACTTATTTAAAGCCGAGAGTCCAAACTTGAAGTCGATCCAACTATCTGATACAGTCGAGCCTGTGAAATAAAACTTTGAATAAGTAGGTACAGGTCGCAAAAATTCTTCAAGAGTAGAAGATCGTTTTAGATCTTTGCGGGCATCATATTCATCAGACAGCTGCTCTAAACGGATATCATGTTCAAAAAAAAGTTTTAGAATGTCAGTCATTTTTTTGGGGTCTCACTCAATTATATAGATTCATAGTTTTAACCATTCCGTTTCTAATATAGAACAAAACTCCTTCTACAGCTTTATCAATTCCTGTTTGCACCTCAGCTTCTTCTGCCGGATCAAATGGAGACAAAACGTAGTCGCTTTGCTGACCACGTCCAAAATTATCTCCAATACCAAACCTCAATCGGTTAAATTGCTGGGTATTGGTTTCTGCTATTATATCTTTTATACCATTGTGTCCGGCGGCAGAGCCAGATGGTTTAAAGCGTATTTTGCCGGAAGGTAAGTGTAAGTCGTCGTAGCAAACAAGTATTTCCGACGGAAGCTTTTTATATAAGCCCAGAATTTTCTTTACAGCAGATCCGCTACGGTTCATATAGGTCTGTGGCTTTACCAGACATACTCTCCTGCCAATTACAGATGTTTCGGCATGTTTGTACAAGCTGCTCTTCGATTCAAAAGAAGCCCCTGCTTTGTCAGCGATAGCATCCACAATTTTAAAGCCAATATTATGCCTGGTATCTGTGTATTCTTTGCCCGGATTTCCAAGGCCGACAATAATTATCATAAAAATATTTTCACGAAAATAAAAAAAGCGCTGTTACCGGAAAACAGGCAACAGCGCTTCTAAATAAATTTTACAGGCCTATCTTTAAAAAAGGCTCTGTTTGCTACTTGCTATAAAAAGCTGTGTTAACCTACGCTTAAGCCTCGGCAGCAACTTCTTCCGTTTCTTCGTCCTCATCATCCTCAAGTTCTGTAATTGCAACAGATGCACCTTTAGGCGGTCTGATAACAACAATAGTTCTTTGACCAGATGTGAGTATTTCAAGGTCTTTAGATTTAATTCTTCTAACTTTCAGAGAATTTCCAATCTGTAGTTTAGAAATATTTACCGCAAATTCAGCCGGTACATTTTCAGGAAGACACTTGATCTGTAATTCACGAAGCGGCTGATAAAGTCTTCCACCTTCGGCTACGCCAGGCGACTTTCCGTCTAAGCGAATAGGAACGGTAATAATAACTGGTTTATCGGGGTTGGTTGCATACAGATCTACGTGTATAGGACGATCTGTTACTGGATGAAACTCAACGTCCTGGATAATACAGTTGAAAACTTTTCCGTCTACTTTAATATGAAGAAACTCTTTTTCAACAACACTGAGGCGTTTTTCCAGCTCAATTTCAGGAAGTGCAACAGTCATATTTTCTTCAACGCCCGGGCCGTAAATTATGGCGGGCACAAGTAATTCGTCGCGAAGTTTTTTTGAAGAAGTTGTTCCAACAGTTCTGTGGCTAACTTCAATTTCTACAATAGCTGGTTTTTTCATGGTTTTATAGTGTTCCTTACTGTTTAGTCATCAAAAAGAGTACTGATCGAATCATCCGTGTAAATTCGTCTGATTGCATCAGCAAAAATACCCGCTACACTTAGTACTTTAATTTTTTCGGAGTGTTTTTGAAGCGGAATTGAATCCGATACGAGCAATAAATCAATCGGCGAATTCTCTATCCGCTGATAGGCCGGTCCCGACAAAATCGGATGTGTACCGGCAGCCACAATTTTATTGGCCCCGCGTTCTTTTAAAGCAACTGCAGCATTTGTGAGGGTTCCCGCTGTATCGATCATATCATCGATCATAAGGATGTTCTTACCCTTCACTTCGCCTATTATATTCATAACCTCGGCTACATTCTGCTGTGGCCGCCTTTTATCAACAAATGCTAAACCCGCACCAAGTCGTTTCGAATAAGACCTGGCCATTTTAAGGCTTCCCACATCGGGTGCCACAACTACCAGATCATCGATTGGGTTTTTGCTAAAGTAATTAACAAAAACACTGCCTGCATAAAGATGATCTAAGGGTATATCGAAGAACCCCTGTATTTGAGGAGCGTGTAAATCCATTGTAAGAACACGATCTGCACCGGCAGTTGTTAACAAATTAGCCATTAACTTAGCCGCTATAGATACCCTTGGCTGATCCTTACGATCTTGCCTTGCGTATCCGAAATAAGGTACTACAGCAGTTACACGATGTGCCGACGCTCGTTTAGCTGCATCAATCATCAGCAAAAGTTCCAAAATACTATCAGCCGAAGGCGTAGATTGCACGATGTAGGTATCTACACCACGAATACTTTCCTTAAACTTAACGTACAGTTCACCATCAGAAAAATTCTTAATAGTTACCTCGCCAAGTGTACTGCCATACTCTTCAGCAATGGCTCTTGAAAGGGCTAAGTTACTGCGTCCGGCAAATATGGCAAGTGGCTTATCCAAAACAGGCTTGCAGAAATTGGAGCTTAATAAAAAAGGATGTACACAGCATGCGCATCCTTTATTAATTTAAAAAAAATTGGTTGCCCGGGGAGGATTCGAACCCCCACATACTGGACCAAAACCAGCTGTCCTGCCTTTAGACGACCGGGCATCTCTTAATTCAAATGAGACTTAAAATTTAGCACTATTTTTTTTTGATGTCAACCTTTGATCAAAATTTTATCAACATCCATAATCGCGCCCTATTGTACCTCAACCCACCTTATTCTCAACTTGCCCAAAAAAGTATTCCTTTCGAAGCGTTTTCCAGATGCTGCAGCCATCACACTTTCCGGCATCGCAATAGTTTTTCTTTTGATAAACCACTCCTAAATGATCAGCGCTTTCTGAATAATTAAATACATTACCCGCGCGTACATGTTCTACACCCGCGCCATATTGATGCATCAGCCATTCTTTCCAACTATAATCATTTAATTTTTTTGAAGCGGTAACTGAACCGAGCAAATAAAGGGCAGGCAGCCAAACAATGAGCCTTGCTAATTCGAACCTACCGCCCTTCACTTCCTCTAATCGCCTCCAGACCTCATCAGGACTGTTCAATAGTGCTTTACTCCCGCAATATTGATGTACCCACATAATTACATGCGCAAGCTGTCTTATGCGTTGTGGTGGTTGGTTTACTGGTCTAGAACCACTAAAATCCCAGTCTTTACGAATCATCCCTGCAACAGGTAATGGTTCCACTGCTGTGGAATTTGTATTTGTGTTTACTTTTACATCGAGGCCCGATAAATTAAGAAGCAGTTGCTCTACATGCTTTTTATCCTGCACGATTGCTGTGGGGTTTTTTATGCCCAAATAAAGCTCTGCAAGACGAACCATTGCTCTGCGGTTTTTATTTATTCCCAGAACATCTGCCATTGCAAGTATAAGAAGCCTCTTCCAGGCTTCACTGATCGTTAAATGAGGCTCCCAGTATTGCATAAGCGCATTTGTACGCTGCGCAAAATATTCTTTACGCGCCTTTTCCAGCTGCATTTTTACCACATTACTGCTTATTGCAGTTATACTGCCCCGGCATGGTATAGCATCTACTCCAGAAGATTTTCTGCCGGCAAGCTCCCGAAGCTGCTCTGCGTTCATATAGGGTAGCAAAGAAAGCCTTGGAGGCTCTACATTTTCCGCAAGCTTTACAGGTTTTTTGGCAGGATATAAAAATACATGAAGTATTACAGAATTGTAGCGCGGGTCGGTATGATGATGGTGCGCATACCAGTCGTTTTCGCTTATATGGAGCTCAATTTCACCGTTTTGAAAACCCTTTTGATCGCTCAATATTTCAGCATCCAAAAAATCCGGACCATCCCCGGTATTATACAATCCCGGGTTCAGAATGGTTACTTGCTGCCCGCACAGACATTGCAGACTTTTGCCCGTAAAGCTACCACTTTTCCATAATTCATGTATGAGCTGTTCTTTCATAACCCCGCCAACTTAGGTTAAAACTTCTTAGCCATGTCGATTTATAGATGGATTACTAATGATTTGCACAAAGCCCAACATAGCTTTTGCTATCCCACTTTAGTCTTTTCTGCCTATTTAACGGCATATCGCAATCCTTTGCACTTAATTGGCCAGACAGATATATGCAAAAAAGCTTTTATTCAAAATTTATATACACGACCTCTCAAAGCCTTGATCTAGCCGTTACTAAAATCAAATAAAACGGGATTAGCTATACAATCTGCATTAGTTCATCAGATCGTCGTCTGTAAGACCGATGTGCTCTGTTGCTTCATACAAATCCGGAAAGTTTTTATTTCTAAGCTCTTTTCCGGATTCTTTAACTTTACTTTTTAGATCGGATGTGGACCTGGATATCCACTCCCTGTTTTGAGTACCAGATGAAGGACTCGATAGCAGCGAAACAATTACGCCAGCAGCAAATGAGCTTATGGCAACGGCCAGGATTTGAGATGTGGAAAACTTTTTCATTTTCTTATTCCTCCATAGAGAGTTTATCACTTTATATTACAGAATTATCAATATGATAATATACCTAAATTAATCATTTGATTAACACAAAATCAAGTGTTCGGGTTCACTTAAAATCAAGAAGTTCGTTTTCTTTTGTTAATCGGCCCGTTATATGCTTAACATCCTGACAACGATCCATTTTGCAAACCATTATTACTTTATCGGTTTCCACTACACCTACGCCATGTAGGCCAACGAGCGCTATCATTTTGCCAGAACTTAAGGAAACGTAGCAGTTTTGGCTGTCCTCGACTGCAGAATTTTCCGCATGTATTACGTTTCCATCATCGTCTTTTGGATCAAGCTCGTATATAGCCAGCCAGCTTCCTACATCACTCCACCCAAATTCGGCAGGCACCACATATACAGTCGCGGCCTTTTCCATGATTCCATAATCTATTGACACAGACTCTACAGCCTCATAAAAGCTATTGATCGAGGCTTCTCTGCTTGTATCATAATTTTTTGCGAGCCTTTCCGCGAGGTGATACATATCTGGCAGAAACTTACGAAACGCATCCATGATAACGCGCGATTGCCATATAAACATACCCGAATTCCATAGAAAATCGCCAGATTCAAGAAATTGTATAGCGGTTTCAAGTACTGGCTTTTCGGCAAATGTTTTAACCTTAACAACCTTGTTGCTGCCAACAGTTTCTTGTTGGTCGCTCATCATCTGTATGTATCCAAAGCCGGTCTCAGGACGATGTGGCCGTATTCCTATTGTTACAAGATGTTCGCCCGATTCCGCCTTCAGGAATGCATCGTTAACGATTTTAAGGTATGTTTCCTCATCCCTTATATAATGGTCTGATGGCAATACAATCATACTGGCTTGCGAATCTCGGGCTGCTGTAATTGCAGCAGCGGCAGCTACCACTGGCGCGGTATTCTTGCCCATGGGCTCACCAATAATATTTTCGGATGGAATTTCAGGCACCTGCGAAGCTACTAACCCGGTATAGCTTGCGTTTGTAATCACCAAAATGCGTTCGAAGGGAATCATTTTCGAAATTCGGTCAACCGTCGTTCTTAACATCGTACGGTCGCCAATAAGCTTTAAAAATTGCTTTGGTTTACTGGATGTACTTTTTGGCCAGAACCTTGTTCCGGAACCTCCGGCCATTATTACTGCATATCTCATTAATCTACCCTTGGATTTATAAATTTTATTTTTAGAGCTACCGCTTTTGTGCGTTATTTACGGTTTAGCCTTTGTATGCCGGATTTACCCCAAATTTTATAAAAAAACCGGAACCTTAATTTTTGTTCAAAATAACAGCACTTTTATTTCTCACAGCTGAATTTTGAAAGAAAACTGATGTCACCCCGTTTTCTTGAGCCAAGAATCAATTTTAAGTGTAGCATGTATGTATAATAGAGCATAAATATATCTCTATTGCACGCTTTAATACGTCTTTATAGCCCAATTTAGCCTGTTTTTTGCGAATAATTCGGTTTAAATGTATTTCTATTTTAAAAGATACGCACAATTAAAACAAATAATGATTCACTTTACAATCTCTGGCAGACATTCATCATTAACCGCACAGCCAGCTAAATACCCATGCCTCAAAATTTCTGGCAGAAATCAGGCTTTTTTGAGACAGAAGCTAAACTCAGAGCCTTCATTTAGGCGACTTTTTACTTTTAATGAGCTGCCATGAGATTCCAGAATATGTTTTACAATTGCAAGCCCTAAACCAGTACCCCCTTTATCTCTCGACCTTGATTTGTCTACACGGAAAAAACGTTCGGTAACCCTTCCAAGATGATCTTCTGAAATTCCAATTCCAGTATCCTTTACTTTTACCTGCACTTTTCCTGGACTTGCCTTGCTGTCTGTTATACTCAGGGTAACCTTTCCTCCCGGTTTGTTGTACTTGATGCCGTTTTCGATCAAGTTTACCAATACCTGCCGCATTTGATTGCGGTCGGACATCACCCTTATTTTTTCGTCGCTTATTCTAAAATCCAGCTCCACCCTTTCCTCGGCAGCTCTGTGTGCAAGCATATCCTGCAACTCATGCACCATATCCGACAAATACACCGGCTGAATGTACGATTTAAGCTCGCCGGTTTCCAGTTTGGCAATTTCCATTAAATCGTTGGTTAGAATGGTTAGCCTGTTCACGTTTTTCATGGTTTTACGCAAAAAATGCCGATTCACTTTTTCATCTTCCAGCGCGCCATCGAGCAGGGTTTCTACAAATCCCTGAATGGCAAAAATCGGCGTTTTGAGCTCATGTGAAATATCACCAATGAAATCTTTACGATAGTTTTCAAGACGAAATAAACGCGCAAACTCCTGTTCAACCGCCTCTGAAGCTTCACCGGCTTTATTTAGCAATACTCCAACTTCATCGCCGCCACTATGCTTAGGAACAGACACTGAGTCGAACTCTTTGGCTATAAGAGCATCAAGAAGTTCTTCTACTGGCTTAATCTTTCTCCATAGATAAAATGCAGTGTAGGCATAGATACTCGCAGCTGTAATAATCGCTGCTATGCCCGAGAAAAGCCATACAGATGCCTCATCAACAGCTGTAAAACCGGCCATAACCGATATGCTTAAATGAACTGCAAATACCATGGAACCTCCGGCAATAGCCGCTTTCATGGCTGTTTTATGCATTATACCTAGACTAAAGTGGGTTCGGTTTGAGGAGAGAAAACTATAAATCAATTATTAAAGCAAGGTGTTTTATTGCCTGAAACGGTATCCAACCCCTTTTACTGTCTCAATATAGTCTTCACCAATTTTTTCCCGAATTTTACGGATATGCACATCTACGGTTCTGTCGATTACATAAATATTATTACCCCAAACCTCATTCAGCAAGGTTTGGCGATCGAGTACCTTCCCTTTTCTGCTGGCCAGGTAGTAAAGCAACTCAAATTCTTTCTTCGGCAGATTGTATTCTTTAGATCCATCGCTCACAATGTAGCGGTCACGGTCTATCATCAGCTCGTGAACATGTAGTACCGCTTCGGGCTTATCTGCGTTTCTATAGCGTCTTAGCACGGCCTTTATCCGGCTTTTTAGCTTACTTGTGCTTATGGGTTTCGATAAATAATCGTCTGCACCAAGATCTAAACCCTGTACCTCAAACTTCTCGTCGACTTTAGCAGTAAGAAATATTACGGGCGTATCTTTGAGTTCACTGTCTTGTTTCAGATGCCTGCAAACCTCAATGCCGGTAATATCGGGCATCATAATATCGAGTAAAATAAGATCGGGTTTATGTTCTCTGGCCAGCTTCAGCCCTTCTCTGCCGTTCTCTGAGGTAAGCACGCTGTAACCCTCTTTGGACAAATTATAGGAGATAAACTCTAAAAGATCTTCTTCATCGTCTACAACAAGTATAGTTTCTTTAGACACAATCGGCAGATTAAGTGAACATTAAATAAATACCTGACACCCGCTGGATACCAGAATTGATTTCATCACCGGAAAATATAAACTCTGCGTTAATTAATTGTTACCAGACGGCGTTTGAGAGCATCGCTTGCATTAAAGTTTATTGCAACAATTGCAGAGCAGAGCGAATAAGGCTTTGAACATCTGCTTTCCCTGAACCGCTTTCTCTGGCAATTTGCTGAACTGCCCGTTCGGCCTCTGATTTACGGTAGCCAAGTGCCTCAAGGGCCGAAACAGCCTCCCGAACTGCAGGAGCCGGTCTCGAAGACTCGCCAGACTCTCCTGCCGCCTGTACATCCATATCCTTTAGCTTATCGCCAAGCTCCAGTGTTATTCGCTCTGCTGTTTTACGCCCTATACCGGGGGCTAATGCAAGGGTTCGTGCATCACCATTAACAATTGCCTGTATAATCTGATCTGCAGTAAGCCCCGACATAGCGCCAAGCCCGACCTTAGGACCGATGCCTTTTACTGTGATGAGTTTCTCAAAAATTTCTTTATCCCTTAGTCCCGAAAACCCGTAGAGTTTTTCATCGGCTTCGGTTCTGTGATGATAAATTTCCAGCTCGGTTATGCTTCCTACCTCGGGTAGTTGCTCTACTGTCTGAGAACTCAGCCCCACGCTATACCCCACACCGGCAGTTTCGATAACCGCCGAAGAAGCCGATTTTCTTATTAGTCTCCCTTTCAGGTATGCAATCATATACGTATTGATTTAGCGATCTATTAGACGATGTGCGCGCAATTTTAGAATTTACTTGCCGCCTTTTACGCGGTCGGGGTTATCCTGTATAAATGAACCCCATGCCGTTCGGCCCCGCCCCTGCCTCTTTAACGGGTTTTGGGCAGATACATCATCCTTGCGCATAGAATGGCACCAAGCAACCGCCAGAGCATCAGTAGCATCATTCGAAATGTTAACAGCTTCTATCCCGAGAAGTTTTTCAAGCATATAGGCAACCTGCTCTTTGGATGCGTTACCATTGCCTGTAATCGATTTTTTTACCGCCTTAGGGTAATATTCGGCAACAGGCAAACCAGCCAGGCTAATGGCCAGAATGCAGGCAGCCTGCGCGCGGCCTAATTTAAGCATTGCCAGCGGATCTTTACCATAAACAGGCGTTTCGATGGCGCATAAGCTCGGTTTATGACGCTTTATAAGCTCACCGATTTCGCTGTAAATAAGATGCAGGCGAGCCGAATGGTCTTCGAGATGCCCCGCACGAATAACACCGAGTTCGGCCACGCTGTAGCGAACTTCTTGCCTAATTAAAATGGCAAAGCCGGTTTTACGCGAGCCCGGGTCTACCCCAAGAATAATATCGCTGTCTTTATGCATAATGCTTTAAGTTGGGATAAAGCTCTGGCTTGCAGCCTGCAGGTATTGCGCCATATCGGTAGCAATACCGATACGGCGCATATTATCCCTAAAGTTACTTATCATCTTCCCGGTTTTGATACATGTCGAATAAATCCTGCATCATTTCCTCGCTAATTCCGTTGGTGCTAAAACCACCATCGTGGAAAAGGTTTTGCATGGTAACCTTGCGGGAAAGATCCGAGAAAAGGGTAATGCAATAATCGGCACACTCATCTGCCGACGGATTACCCATCGGCGCCATTTTATCTGCAAAAGTGAACATGCCATCAAACCCTTTAATACCCGAGCCGGCCGAAGTAATAGTCGGCGCCTGAGACACCGTATTTACGCGAATTCCGCGACTGCCTAGTCTGGAGCCATAGTTTCTTGCTATGCTCTCGAGCAGTGCTTTTGCATCGTTCATGTCGCTGTATTTCGAAAAGATTCTTTGTGCGCCAATATAGGAGAGCGCTACCACGCTTGCACCATCATGAAGAGCGCCCGTTTCATGCGCAAAATGCAAAACTCTGTGCAAGGATATAGCAGAAATATCGAGCGTTTGGTGGTAAAATTTATAATCCAGGCCTTCGTAAGGCTTAGACTTCCGTACGTTTGGAGACATCCCAACAGCATGTAAAATAAAATCAATACCCCCCTGATGCGCCTTCACTTTCTCCATAAGATCCTGCACTTCCTCATCTTTAGATACATCGCAGGGTATTACTGGTGCGCCGGTTTCTTCAGAAAGAGCGTTCAGACTCCCAAGCCTTAGTGCAACAGGCGCGTTGGTAAGCACAAATTCTGCCCCTTCTCTTTTACAAGCCAGCGCCACCCGCCAGGCTATGCTGCGATCGTCAAGGGCGCCAAATATGAGCCCTTTTTTACCTTTTAATAAACCGTATCCTTGGGATGTACTCATGAAAATCAGATTAATTTAAGTTCGTAATGTTAGATAGTAAGTCTCCGGCAAAACAGGCTGAAACGCTTTTTAAATTTATAGTTCATGCAACACAAGCCGGTATTATTTATAGCAGAATATACAAGAATTACTCTTTTTCTTTTATGCTTTCCAAAAAAAGGTACAGCATTTGTCTGTTATACGCCTTGCTAAGCAATTAAACAGCAGGGAATTTCAGGATGATGCTTTCTGCTGTAGATTTATATTAAGTATTGAGAACCTCGTTTTTTTTCACTAATTTTCGTGACTTTGCAAAAAACTAAACCTCTATACGCAGTCGATTTTTATTATGTTTGATGATCTATCGTCAAAATTTCAGAATACATTTAAGTCTTTAAGCGGTCAATCTAAGATAACCGAGCTTAATATTGCGGAAGCAGTACGGGAAATCAGACGAGCATTGCTAGACGCAGATGTGAATTATGAGGTCGCGCGCAGTTTCACCAGAAAAGTGAAAGACGAGGCCGTAAATGCCGATGTACTCAACAGCGTATCGCCCGGCCAGCAGTTTACTAAAATTGTTTATGATCAGCTAACGGCTATTCTTGGTCAGCAAAAAGAGGAAATCCGGTTTGCATCTACGCCTCCAACAGTTATTCTTATTGCCGGTCTGCAGGGGTCTGGAAAGACAACCTTTGCCGGTAAACTTGCAAAGTACCTCAAGTCTCAGAAAAAAAATCCTTTACTTGCCGCCGCAGACGTTTATCGTCCGGCAGCCATCGAACAGCTAAAAACACTTGCCGGTCAGATTGATGTGCCGGTTTACAGCATTACAGAACAAGATGCTGTTCGCACCGCTAAAGAAGCGCTACAACACGCTAAAGCAAATGCGCACGATGTTCTCATCATAGACACGGCAGGTCGTCTGCACGTAGACGAAAAAATGATGAAAGAAGTGGCCGAGATCAAGGATGTGGTCAAGCCTAATGAAATTCTTTTTGTAGTAGACTCCATGACGGGGCAAGATGCCGTAAATACGGCTCGCGAGTTCGACTCTGCCATAGATTTCGATGGCGTTGTTCTCACCAAGCTGGATGGAGACACCCGCGGTGGCGCCGCGCTTTCCATTCGTACCGTTGTCGAGAAACCGATTAAGTTTATAAGCATGGGAGAAAAGCTGGACTCCCTCAATCCGTTTTACCCCGAGAGAATGGCCCAGCGTATTCTTGGCATGGGTGATGTGGTATCTCTGGTAGAAAAAGCCCAGCAGGAATTTGACGAAACTGAAGCCAAAAAACTTCAGCAAAAAATAACTTCAGACAAATTTGATTTAGAAGATTTCTACAATCAGATTCAGCAGATCAAAAAGATGGGATCGCTTCAGGATTTAGCGAGCATGATCCCCGGTGTTAGCCAAAAACTACAGGGTGTGGAAGTGAGCGACGATGCGCTTGTACCAATTGAAGCGATGATCAGCTCCATGACTCCCGAAGAGCGCGCTAATCCCGATCTTTTGAATGCCGGCCGCAAGCGCAGAATCGCTAAAGGCTCCGGCACAACTGTTCGTGCTGTAAACGACTTGCTCAAACAGTTCTCGCAGATGAAGAAGATGATGAAGACCATGACCAAAATGAGCAAAATGGGTCGGGCAATGCAAGGTCTAAAGAATCTTACGGGACGCTAGAACATCCGAATCCAACTCGTTGGGCGACGGACTGCGAACTCATTTCACTGTAAGACACGATACAATCATATATAAAATTTAGTTTAAAGGAGAATGTAACTTGGTAAGAATAAGACTACAGCGCCATGGCCGGAAAAAGTCGCCCTACTATCATATAGTAGCTGCAGACAGCCGGAAAAAGCGTGACGGACGTATTATTGAAGATCTGGGTCGTTATAACCCGGTATCGAACCCTGTACTCGTACAGGTGAACACCGAAAGAGTTATTTACTGGCTCAAAACCGGAGCTAAGCCATCCGAAACTGTTGAACGGATTTTGCGCAAAGAAGGCGTTTACTACCGCTTGCATCTCGAGCGCTGGAAAAAAACTCCGGAAGAAATTGAGGCTACCATCTCTGCCTGGAAACAGGATCGTAACGACAGTACAGATAAAGTGCTTACCGCTGTAGAAGCTAAAAAAGCGGCCCTGAAAGCAGAAGAAGAAGCCTTCAAAAAAGAAGAGCAGAAACGTGCCGAAGAAGCTGCCAAAAAAGCCGAAGCCGAAAAAGCCGCTAAAGAAAAAGCTGCTGCAGAAGCTAAGGCCGCTGCCGAAGCTAAAGCAGAGGCAGAAGCTGCTACCGAAGCAGAGGCACCAGCCGAAGAAAAAGCTGAAGAAGCCAACAGCGCAACAGAAACTGCTGAAGAGAAGAAAGACTAAAGCACTGCTTTTTTACAGCAATGCTAACCGTTTCCAGCGAAATCTTTTTGCCGCTTGACAACCATTTCATATGAAAGAAGTTGCCTTTATATCAAAAGTCCACGGCCTGAAGGGAGAGGTTTATGTTTCTCTTTCGAACGAGGCTTACGAGCCGCTTATGTCGGCTAACCAACTTTTGTATATCCGTCAACTTTCCGGTGATTTCACTCCGGTCAGGATTGGGTCAGTCAGGCCAGACAGAAAGCCTGGAGCGGAGCAGTTTTTTGTTTTATTTCGCGGTGTTTCCGGCAGAACTGATGCTGAACTTCTCAAGAATCTATCAGTATTTACGGAAGCAAGTATTGCAGAATCTCTTGAATCTGAGTTTGAAGAGCTTGTAAACCAAGAAATCGATGAGGCCGAAGCAGTAATTTTTGGTTGCATTGGTTTTCTGATTACAGACCCGGAATCAGCTCTGGAAGGCAAAGTCATAGAAGTTACAGATAACCCGGCGCATCCGATTATTCGGGCGCTAATTAACGAGGTTGAAGTACTTATACCTGCTGTTGATGCCTACATTTCCCATATTGATGCGGAGCTAAAATGTGTGCATGCAACAAATCTGAATATTCTTTACGACTTTGCCATACAGGAAGACTGATTTTCTTTACCTGTAGACTCAGGCTCAGCTAAACGTTACACATTCGGTGCAATTTTATGCGTATTGATATAATTTCTGCTGTTCCAGAGTTGCTTAGCAGCCCGTTAGAGCACAGCATTATAAAAAATGCGCGAAATAAGCAGCATGTAGAAGTCTGTATCCATAATCTCAGGGATTATTCCCAGGATAAACATCGAAAAGTAGATGATTACCCTTTCGGTGGTGGTGCAGGAATGCTGCTTACTCCGCAACCGGTGTTCGATTGCATAAACAAACTGAAGGGAGAACGGAAGTACGACGAGGTGATTTTTATGACACCCGACGCTCCGGTCTTCGCCCAGCAAGATGCAAATCGATTGTCTCTTACCGAAAACCTGATCATACTATGCGGACATTATAAAGGCATAGATCAGCGTATTCGGGAAGAACTTATCACCGCAGAATTCAGTATCGGAGATTATGTTTTATCTGGTGGCGAACTTGCAGCATTGGTTCTCACCGACGCAATTGTACGATTAATACCGGGTGTACTTGGAGATTCTGAAAGCGCGCTTACAGATTCTTTTATGGATGGCCTGCTTGATGCCCCACATTACACCAGACCTGCAAATTTCAGAGGTTTGGAAGTTCCGGAAGTATTGCGCTCGGGCGATCACAGCAAAGTTGCGAAGTGGAAAACACAGCAAAGCGAAGAAAAGACCAAGAAACTGCGTCCTGATCTTTACGACATTTATTTGAATAAACAATAAGCACTAACAGGCAATAAAATGGAAAAGCTTAAACTCGTAGAACAAACCCAGGTACGTGAAGTACCATCTTTCAAACCCGGCGATACCGTTAATATTCACTACCGGGTTCGCGAGGGTGAAAAAGAGCGTATTCAGCAGTATGAAGGGGTTGTAATTAACATGCGCGGCAGTTCGGCCAATAAAACCTTTACAGTTCGCAAAATCTCAAGCAATGTTGGTGTAGAGCGTATATTCCCGCTTTATTCACCCTTCATCCAGAAAATTGAGATCAAGAAACGTGGTAAAGTAAGAAGAGCTAAATTGTTCTATCTGCGTGCATTGCGCGGTAAGGCTGCACGTATTAAGGAAAAGTCTTTGAACAGATAAAAGCCTTCTTTATGGAGCCTTTATTTATCAGCTAAATTCTTTCGATTTTTAAGAATCCGGCTGAATATCATATTAAAAAAGCCCGCATGACGTTTTGTCGAGCGGGCTTTTTTTGTTACACAATAAATCTTTGTTGAAAATATTTCAACAAGCAAACTTAGGTTATAGAGGTTTTTTCCAAAGCCCTAGATGCCAGAAACCGACCTACCTTCCGGAGTCTTAGATAATACCTGAGCCCATATATAATAAATAGGACAGACGTTAGCATCCATACGATAACTCCGGTAATTGCAGAAGACTCGAAAGTTTCTGCATACTCAAACAACCGTATCAAACCGTTCAGAAAGAAAAGCAGTGAAGACACTACCATAACTGCTAAAAACAGTATTGAACGTAGCTGTATTGCCGATGAAGCTTCGCTATACTGCTTATTCTTTACTCGCTCGAAGTCTTTATCCAGCACAAAAGGACGCGCATAGCTTAGCGCTTTACTTTCTTCCTGTGTCATTAATTAAATTATGAAAATTAAGGGCTAAGTTTAAATTAATGCTGCTTTATTCAAGAAAATTTAAGCAAACATAGATAAAAGGCCCTTGCTACTCTTACTCAGATACCGCAAGAAAGCAAGGAACCGGAATTATCTTTACTTAAATTTTATTTCAATTTTATCTGTAGGGGCCTGTTTTGCGTTACGTATGGAAATTTGTTGCGCAACAATCTGAGAAATATTCGTAAACGCCCTCGTTGCCTCAGACTGACCATCACCCCAGGCCACCGGTACACCACTGTCGGCTCCTTCCCGAACAATTTGTTCGAGCGGTATTTCTCCTAAAAACGGTACATCCAGCTTTGTAGCCAGATTTCTTGCCCCATCTTTACCAAAGATATGGTACTTTTTATCGGGAGCATCAGGTGGAGTAAAGTATGCCATGTTTTCAATTATTCCCAGAACCGGTACATTCACTTTTTGGAACATAGCAACTCCTTTACGCGCATCATCAAGAGCTACATCCTGAGGAGTTGAAACAATAACCGCACCGGTTAAGGGAACCGTCTGAACGATCGTAAGCTGAATATCTCCTGTTCCCGGAGGAAGGTCCATAATCAGATAATCAAGTTCTCCCCATTCTGCCTCACTTAAAAACTGCTTCACGGCACTGGAAACCATCGGGCCACGCCAAACTACGGCCTGATCCTGATCTACCAGGAGCCCCATCGAAAGCAGCTTTACGCCGTACTTTTCGAGAGGAATCAGCTTTCTTCTGGTATTGATATTAGGTCGCTCCCTCACGTTAAACATCGTAGGAATGCTAGGTCCGTAAATATCGGTATCTACCAGGCCAACAGAAGCTCCGGACTTAGCCAAGGCAACCGCCAGGTTTACAGATACTGTTGACTTCCCAACACCCCCTTTACCCGAGGCAACTGCAATAATATTTTTAACACCCGCGAGAGTATCCGTTTCTGTCTCCTCAATTTTTTTACTCTGCTGTACCTTAGAACTCATGATGGCTTCAACTTCAGCACTTTCATCAACGAGATGATGTACTGCATTAATACAAGCCCTGTGTATTTCTTCTTTCATTGGGCAGGCGGGCGTTGTAAGATTAACAGTAAACGTTACTTTTTTTCCATCAATGCGTAAATCCTCAATCATATTGAGGGTAACAAGATCTTGACCTAAATCGGGATCTATTACGTTGCTGAGCGCATCCATCACCTTATCTTCTGTAATCGCCATAATATTTTTCTGTTATAAAGGAATAATTTTTTCGAACTCTACCAGCTGAAAACGCAGGATTGGTCAGCACATTTTTGGCTTTGCCAGAAGCCTTTCTCTAATAATTGCAAAGAATAAGGAACCCTGGTTTCAGATAGTCTCTTACTATTGTATCTTCTGCTCTATACTAACAAAATTTTATGAAATATAGTTGAACTCATGAGTGACCAACGAATTAAAACAGTTTCAGTTTTAGGATGCGGCTGGTTTGGCTTACCGCTTGCTGCGAGGCTTGTTCGCTCAGGTTTTTGGGTGAACGGATCTACCACAACGCCCGAAAAAAGAGAAAAAATGAAGGCCACCGGGATTAACGACTACCTTATTCGCCTATCTCCCGGCGTGCGCGGCGAGCAGGATATTCATTCCTTTTTCGATACCGATTCGGTGATCATTAATATACCGCCAGGGCGAAACAGAGGTTCGGCTGCATCGGCCTACCGGCTAATGATCGATAACTTGCTTCCCTACCTAAAATCCTCGCCCGCTTCGCAGGTAATTTTTATTAGTTCAACATCGGTTTATCCCGATTTAAACCGGGTTGTTTACGAGCAGGATGCAGGGTGTGGCCAAATTTCGGAATCAGGGCAAATTATGCTGGATAGCGAAAATAAGCTACGCGACTGCCAAGAGTTTTCTACTACTATACTCCGCTTTGGCGGCCTATACGGAGACGAAAGACACCCGGCTAAATACCTAGCCGGACGCACCGGCCTGCCCAACCCGGATGCTCCTGTAAATCTTGTGCATTTGGAAGACTGTATCCGCATTACAGAACGCATTCTAAGAATGAACCTGGGAGACGAAGTATTTAATGTTGTTTGTGATGAGCATCCCAACCGCAAAACCTATTATACCGAAAGCACCCGAAGATTAGGATTGGAAAAGCCCCAATTTGTAAATGATGAAGACAACACAGCATCTGTTTCCTGGAAGCAGGTTAGCAACAGAAACCTGAAAGAGAAAACAGGCTATCAGTTTAAGTTTAAATCGCCTTATGAGGGTTATTAATAATCCCTGCAATCTTATTCGATTTCTAAAGTCTAAGGGGTAATAGATACTTAACTTTCACAGTAGGAAATTGGTATGAACCAATAGCATAATTATTATTAAAATTAAGCTTCACATCCTTTTGTGAGACCAAAGGGTATCCAAAGACCGCGAGGCTGGAGAAAAGATACTGAAGGGGTATCGAATTAAGAACTACCCAAACTCAAGGAACAGGCAGAGACCAAATTATCAACCTAAAGAATAATTCGCCAAATACTTCGAATAGTCGAATCGTGGCGCGGCAATTAACTGGACAATAACGACCAAAGCCGAAGACGCAGTATACTACATTAAGCCTATAATGATAACATAGCGCGCTATCCGTAGAAACCAGACAATTGCTAAAAATGGCAGCAGTTTAAGACGGAATAAACCCGCCACTATGGTTAATGGATCACCGATCAGCGGTGCCCACGACAATAGCATGCTCCACATCCCGTATTTATGAAACCAGAGCAAAGATTTGCGGCCCCACTTGGATGATCTTAGCTTTTCAGACATTTTGCCCGAAAAAAACCACCCCATACCATAGTTTAACAAACAGGCCAAACAGTTCCCGGCTGATGCCCATAGCAACACGGCCCAAGGATCCATCCCGGCCAGAATTGAAGCGATAACGGCTGCTTCGGAGCTGAATGGCAGAATAGTGGCTGCAGCAAAAGCAGTAAGGAAAAGCGCAATATATGGCAATAAACCAAAGGCAAGCTCTTGCGCATCGATAACTTCACCCAAAATAAAGATAAAATCTGTCATGATGCTGATACTGCGGCCGCGCTTCGCGCATATACCAGCTTAATGCCAATCCAGATTGTAATGCCGATTATCAGTGAGGTGAAAATGAACGGGATTTGTGCCGAAAATGTGAACAGAAAGCCGCCCCATGAAGGACCAATGGTTCTGCCAAGACCCGACAAGCCCTGTGCCGTGCCCATTACGGTTCCCATTCGGGCCGGGTCTGCTTCTTTGGATATAAGGCTGTTCATAGTTGGCAGGTTTAAACTGTGACCAACTGCCATTAATCCCAGAAAAAGGCTGAGCATGGTGATGCTCGTCGCAAAGCCAATCAACAGCATTCCGAGAGCCATCAAAATGTTGCCCGCAAGGAAAATCTTTTCTTCGCTGAACCATTTAGTGAGCGGCCTGATAAGCCCGCCCTGAATAATTACAGCAATTATGCCTATATAAAAGAACTGCATACTAACCTGCTGCACGTTCATATCAAGAACAGCTTCGCTAAACAGCGGAAAAGCGCTGTATAAATTAGACTGCCCAAAGGAAAGAATGAAGGCCGAAAATACCAGCAGGCCGAAAAATGCAGTTCCCCCTTTTTTCTGATCCGATAGTTTTTTCCAGAATGCAGGGGTAAAAACACCGCCGGGCTTTAGTCTCCTGTCCATAGACTTGGCTTTTTCTTTATCTACGGTTTCTTCCAGCTTAAACCATACCATTAAAAAGCTGCAAAACGACAAGAATGCCGCAAAAAAGCCTGGAAGCGCAAACTTGTTTAACTCAAGCCAGTTTCCGAATGTCACAAATCCTGCTGATCGGAAAAACTCGCTAAAAGACGGATGAATGAGTCCTGCGGCTAAAACGGGCCCGAGTACGAATCCAATCCCGAAGGCTGCACCGATAAGCCCCATACCTTTAGCGCGGTCTTCTTCTGTAGTTACATCTGCGATATAGGCCTGGGCGGTTGATATACTTCCCCCCATCACTCCTGCAAGCAATCTTGAGAACAGTAGTACGGCCAAAGACCCGGCTAATCCAAATATGATGTAGGCCAGCATGCTTCCGATGGTACTCATCAGCATTATAGGCCGGCGGCCAATCCGATCCGACAAGCTTCCCCAAATCGGGGAAAATATGAGCTGTGCAAACGAAAATATGCTGTAAAGTAAGCCGATAACTACGGCCGAAGCGCCAAATTCACTGCCATAAAATGGCAATAAAGGCAGCACGATACCGAAACCAATCAGGTCGATAAGTACAACAAAGAAAACCGTAAATAATCGCCCCTTTTTCAAATGAAGGTCCGCCTATCCTACGTGTTCAAGTTTAGCTGCCATTTCCTCGGCCGTATCATCGGCTGCAGCTACGGTGGCGTCGAGATCTTCCTGCGATAAAGCATTTGAAAGAAAAAGGCTTTCATACGCAGAAGGCGGCAGATAGACTCCCCTTTTTAGCAAACCGTGGAAAAATGTACCAAAGAGTTCCGTATTTGTTCGGGCGCAGCTTTCAAAATTGTTTACTTCATTTTCACAAAAGAAAATACCGAGCATAGAGCCTACCCGGTTCATGGTATGAGGAATGGTGTGATGCTTAAACACCCGATGCAGCCACTCTTCGAGATGAGCAGTTTTAAGCTCGAGTTCTTTGTAAACAGATGGATTTTCGTTAAGATAACCAAGCAGTGCCAGACCGGCGTTCATGGCCAGCGGATTTCCCGATAGCGTACCAGCCTGATATACAGGACCTACCGGCGAAACCATATCCATAATTTCCTGCTTTCCACCATAAGCGCCAACCGGAAGTCCGGCTCCGATAATTTTACCGAAGGTAACGAGATCGGCCTGCACGCCATAGAGTTCCTGCGCACCACCCCGGGCAACCCGGAAACCGCACATCACTTCATCAAAAATAAGCACGATGTTGTGCTTGTCGCACAGCTGTCTTAATCCGGCCAGAAAGCCATCATCCGGTGGAATGCAACCCATATTCCCGGCAATTGGCTCTAAAATGATGGCCGCTATTTCTCCTTCGTTTTCTTCTGCGAGTCTGCGCACATCTTGAAGATCATTGAAGTTGGCAGTTAGCGTATCTTGTGCGGTACCTTTGGTAACACCTGGGCTGCTTGGAGTGCCGAAGGTCATGGCTCCGCTTCCAGCCTTAATGAGAAAGGAATCGCCGTGACCGTGATAATTTCCCTCGAATTTTATGATTTTATCTTTACCGGTATAACCACGGGCAACGCGAATGGCGCTCATGCATGCTTCTGTACCCGAATTAACCATCCGGATTTTTTCCAGACCCGGTACCATTTCAATAATTAGCTCTGCAAGCTCAATTTCTGCTTCGGTAGGCGCTCCAAAAGAGGTAGATTTCTCGGCTGCTTTTTTAACGGCTTCAATTACAGGTTCAAAAGCGTGCCCCATTATCATCGGGCCCCACGAGCCAACGTAATCTATGTACTTATTACCGTCTGCGTCGTATAAATACGCACCCTTTGCTTTTTCAAAAAATATGGGGGTTCCACCTACGGCCTTAAACGCCCTTACCGGGCTATTGACCCCACCGGGAATAAATTTCTGGGCTCTGGCAAAAAGTTCACTGCTTTTATTAAACATATTACTTGATCTGGTTAAAATACTTTTTCAGCTATTTATGATAGTTTGGCATTAGCTGCCTGAAATAATTCTGGCTGCATCTTTAGCAAAATAGGTCGCTATTAAGTCTGCACCGGCTCTTTTAAATGCGGTTAAGGTTTCAATTATTGCGGTATTCTCGTCTAAAAAACCTTTCTCTGCCGCGGCTTTTATCATGGCATATTCTCCTGATACGTGATAAACAGATACCGGAACACTTACCGAATCCCGAACAGCGCGAACTACGTCTAAATAGGGTAAACCGGGCTTCACCATTATAATATCTGCGCCCTCCTGCTCATCCTGCTGACCTTCCCGGGTAGCTTCGCGAACGTTTGCCGGGTTCATTTGGTAGGTTTTCTTATCTCCAAAACCGGGGGCAGAATCCAACGCATCACGAAACGGACCATAAAAGCATGAGGCATATTTTGCGCTGTATGCCATTATCCCCACGTGATAAAAACTCTCCACCTCCAGCGCTTTGCGAATCGCTCCAATACGGCCGTCCATCATATCGGATGGCGCAACCATATCGGCACCGGCTTTGGCGTGGGATACCGCCATTTTCTCGAGTACAGATACGGTTTCGTCATTTAGTATTTGTCCATCTTCCACAATACCATCGTGGCCATAGCTCGAATAGGGATCAAGCGCGATATCTGTCATCACATACATTTCGGGCAAGGCATTTTTGAGCTCTCTAATGGCGCGCTGCATTAAACCGTCGGGATTTATGGCCTCTGTTCCCTCGTTATCTTTAAGCTCGTCTTCTGCCTTAACAAAAAGAAGTACAGAACGAATGCCCGCTTCATATAACTCCTTCGCCTCACGAATCATCAGGTCGATACTCATTCTCGCATAGCCAGGCATAGATGGTATTGGCTCATGCGTACTGTTTCCCCCGATTACAAAAAGAGGGGCAATAAACATGGATGGATGCAGGCGGTTTTCGGTAACCATTTCGCGGATTCCCTCCGTAACGCGTAGCCTTCTGCCTCTTACGTTTGGGAAAGAACCCGGTATGGCCGAAGATAGTCGAATACTCATAACGATTAAATTTTATTGAACAGCTTAACTAAACAAGATAAAGACTAAAAGCTCACATGTGTGAGCATTTACCTAAACCGCTCCGATTCAAGATAATTTTAAGAAGCTTACACACAGCCAACACAAACTTTATCGAAACCGATTTAGGGTGATAAGTCTGCACAGATATAACTCTATAACTTCAATTTTCCAAAATACAACTTTGCTGTAAAGATGATGTGAATCCCCTTATAAAACAAGCTTATTGAGGCTCGCTTTATCATTCGGTATCAAACAGACGCAGATATAGAGTTCAAAGCTAAATTAATGCGTGTTTAAACCCAGTTTACGGGGTTTTGCAATACCTTTACCAAGTTTTCTTCTCTGCTACCGGGCTTGGGATGGAAATCATAGTCCCATCGAGTAACCGGGGGCAAACTCATTAGTATAGATTCGATTCGCCCGTTGGTTTTTAAACCAAACAGAGTTCCTCTGTCGTGCACCAGGTTAAACTCTACATATCGACCTCTTCTAATTTCCTGCCAGTATTTTTGATCTTTCGTGAAGGAAAGATTTTGCCTTTTATCTACTATTGGCAAATAGGCAGAGATAAATGAATTCCCGCAATTTTGGACCATTTCAAACCAATTCTCCAGCGTTTTGCCATCGTTTTCTTCTCTCAGATAATCAAAGAAAATGCCTCCAATTCCCCTTGCTTCGTTGCGATGAGCATTATGAAAATAGCGATCGCAGGCCTCTTTATATTCAGGATAAAGCCGGCGGTCGGTTGTATCCAGCGCATCTTTGTGAACTCTGTGAAAATGTCTTGCGTCTTCTTCAAATAAGTAATACGGCGTAAGGTCTGCGCCTCCCCCAAACCAGCTGTCTGTAGCGGATTCGCCCGGCTCATCGTAGAGTTCGAACATTCTGTAATTGGCGTGTACCGTTGGAACCATCGGACTATATGGATGAAGAACCAGCGAAATACCCGCGGCAAAGAAATGTCCCTGATCAACCTTAAAACGCTGCTTGATTAAATCCGGAAGCTCGCCATGCACCACCGAGCAGTTCACCCCGCCTTTTTCGAACACTTTACCCTTTTCAATTACACGAGTTCGCCCACCACCGCCGCCTTCACGCTCCCAGAGATCTTCACGGAACTCAGACTTACCATCCATTCGGGATACAGCTTCACATATTTCATCCTGAAGGGCGTAGATAAACCGGCAAAACCGATCTTTTAAAAGTTCTGACATAAAAGTTTTAATAGTTTATTTATTTTCTGAGGGCTCCCAGAATTTTACCGCATCAAAGAATGCCCGCGCATGATCTACCGGCACAAATGGTAAAATACCGTGACCCAAATTGGCAATATACTTTTTTGATCCAAACCGATCTATCATCCGATGTACACTTTTGGTGATTACATCGGGTGATGCAAGCAGCTTCGACGGATCAAAATTTCCCTGTAGCGTAATATCGTTGCGCGTGGCCACTCTTGCATATTCCGGCGTAATGCACCAGTCTACCCCCAATGCGGCGGCTTTTGTGCGATAACTTATCGCTTCGAGCGCGTACCAGCTGCCTTTTGGATACAGAATAACCGGCGCTTCGGTTATCGCGTTACAGATCTCTATCAAGTAGGGAAACGCTATTTCGTTGAAATCTTCGGGCGAGAGCAGACCGCTCCAAGAGTCAAATACCTGCACGATTTGCGCACCGGCCGCAATCTGAGCCTTAAGATATGCGATTGTTGTCTGCGTTATCACCGATAGTATATGCTTGCTTGCTTCGGGATGCTGCCAGTAAAAGGCCTTTGCTCTTGAAAAGTCTTTCGATCCTTTCCCTTCAATCAGGTAGCAAAACAGCGTCCACGGAGCGCCGGCAAAGCCGATCAAAGCAGCTTCGCCCTGCAGCGCGTGTCGTGTTAGGGTAAGAGCTTCCATCACATAGTGAAGCCGGTCGTGTACATCGGGAACGCGCAAAGCAAATGCCTGTTCGGGCGTAGAAACAGGGTTCGGAATACGCGGACCTTCACCCGGGTTTAGCGTAACCTCAATTCCTATTGCCTGCAGTACCACAAGAATATCGGAGAAAATAATGGCCGCATCCGGGCTGAATCTCCTTATGGGCTGCATCGTAATTTCACAGGCAAGATCAGGCGTTTCTACCCGCTCAAAAAATGTATACTTGCCCCGAAGCTCCATGTACTCGGGTAAATAGCGCCCGGCCTGCCTCATCATCCAAACCGGTGGTCTTGGCACATCTTCACCCTTAAGGGCTTTAAGCATCAGGTCATTTTTCAGGATGGGGAAATTTGTACTCATATTATGATCTCAATTCGTGATTTAATGATAACCGGCTATACTTTCTAATAATTCTATTACACCCTCCAAAGATGCTTGTTCGCAAATCAACGGGTTTTCGTAGCCCGCATCGCGCAGGGCTGAAGCCGTTGTTTCGCCTATGGCGCAAATTTTGGCGCTTTCCGGTATTTTCATTCCGGAATAATTGAGTGCCGATACAGCGCTCGGGCTAAAAAAAACAGCGGCTGCAAATTGCTCTCGGGGTATGGTGGCTTTTTTATTTATGATGGTTTCATAAGCCGTAACGGGTACATAGATATGGCCATAGCTTCGGAGAATTTCACCCGTTTCATTTCTTTTAATTGATGAGCAAAGATGCAATATACGGGCTGGAGTCTTAAGCTTTTCTGCGATGAGCTCAGCAACGGATGCTCCATTTTCCGCTTTTCCGGGCCATTCGCTCATTATTTTATTTTCTTCAAGACGTAATGCCGTTTGGTGGCCAACTGAAAATACAGGAATATTTTCGAAAAGATTGGGCTGCTTTACTTTGCAGGCAAGATAGGCGTCTACAGCGTTTTTACTTGTAAAGAGAAGTGCTTGCGGAGCTTCGGCCTTACTAAGCTCCTGAAGCAGATCTCCGGCTAACCGTATTGTAACTTCAATTAGCGGATGTACTATAGGTTCGACACCCCGGCTACGACAATACGAAATCTCATCATCCTTTAGCTGCTTTGTAAACCAAACCGAAATAGTACCTTTTTCCCGGAGCACAAGCTTTTACTGCTCCCTTCTTATTTCTGAAAGAATGTCCATTACAGCTTCTCTTTCCATCATAGCCTCTGCGGCGCGGTCTCCAAGAGCTGCGCTCTGCTCTACGGGAATAAACATTTTAATCTCTTCTCTAATGCTTCCATCCAAAGAGGTCATCAAGCCGTGAAAATGTATTGAATCGCCTTCTATGCGCGCGAAAGCACCAAGCGGTGCCGAACAGCCTCCTTCAAGAACCTGCAGGAAACGCCGCTCGGTTTTAGTGCAAAGAGCAGTTTCTGAGTGATGCAAAAGTTGAAGCACCCGTATAATTGCTTTGTCGGCAGAGCGGCACATTACGGCAACGGCTCCCTGCGCAGGAGCTGGCACCATCCAGTCTAAATAAGCGCTTATTTCTCCCTCGAGCCCGACTCTTTTAAGCCCGGCAGCGGCAAAAATAGCGCCGTGCCAGTTGTTTTCACGAATTTTGCGAAGCCTTGTTTGCACATTGCCTCTTATATCGGTGAGGCGATGACCGGGAAAACGATTAAGCCACTGTCCACCACGTCTGTGGCTGCTTGTAGCGATTACGCAGTCTTCGCCCTCAGGGATTCCGCTACCTGATTTAGCTACAAAAACATCACGGGGATCTTCACGCTCCAGAATCGAGCAAACCTCAAGACCTTCGGGCAGCCTGGTAGGAATATCTTTAAAAGAATGGACGGCAATATCTATTTCACCAGCAAGAAGGGCATCATCCAGCGCTTTTGTGAAAACACCTTTGCCTCCCATTAGCGGAAGCGGCGTATCCAGAACACGGTCGCCCTCTGTTTTTATGAACACAAGCTCGGTTATAAAGCCGTTGCTCTTTAGTTTAGCGGCTACGTGTTCTGCCTGCCAGGTTGCGAGTACGCTGTCTCTCGTACCTATTTTAATTATTTTAAATGCCATTGCAGCTATTCACCGCTAATCTTGTACATCTCCTGAAGTATTCGGGTAACTTCCTCGGTATTGTCGCGGTTTTCTCTAAGGTGCTCGATTGAGTGCGCGATAATTTTATTTACAATGCGCTGAGTAAGATGATCTACATCGGCAATTGTATCTTCATTTATTTTATGCCTGAAACGCGCTAGTTCTTGCTTGCGTATAGAGTCGAATTTATTGTTCAGCGCCTTAATTGTAGGCACTACTTTAAGCTCTTTCATCCAGGTACAGAATGCGGTAAACTCTTCATCCAGAATATTTTCGACCAGCGGGATATTAGCTTTACGTTCACGGAAAGTCTCATCCAGAGTATCTGAAAGCATGTCCATATTGATAAGATGAACAAAATCAAGATCAGAAACTTCAGAAGAAATATTTCTGGGAACCGACAGATCAATCATTAGCTTAGGCGAACCATCGGGATCACAAAGATCCATGTGGCCGGTGTTAATAACAGCATGAAGCGCGCCGGTTGCCACGATAACAAGATCTGCTTTCGCAATTTCGATATCGATATTCTTCATTAGGGCTACATTCACTGCGAAGCGACTGCCAAGCCTTTCTGCTTTACCAAAATTGCGGTTAATAATGGTAACTTTACTTGCACCCGAGGAAACCAGATTTTTACATGTTACTTTACCGATCTTACCTGCACCTACCAGTAAAATATTCTTACCACTAAGACTACCAAAATACTGTTTTGCCATTTGCACAGCAGCATATGCTGTAGAGGCTGCACCAACCCCGAGGGTAGTTTCATTTCTGGAGCGTTTATGCGCTCTTGAAACACTTTGCATAAGACGATGCAGCACGGCATCGCACATGTTTGCATCAATAGATGCGCGGTATGCTTCTTTAACCTGCTTAATTATTTGCAGGTCGCCCAGAATCTGAGCTTCTAGCCCGACCGCAACTCTGTAAACATGGCGGATAGCATGCTCGCCGTGCTTAATGAAACCAAATTCCTGAAACTCAGCCAATGAGCCAGAGGCGTGTTTAACAAATAAAATAGAAAGCAGTTCTGCATCGGATGTGGTTGCAAATAGCTCAGTACGGTTACACGTAGATATAACCATCGCTCCTTTAATACCATGGCCACGAACATCTTCAAGCAAAGATCGCTGCTGACCAGCCACCATACTAAAGCGTTCGCGCGTGGCTAAATCCGCCAGATGATGGTTAATGCCTATTACCGTAAATTTTTCAAGAAGAATACTATTATCCATGATACAATTTAAATTCGCTTAAGAAGCAACCATTTGCTTTGATGCAGGCTTCTCTTCAGCGAGCACATTTTCATTTTCCTGACGTTCTTCGAATACGTGAGATACGATTTTTCTTGTTTCATCGGCAAGAGCTTTCATAAATAGCGGGTGATCATTAATTCCCGGCATTACCTCGAGCTGATCGATATGAAGGCCTTCTTCTTCGATAGCTTCCCTAAGCTCTACATCCAGCTCCATCGAAGTTTCAATATGATCTGTTACGAATGCTACTGGAATCATTACAAGATGCTTGATGCCATATTTAATCAGGCGAAATACCAGTTCTTCCGTATTTGGCTGTGTCCATTTTTGAGGGCCAACCCTGGATTGGTACCCAAGCCAATACTGACGATCCCGATTCCTCAGGGTCATAACCGCTTCTACAGTCGCCTCTATTTGTTTTGTATATGGATCGCCACTCCTAACCTCGGCAAGCGGTGTACCGTGCGCTGTAAACAGAAAATGAACTTTATCCCGAACTTCCGGCGAAAATCTTTCTAAAGCTTCATTAATTCTGTCGTTCATGGCGTGCAGATAATCCGGGTTCAGGTAATAATCTTTTACGATATATTCCTGCCATTCCGTTTTTTTGCCTTCTTTAAGCTGGTCTTTTCGCACGTTTTCCCATTCCCTGAAGCTGCTTCCACTTGTTGTCCATGAAAACTGCGGGTACAACGGCATAAGAACAACATGATCCATACCATCTTCGCGTATTTCATCCATAATCTGTTCTGTAAAGGGCAACCAATATCGCATTGCTGTATATACCTTTACATTATGCTCAGGATATTCTGATTTAAAATACTTTTCCAGCGACCTTCTTTGAGACTCTGTTAAGCCGTTGATAGGTGAGCAGCAGCTTGAAATCACCTTATTTTGTCTGTTAAAACAGTACTTGCTGCCTGTGCAACCTTTAGTGCAATAATTTATTTCCTGATAATTTTCTACAATTTTCTTTGCCCGGATACCGGAAATAAGTTTAGCAAGCTGATTTTGCCAAAAACCACCTCCCAATCGAATGATATCCTCATCGCGGAATAAATTATACAGAAACGTTTTAATGTTATCTTCTGATGTTGGTCCGCCCAAATTCAGTAAAACTATACCAATATTTTTTTTGGTCTGGCTCATTGCAAATACTTCGGTTTACTATTAAAAAACAAAAAAGATTATCTGTTACCTATTTTGATCATGTAAAATGCCTTTAATCGCACTATTCAAGCAGTTTCGCTACACAAGTTGAGTAATGTCGTTAAGGCATTTTGCAGGTCATCTAAAATGTATATTTATTGTGAATCCTGAATGAAGAATTGGTGTTCAGTCAATATTTATTAATCACATATTCGGATTAGAATATAAGATTAATCATGCAGTCTACAAAAGAAGTCTTTTTTATTTATAATCGGTTTAAATACACAACAATAAGACTTTAAAAAGCGACTGGTCGTGTGTAAATAAACACACTGCAGCTAAACAAGTTACGACTTTAACGCAAATATGCTGCTTAAACTCCCCTTAGTATTGTTGATATGTTTTTAGCACCGGCCATGAGAAATGGCAACCTTGGTACCGAAAGCATAACCTGTATTTCTTCACCAAAAGTAGTTTGTTCATCAATGAACCGCAGCACACGCCTCACATCATTATTTTTAAAGAGAGATTCGAATACGGGTACTATTTCCGATTTGTGCGACTTAAGAATGTGAAGCAACATCAGATCATAAATTCGAAACCGCACTGCAGACAATGGGTTTATACGAATCTTGTTTCCTTTAGCCATTAGTTTTGCAATGGCACTACACTGCCTGTGGATGCGGCTAAAAGCGTAACCGGTTGATGCTTTGGGTATGCCAGATGCAGTACCTATATAATGCCAACACGGGTGTTCCGGCTGAGCCGACATTTGGTCGGCCATTGGTATAACTCCTATTTCAGTTCGGGTTACGCTGTATTCACCGGCCTTCACACCATACTTTTCAAGAAGATACCGCTCGATCTCATTGTCATAGAAAGATTCATCACATACGGCTTCATTAAATAGCGTACACTCGATTAAAGCTTTATTTTTTGAAAATGGTAACACGTACATAAAGGTTGCACCAAGCGATTGATCCAAACGAAAATCCATCATACGGGCTACCCCGGGGTCGAATACTGGCTCTGAGGTTTCAATTTCAATTCCCTTAAAATGCTGCAGAAGCGGAAATACAGACCGACTCAAATCAGGTTTTCCGAACGATTGAAAAAAATTAACTGCGCTATAAACTCCCTTTTCGGTTTTTACACGTATTTGTCGTGGATTATCGGTGTTAACCTCAAGAACTTTTGCTTGAATCCGGTCAATATTCTGGTACTGTTCAAGCGCACGACCGATCTGCGCAGTATACGTATCACTCTTAATGCAGCTGTATTTTAGCGGGGCTAAAGGTTTTTTTAAATGCGTTTTGCCGGCAAAAATTTCGATGCTGTCCCATGAATAATCAGGTTTAAGTGGTGTGGGAAGACCATCTTCTAACCAATAGCACCATGTCTTATCGGGGTCTTTTTGAGAATCTTCAATTAGTAGTATGTTGAGCTCCTCCAGACCTTTACTACTTCCAAGATTCCATGCCAGTGACAGGCCAGATGCGCCGGCACCACCAATGATTACATCATAATTTCGCTGTAAGATGGGCATTAAAAAACCAAGCTGTGAATAAAAAAAAACTTTCTAATTATAAGGTGAAATTAAGATTTAATTTACCAACAATACCAGTTAAATATAAAAAGCCTTGTTTTTCACCGGTAGATAGAGGTGAAGAACAAGGCTTAGATTCAAATCAGATAAGAATCGGTATATCGAAGAAAGAGATTTTACTCAATGAGGCAACATGGCTGCAATGATATCTCCTTCGTGGTCAGAAACTGCCGTATACCAAACATCATCCCATTTCCAGGAAACTACATCGCGCTTGTTGTTGATTTTGGAAATAAACACGTCGTTGTGATTCACAATATTTCTACGTGCTTTGTGGTCTGCATCTAAGTTTGAAACATTTTTCAGTTTATCCTCTTCGAAGGCGAAAATGTATACATAATCGTCATCAGCAACTCGGTAGCGCAGCATGGGGATTTTATAATCATCATAGAATTGTGCGTAAACTGCGCCGGCGAATGTAGCGCCTTTGAGTTCAGGAACGACTATTCTGCAGCCATAATAGTTATAGAGATATGATTGAGCATCAGCTTCGCTAACGCCATAAGCTACGGGAAAGACTGATTCTTGCCGAAAGTTATAAAAGTGCTCGAAGCTTACGCTTTCTACAGTTGCGAAGCTTTTTTCGGTTTGAGGTATTTCACTGTTCTGATATAGATAGAGAAATAAGCCCACCACAAGTATAGCTGCAAATGAAAACAAAAATCTGTTCCTGCTGGCAGAAGGCCGGTCTTCCTGGATATTTTGACGCCTGGATGCATTTCGGCTATCTGCTGATGAACCCGAGGCTACATTGGAGGATAACAATTCATTAATCCTCGACTTTAGATGTGCCGGAGTTTCAGTACGATGCATCCTACTGCGTACCAATTGTTTTAATCGAGTCTCTGATTGAATAGCTTTTCTAACAGAAATATCTCGTTTGGCTATATCTTCGATATAGACTTTTTCTTCTTCCGAGAGCTCATTATCTACATATGCAGATATTAGCTCTTGTAAATTTTTCCCTTCCATTGGTCTTTATACATCGTGTTTTGTTGCATAGCATAGGCTAATTATTCTTCGAAACACCGATTAAGTTTATTATGTTCCCCAAATTTTATTTTTAATTACAGAGGTTTTTATTTGATTATTCGCCTCAGCTATAAGACCTACAAAGACTACTTTATACAAAAAGTTACGCAAGATGAGCTTTAAACGCCGGCTAATCTATAAATAAAATTTGTCCCCCCCTACTTCTGTTTAAAAACTCTTCCGCAAATAAGTACCGTTTTTAAAAAAATATTTAAAAAAATTGGCGCTCTTATTATTACATAGCAGACATCCCTCTTTCTTTAAGTAAAAGATGTATAGGATGTTCTTTCCTGCGTTATTCAACAAGAAATCAGGTTTGGGATAAGGTAAACTGCACTTCGCAAAATCGAACTTTATCCTTCATGTGATCTATCTAAATGAAGCACAGAACGATACCCTCAATTATCCACTATTTATGAATTATGTTGGGTAATAAGCAATAAAGGCGGTTTAAGCAGCGCACAAAAAAAATGTTTCTCTGCACATCTTTGATAAAAAGAGCCGCCCGAAAACAGATTTACGCTATTTTCGGACGGCTGAAAGTTCAATGAAAAAAATCGTAGCTGTACAGGTAATTACAAACCTGAAACCTTAGCTTGCGGAGGCTTTTTTTGCTACTGCCGCGTCTTTGGCTTCACTCAAACGCCTGCTTAGCAAGTCGAAAAGTTCCCTGGTGTAAAAATTCTCTTCTTTTCGCTCATCCAGATTTTTAAGAATCTCATCCAGGCGGCCAAGCAGTCGCGAAGACTCGAACTCCTCCGACATCTCCACATAGCGTACCAGTACTTTTCTATCTTTTTTGAAAGCTTTTTCAAAGTGGCGATACGCCTGTTTCGAATGCTCTGGCAAAGCGCTCATCACTAATCCCATATTAAATTCCGACACAGTGCTACCACCTTCAAGTGTTCTGGCCTTTCTTATATCCGCAAGTGCTTCTTCACTTTTACCTTCAAAAAAGAGTGACAAGCCTCTTGAAGCCAATGCTTCTACATTCGCTGTATTTTCATCTAAAACCATTGAATATACCTCGGCTGCCAAACCGTAATTGCCGCTGTCGTAATGGGTTTTCGCTTTAAGCATTAGAGCTTCTTCATGTTCCGGGTCTAACTCAACAGCCTTATCCAGATCTGCGAGGGCTTTTTCCCAATTGCCCGAATGGCGAAAAATTGCCGCTCTCTCCACATAGGCATCGGTATAGCTAGGATCAAGTTCAATCGCCTTTTCGATGTCGTTTGCCGCTTGCTCCCAATCATTTAGCAAGCCATGTGTGGTTGCTCTAAATTTCCATGCCGCTTCGAAAGTTCCGTTTGCCTCAATTGCAAACGTAAACGCATCTAAAGCTTCTTCATGATGCTCGTTACGCTGCTCCACTGCACCAAGAATAAACCAGTCTTCCGCATCCCTTTCTTTGTTACTTTTGGAAGCAATTTCTTTAAAAAGCTTATCTAATGCTTTTTCCTGTTTTTTATTCAGCTCTCTGCTGTCCAGTAAATATGGGAGGAGGGTTTCTTTATTCATGAATACCAAAAAATTTATGTTTGTTGAAAGATGTCGTACCGAAAGGCTTTTCATAGCCTAATGATAACTTAAACGCAGATAATTTTTAAAAGTATGATATAAGGCTCTGCCTGTACTAAAACGAAGCTAAAGACTTTACTCACAGACTTTTTTCATACCATCATTACTAAGTAATCGAATTTTATAATCTACTTGCTGTATTGGTTTATATTGGAAAGGCTTTACTAATAACTTAGTCTGCCTTTTCACGAATACGATACGTAAAAAATGGCCCCCTAGGCGGCTTCCATTTCCATACCAGTGTAACCAAATACTTTTTCTTAGTCGTAAAGCTTTTAAGCTTCAACCAAATAAAGGCCTAAAAGGTACTAAGAAAAATTACATTTTCTCAGAATAACAAGTAAGCTTTTACCGGTGTCGCCCTATTTAGTACTTATATACGGTAAAACAGACTGATTCGTATTCAACACTGTAGCAAAGACAACATGAAGAGTAATAACTCGTATCTATTTATGGGTTAGAATTATCCTTCATTAAAGAAAGTGAGCAAAGAATCCTTCATGGAGGACTTTTAATTGGCGTTTTCTTGTGCTTATTAGTCTTTATTCGTTCTGGGAAAATTCACCATTCAAAATTCACCCTTCACCATTGAGAGCGAAGCGACACTTCGGTTTTTGGCTACCTTTTGTCCGTAAAAAAGGTAGGAAAGCTTCTTTTCAGTAAGAAGTCTGTCCATGGTTTTAACTAATAAACATGAAAACTTTATCAGGCTTTCTGATGGCTGAATTTGAACAGCTACAGTTGAGATACATAATGCCTTTTTCCAAAAAAAATTATGTTTGATACAATTTTTGGCAAGATTATTATCTTTAATTGGCCGTTTATCCTCTATTTGCTCTTGACGATTAATCCGGCATAAGTTAGGTTTTAAAGAGGCTTTCAAAATTTCATCTTGACTAACGGCCGGGTTAAATTTATAACCGCTGCATAGGATAAGCTATCTTTTTGTTTGCGGTTTAGAAAAGCCTTCTTTTTAAATGGTAAGTATACCTTAATCTAACACCCAGTTTAAAGGCAAGCCTGTACCTTACTCAATCAACTTGAACCACTATTTTAAATGCACCCTAAAATTATTAGAAAGCAATCATACTTTCCGATCTTCTCGGCAGCTATAACTTTTATATTTCTACTTTTTCCGACCATTTCGGCAGACGTACAGGCGCAGGTTCTCAATATCGAATCGTATAGAAAAGCATCCGATACAACAAAGAGCTGGGCTGGAGCACTCACCTTTGGTTTTACCGCAAGTAAGCAAAAAACGCAAAGCTTACAACTTAACAACCGAACAAATGCGGCCTATTTCGGGGAGTCTCATCTGTATATGCTAATCACAAACCTGAGCGTTTTACAAGTGGATGACAATTTAGAAAGTAATGGCTATGTGCATCTCAGAAATATGCTTTTCTATAATAATACGCTTTCACCCGAGTTATTTACGCAGCTACAATACAGCCAAAACTGGGGCCTTAAGCGCAGATTCTTAGTCGGCGCCGCCCTTCGCTATAATTTTATTTCAACCGATAGCTTTACTTCTGCCGTAACAAGCGGATTTATGTATGAAAACGAACTCTGGCAGGGTGAGGAGGCTCCGAGGCAGCTTTTCAACCAGATTAAATCCACAACATCTTTGCTTATGCGCGGCAATATTACCGAAACCACTTCGCTTGTGCTTGCCGGCTATTACCAAACTCTGCCCGGAGATATCCTGAATCCACGACTTACCGGAGACATTGAATTACGCTTTCGAATTAGTGAAAACATACAGTTTGGCGCTCAGTTTGTAACCACCTACGACTATGCTCCTCCAATCGATGTCGTAAGCTGGATTTACAGTTTCAGGAACAATATTACGATTTCGTTGTAGAATACTTCTTATTATACAATATTATTAGAAACAACCATTCTCCACGAAATAAATTAGAAAAACAGACTCTTGATCTCTGGTCTCAGTAACGGGCAGAACCTATACACATGCTATTGAATTATTTTCGGCTTCAGCATTTTATTACGCTTCGATTTGTGCTTGCAGTATTGCTTGTGGGCATGTTTTGCCCCGGAGATACAAAGTCTGATTGCTCCGGAAATGCTAAAGAAACTGCCCAAATAAGTTCTATTAGTTATACAATACCAGTAGTGTCCGGTTAAAAGTCGAAGAGCCCCAATTGGTTACGGGAATGGAGGT
>JAIULZ010000017.1 GCA_022565805.1 Balneolales bacterium
AAAATCTTCTTGCGACGGCGACTGGAAGCCACTTTGTTCGTTGAACGTGGCATTTCTAAGCTATTAGGTTAATAAAATGAGTGAATAATACTAAATGTAGGGCAGAAGACGCTTGATATTGCTTGTGTCGCCTGCGCTCACCAGTGTAGATTGGCGTAAACCGCGCTTTCTTTTAGGTGATTTTTTAGTAAGGATGTGGCTTTTGAATGCTTTTTTGCGTTTTATTTTACCGGTTCCGGTTAGTCTGAAACGCTTTTTAGCACCACTGTTTGTTTTTAATTTAGGCATTTTAGAATTGTATCTGTTTTCGTTTTTGATACAGAATTGCTAATATAACAAATGAAAACGCGCATTTCAACGGAAATTTATTCTAATTCCGCAGAATGCGCGTTTTTTTTTATAATAAAGACAATTTATTTGGCTGGAGCCAAAATGAGAGACATACGCTTGCCTTCTAAGGTAGCTTTGCCTTCAATTTTGCCAATATCTTGTAGATCTTCGGCAAATCGATCGAGCAGTTCCTTACCTTTTTCGCTGTAAATGATATCCCGGCCTCTGAACTGAACCGTAGCTTTTACCTTATTTCCTTCCGTAAGGAATTCGCGGGCGTGCTTGATTTTAAAGTTGTAGTCATGGTCGTCGGTATGAGGCCTGAAGCGAAGTTCTTTTAGCGTTACTGTATGTTGCTTCTTTTTGGCTTCTTTCTCTTTCTTCCTCTTTTCATAGAGGAATTTCTTGTAGTCGAGAATTCTGCAAACCGGAGGATCAGCATCCGGAGCTACTTCCACAAGATCAAGACCAAGACGCTGCGCAATGGCTATAGCGTTGCTTGAGCTCACGATTTCGTGTTCCCCGTCTGGTTTTATAACCCTAACCTTGGGCGCGTTTATATCCTCGTTTATGCGCTCAGTATTATAATTCTTGTATTGTTTATATCGCTTTCCGATGGTTGTTTCTCCTAATCGTTGATTTTTCTCGTTCTTAAACCGGTAATTTCTTTAACCGGATTTCGTCTGTTAATTTATTAAGGTATTCGTCAAAAGCAAACGTTCCAATATCGCCAATTTTATGTTTTCTCACAGATACTGTTTTATTTTGTATTTCCCGATCACCTAATATAAGCATATAAGGCGTTTTAGCCTTTTCTGCTTCACGTATTTTTAAACCTATTTGCTCACTTCTGGTATCTGTATGTACCCGTATTCCTTTTTCTTTCATTTCGCGGGCGTAGGCTTCGGCTGCTTCGTTGTATTGCTCAGAAATTGGCAGTATAGCTACCTGTAGCGGAGATAGCCATAATGGGAAATTACCGGCGAAATGTTCAATAAGGATTGAGGTAAATCTTTCCATCGAACCAAAAGGAGCCCGGTGTATTATTACAGGCCTGTGCTTTTGATTGTCTGATCCCATATAGGTGAGATCGAAGCGTTCGGGCATTACATAGTCGAGCTGTACGGTGCCCAATTGCCATTTTCTGCCTATCGCATCCCGTATAATAAAATCAATCTTTGGTCCGTAAAAGCTGGCTTCACCTTCGGCAATAGTATAATCGAGATTAAGTTCGTCTGCTACTTCCCGTATTTCCCGCTGTGCACGATCCCACAGACTCGTATCACCGCCAAATTTTTCTGAATTTTCGTCACGAAACGATAGCCGTATATCAACCGGCATATCAAAAACAGAGAAAACATATTGAGTGAGGTCAATACAGCTTTTAATTTCATCTTTGAGCTGATCTGTAGTACAATAAATGTGGGCATCATCCTGTGTAAAACCTCTAACTCTTGATAAACCGTTAAGTTCTCCGGATTGCTCATAGCGGTAAACGGTACCAAACTCAGACAATCGGATTGGCAACTCACGGTAGCTACGCATAGACCTGGAATAGATTCTATGATGATGCGGGCAGTTCATGGGTTTAAGCATGTACTCTTCATCATCAACTTTTATAGGATCGTATTGAGAATCGGCATAATAAGGATAATGCCCCGATGTTTTGTAGAGATTAAGGTTAGCAATATGTGGCGTAATCACTTCCTGATAGCCACGGCTAATTTGTTCGTCGCGCAAAAATGCTTCAAGTGTTCTGCGAAGAACGGTACCATTGGGCAGCCAAACAGGTAATCCGCTTCCAATCATTGAATCTATCATATAGAGCCCCAGCTCTTTGCCCAGCTTTTTATGATCTCTTTTTTTAGCCTCTTCGAGCATATTCAAATACTCATCAAGCATTTTTTGTTTGGGAAAGCTAATCCCATAAATACGCGTTAATTGCTTATTGTCTGAATTACCGCGCCAATACGCACCGGCCAGATTAAGTAGTTTTACGGCCTTAACTTTTTCGGTATTAGGTATATGTGGTCCGCGGCAAAGATCTGTAAAATTGCCTTGCGTATAAAATGTAATTGTACCGTCGTCCAGATCGTTTAAAAGCTCAATTTTATACGGATCATTCTTTTCCTTATAGTAAGCAACTGCTTCCGCTTTGGCAATTTCACGGCGAGTAAACGTGCTTTTAGCACGAGCTAGCTCGATCATTTTTTTCTCAATAACAGGAAGCTCGGCAGCTGTTATCGCATGATCACCAAAATCGATGTCGTAATAAAAACCATTTTCAATAGCAGGGCCTATACCAAGTTTTACGCCGGGGTAAAGAGCTTCCACAGCTTCGGCAAGAAGGTGAGCAGTGCTGTGCCAGAATGTCTGTTTTCCTTCTTCTGTTTCCCAGGTATTTATTTTGATGGAGCCGTTCTCGAATACAGGCCGCCCAAGATCAAGAATTTGCTCGTTGTAAGTAATGCTAAGTGCTTCTTTGGCAAGTCTCGGGGAGATGGAAGCGGCTATTTCGAACCCGCTTATTCCACTTGAGAAGGTACGCACTGTTTTATCAGGAAATGTTACGGAGATCTGATCCTGCTTTTCTTGGCTCATCAATGGGAAAAAATGTTTTTTTAGTTAAGAAAGACTTTCAACGGTAAGTAATACGCTGACCGAAGTTTGTAAGTAATACAGCCTTAAAATATAAGGTATTAATTTACGTGTAAAAAGCTTATGCAATCACTTTATTTGCTTTTTATCACCATAATAAACCCCGAAAAGGTGTTTTTTTATCTGTATTAGCAGAAAAAGAGCTCTTCTATCTTATTCTCTCAACTGCAATAATAATGCCATATAAAGCTATTTACAGTGTGTGCGGATAATTTAGTTGCCCAAAACGACAAAGAGTCATTAGTTTTAGAGTGGTGCTAAATTTCAAATTAGCCTGAGAAGGATTCCGATAAGTCGGGGAGAGGATAATTACTAGTGAAGCAGCCTGCACTCCTTTTTGGCTGGGGTAGCTTTGTAAATTTGGGTATAGCTCTATCTTCTGACTTTAATCTTTAGAAGACGGGCAAAAGAGTGGTTTTGCAAAGCCTTTCTTTACCCAAAATGGATGATATTCAAGCATAATTTACAGTTGATAGCGAAGCGACTCCCAACGATCTTGGGTTATTAATTGGCCACAAGTAAGCTGCCAGTTTCTTTTATTGAAGCAGGCATTTTGTTTTATACCATCATATTTAGATTAATTAGATTATATAGTTTAAGCTATACAGCTAAAAAATTGTCTTAGAAGCAAAAACAGAAGTCGGGCATCTAAAGCTAGGCACATCCTATTTATAAAGAATTAACGCTGCCTTTTTTTTGATGCATGAATAAAAGCAATACTGTCGTATTTTATAAACTTTTTCAGGTAATTTGTGAACGGATTCAAATATTAAATGGCTTTGTGTTCGAATCGTAAAAAAAATAATAACTTATCGATTTAGCATATAGTTGCAAAAGCAACTTTTGACTTTACTAACGCAGGCTTAGAAATTACTTTTAATTTAAACCATAATTAAAAAGGGTCATATGGATCATAAAGCGAAGTGGAAAAGATTTGCAATTATTGCGGTTAGTCTTATAGGTCTTGGAGTAACCATTGTAGCGGAAGCAACCATTATTAAATCTCAGTCACCAGACGGCTTTGATTTAGGTCATATGGCGCTTTGGTTTTGGACAGGATTGGCTGGGATTGTTTCTATAAATGCCGGAATTTCTTTCATGGCCGAATCGGTAAAACAAAGGCTCTATTACGAAATGAAAGAGCACAAGGTGTTACAAGATGATAAAGAACCAATAGAAGATTAATTTTTAGCATACATAAGGGTATTCTGCACTTTTCAAGTTGCTTGGTTGCAGTTTCTTGTGATGTGTCTAATCTTTTTTGAGTCGCAAGAAGACAGATAAGCGTAATTTTATCTGTTTAAAGAAACCATTCGTAAATGAAGGTAGGGTTTATTAAATTTGAGCACTTTTTTAATCAGACTTCACACAATAGTTCAATTATCAAAATAAAAGATTTGTTTTGACTCCTATTGTTTAAGTCTGCATGCACTAAAGGAAGGCCATGAAGACCTTTATTTTGTTCGTATTATATACCGGATCAAAAAAGTAATTGCAGCTCCGATAATCGGAATGCATCAATTTTATTTTTGATACATTTTTTTTGATATATGGTGAAGCTGGTTTAAAAAGTGGATTTTCCAAAACTTGTACAAGTAAAAAAGCTTTACTTCTTAAGTAACCCTGTTTTTCAGGTATAAAAAGTGTCTTAAGTATATAGCTAAAATATATAGGGTAACGAGAAATCATTTCCGACATAAAAGGTTTTAATTTGAAGAAATCGATAAGAATAGCATCAGGACAGGGATTTTGGGGTGACTTACCTACGGCGCCCATCCGGCAAGTTAAAGAAGGTAACATTGATTATTTGATGATGGATTACCTGGCCGAGGTAACTATGTCAATCATGCAAAAACAGAAGCTTAGAAATCCTGATTTTGGATACGCACGTGATTTTGTTGGGGTTATAGAAGCAATTCTTCCAGAAATTGCAGCCGGTAAAGTTAGAGTTCTTTCGAATGCCGGTGGGGTAAACCCTGTAGCTTGCAAAGATGCCATCTTACAAACTGCCGCAAAACTGGGTATTAAAGGGTTAAAGGTTGCTGTAGTAGATAACGACAATATTCTTTCATCTATTGATGAGCTCATAGATTCGGGGCACGAGCTTAATAATATGGAGTCTGGTGAGCCTATTTCGCACGTAAAAGACCGTTTGCTTAGTGCAAATATCTATTACGGAGCCGAACCAATGGTGGAAGCCCTTGCAGAAGGTGCGCACATTGTTGTAACCGGCCGCGTTACAGACACGGGCCTATGCCTAGCACCAATGGTTCATGAATTTGGGTGGGACTTTGATGATGCCGATAAGATGGCTTCCGGAACAGTAGCCGGTCATATACTGGAGTGTGGGGCACAGAGTTCGGGTGGTAATTTTACCGACTGGGAACTGGTACCGAATATGGAAGATATTGGTTTCCCGATCGTGGAAGCATATCAAGATGGAACTTTTGTAGTTACCAAGCATAAAAATACGGGGGGGCTTGTTTCTGAAGCTACCGTAAAAGAACAATTGTTGTACGAAATCGGAGACCCATCAGAGTATATTACTCCAGATTGTGTTGCCGATTTTACGAGCATCAGATTAAAAGATGACGGACCAGACAGAGTTCTTGTTAGCGGAATTAAGGGTAAGCCTAAAACACCATTTTACAAGGTATCGGCCAGTTATCTGGATGGTTACAAGATTTCTGGCACCTTAGTTTATGCCTGGCCCGACGCTCTTAAAAAGGCTGTTCGCGCTGGCGAAATCTTAGAAGTCAGAGCAAAAATGCTTGGCCTAAATTATAATGAATTCAGAGCAGAATATATTGGCTACAGCGGTTGCTCCGAAATACCCGCAAAAGAGCCTTTTAATAGAGACTCTCCAGATGAGGTACAGCTTAGGGTTGCGCTCACCGGTAAATCGAGAGACGACCTTAACCGTTTCGGCATGGAACTTGCCCCTCTTATCTTAACCGGGCCGGGAGCAGTAACCGGGTTTGCCGGAGGCAGACCTAAGGCTGGCGAAATTGTAGCTTATTGGCCTGCTCTTATTCGCAAAGATGCCGTGTCTCCCAAGACAACCATTTATTCAACTTAAACTTTAACAAATCGCAGAGAGCGTAATTTTCTCTGTTTAATCTCAGCGTGATTTCTGTATGTTAATTGGTATAATAGGAGCCGGACTGGCTGGCTTAACTGCTGCTCGTGAACTGGCTAAAGCCGGGCATGAAACTATTGTTTTTGAAAAAAGCAGAGGATACGGAGGCCGATTGTCTACCCGGTATTCTCCCGATAATTCTAATGTGCGTTACGATCATGGAGCTCCGTTTATATCTGGTAAAGATCCACGCTTCATGAAGCTGATATCGGAACTCGAAGCCAAAAATGTGGTTAAATTATGGTGTGATCGTTTTTCTTTTCATGATGGTGATATACTGCATAATGAGCATCCTAACCGCCCGGTAACGCCCATTTATGCTGCTGAAAACGGAATGAATGCAATAGGAAAATATCTTAGCCGCTGGTCGGATGTGCGTACCAACAGTAAAGTTATTGGCTTTACTTATGTGGGAGATAAGCGAACCACAAAAAGAGCTTGGATGCTTAACCTGGAAAGCAGTGAAGTGGTAGAAGTAGATGCACTTATAATCGCAACACCGTCTGTACAAACCTATGGTCTTATTGAAAACAGCACAGACGAAACCATGTTTAAAGCCGTAATCAAAGACTTGCATGGTATTTATTACAGACCGAAACACTCCTTAATGTTAAGTTACGATCAGGCTCCTGTTCCTGCATTTAACGGCATGATTGTGGGTAATAATCCCGTTATTACATGGGTATCAAACGAAAGCTCAAAAAGGAATAATGACGGTAAAACAAGTTTAGTTGTGCATTCAAATGGAGATTTCAGTAAGAAACGAATCTTGAATGATGTGTCTGATGAAGTTATTGCCTCAGAAATGCTGGTTGCATTACGTGCACTACTTGGTGATTGGGCCGGACGCTACGACGAAATGATGATTCATCGCTGGCGATATTCACAACCAGTCAACTTTTTTAAAGCTAATTTTGTTGAATTGGGGCAGGACAAAGCTCCTGTTGCGTTAATTGGAGATTTTCTGAACGGACAAACCCTCGAAGACGCCTACATTTCCGGCTACGAACTTGCTCAGCACTGGGCTTCGAAGCTTTAGCTCTACTAATTCATTTTGAAAGAACTTCTTAAGCTTAACAGGTTTTTCTACAAGTATAAGGGCACCGTAATTCTCGGTGTCCTTTTTCTTATTTGTGCCAATGCGTTTTTGGTTTGGATTCCCATTATAATAAGACAGACTATAGATGCTGTTGAAGAAATTGCCGAAGCTGGCACATCATCAACCGTTATTTGGGATGTGTTATTTTCTGCCGAAGCTGGATCTCTTCTGGCCATGAACACAGGATATCTAATGCTTGCAGTTAGCCTCTATGGCTTACTACTTTACGCAACAAGGCAAACATTAATAGTTACTTCAAGAAAAATTGAGTTCGACCTCAGAAATGAAATATTCGATAAAATACAACGACTACCACAGTCGTACTATGCAGCAAATAAGACCGGAGATATTTATGTAAGGGCAACAGAAGATGTACAGAGAGTTCGGGAATACTTTGGACCCGCATTTATGTACACTATCCAAACTATATCAAGAGCGGCGATTATTATTAGTATAATGCTCTTGGTAAATCCTGTTTTAACACTTTGGGCACTTCTTCCACTCCCGGTTCTTTCTGTATTTGCATATTGGGTTAGTGGTTTTATTCATCGCAGATCGAATGAAATTCAGGAACAATATGCCGAACTCGCCGGTCGTGCCAGTGAATCATTTAGTAGTATTCGCTTGATTAAAGCCTATGCCAGAGAAGAATACGAATCGAAGCAATTTCGCAAAGAAAGCGAAATATACCGTCGTAAAAAGCTGAAACTCGATATAGTTGAGTCTTTGTTTCATCCAATGCTTAGTTTGCTTATCGGCTTATCTATTGTATTGGTTATATGGCAGGGTGGAATAATGGTTATTGAAGGTCTTATTACGGTTGGTAACATTGCGGAATTTATTATCCATGTAACGTATCTAACATGGCCTGTTGCATCACTTGGATATACCATTAACCTTATACAGCGTTCTGCTGCCTCTCAGGCTAGAATAGCAAGAATGATGCGCGAAGAAGAAATTGATGACTTGTCTACTCGTACAGAAAAAGAGATTTCTGCTATTGAAGGTAAAATTGAGTTCGAAAATGTATCTTTCAGGTATCCCGGAAGCGCATCTTTAGCCGTAAACAGAGTATCGTTTACCGTACATAAAGGCCAAATGGCGGCCTTTATAGGAAGAACAGGTTCTGGCAAAACATCTTTAGTACAATTAATACCAAGATTATTTGAACCAAGCGCAGGAAAAATATATATTGATGGAACAGATATAAGGGAAATCCCGTTAGGGGTTCTGAGACAAAATATCGGTTTTGTACCACAGGATACTTTTTTATTTTCCGATACGATAGGTGAGAACATCGCCTTTGGCGTAGAAAAAATGGATTTGGAGCAGGTAAGGCAGGCTGCTTCTCAGGCTCAGGTGCTTGAAAATATAGACGGGTTTGACAAAGGCTTCAAAACGTTGCTGGGTGAACGCGGAATTACGCTATCGGGCGGTCAAAAACAAAGAACAAGTATTGCACGTGCTTTAATAAGAAAGCCCTCTGTTTTAATATTTGATGATTCACTAAGTGCTGTGGACACAAAAACAGAGGATTTGATTCTGGATCATCTTCAGAACCATCTAAATAATCAAACTTCGATAATTATAAGCCATAGAATATCTAGTGTTAAACAAGCAGATATAATTTTCGTTTTAGACGAAGGTTGCATCATCGAACAAGGAAATCATCGGGAGTTGTTAACCCAAAAAGGGTTTTATGCAAAAATGTACAGAAAGCAACTTCTCGAAAAAGAGCTATCCGAACTTTAAAAGTGCCGTTATCATCAAGCAGCGCACATAATTAAAGAAAGCAAACATACTACAATACAACTACTACTAATAACTGAGTAATAATCGCACATCACAGACACGTACTGGCGGCTTGACTGCTGCGTGATGTAAATTCAATAGGATTATAGGAGAATAAAATGATAATTGTGCCACTAGGGGTTGCATCAGCAACGCCAACCGCTAAAAGACATCTTTCATCTGTTGCGTTATGGCGAGATGGTCGTGTGTATCTATTTGATTGCGGCGAGAATGCCCAAATGAGAGCGCTTCAGGCTGGACTCAAACGTTCTAAAATCGACTATATTTTCATCTCCCATATGGATGGTGATCATTTTTTCGGTTTACCAGGGCTTATTTCAACCATGCAACTGCAGAGAAGGGAAACTCCACTGCATATTATAGGACCAGAAGGTCTTCGGGAATTTATTCAAGCATCTTTAAATGCTTCGGAAATTGAGCTTTCTTTTGAAATCGTCTTTAAGGAGTTAAAAGATGGTTTTGAGCACGAAATCGTGCTAGACGATTCCGAGTATTTTGTTGAAGCTCGGCCGCTTGAGCATAAACGACTTTGCATTGGCTATCGCTTTCAGGAAAAAGACAAACCCGGTAAAGTGGATGCAAAAAAAGCAGAAGAGCTTGGTATTACAGAAGATCATCAGTATAAGGCTTTGAAGGCGGGTCAGGATGTGGAGCTCGAAAATGGTACTGTCGTAAAATCGAGTGATATCGTTGGTGATACCAAGAAAGGACATAGCTTTACTTACGTAACAGATACTCTTTTTTCTGTAAATTCGCTAAAGCTTGCCTATAAAGCCACGATTTTGTACCACGAAGCCACATTTGATCAAAACCTGAAAGATAAAGCAGAAGAGACTTATCATTCTACGGCAGAAGATGCGGCTACTATTGCTTTAAAGGCAGAAGTTGAACGGCTTGTTATCACACATTTTTCTGCTCGTTATACAAATCAGTTTGTGCTGCTTAAAGAAGCCAGAAAAATCTTCCCCGATACATGGGTTGCGACCGAGTTACGCCCGATTATGACCGATCCCGAGCACGAAAGGGGTATCATTAAGGCTAAAGTGCAGATTGAATCTACACAGGATAACAGACAAAAAGGCAGAAGACCCAGTAGCGGAGGCAGGCCGGGCGGTGGTCGCTCCGGCGGACCCAGAGGCAGATCTTCTCAGGGACAGGGTAAATATTTCAGACCACGTAAACGTTACGACGATTCAAGACCTCCTCGAAGCGGCGGTGGATACCAGCGTGGTGGAGGAAGACCTTACGACAGAGACGGCGGCGGTCGCAGTTATAGTGGTGGTGGTAGTGGTGGTCGCAGAGACTATGATAACCGCTCTTACGACAATCGTGGTGGCGGTGGCGGCGGTGGTCGCAGAGATTACGACAATCGTGGTGGAAGCAGCAGACCTCCATACGATAATCGCAGAAGCTACGACGACAGAGGCGATAACAGAGGTGGAGACAGCAGAGGTTATGATCGCAGATCATACGACAACAGAGATCGAGACCGCGACCGTGGCTATGACTCGCGCCCGGCGCCCAGAGATCGTGGTGATTACGATAACCGCGGGCAAGGCGGGAGAGATTATGACCGGGACAGACCCAAAAGATACGAGCCCAGAGATAACCGCCATGATAACAGAGGGCGAGACAACCGTGAGCGTGACCGGAAAAATGATAATGAGAAGGATATTGACCAATCCAACTTACCTATAAAACCGAGAGCGCCATTCGACGACTTTGACCGCTTCTGAAAATAAAAAACAATCTGCTGATAAGGCCGTCGATTCTAAACTTGTTCGACGGCTTTATCAGTTTTTACGGCCGTATAAGTGGTTTTTGCTTGTAGCATTAATCCTTACTCTATTAAGCTCATTCCTTGGGCCATTACGACCGTATCTAATTCAGTTGGCTGTAGACGATTATATCGCGCCCGGAGATATTCCCGGACTTGGAAGAATTGCGCTAATTTTTCTTGGCGTGCTTATTCTCGAAAGCCTGCTGATGATAGTAATAACCTATCTAACCCGATGGATAGGTCAGGGTGCGCTTCTTTCACTAAGAATTGCTGTATTTGATAAAATACAATCCCTGCATGTACAATTCTTTGACCGGAATCCTCAAGGCAGGCTTATTACCAGAACGACCAATGATATAGAAGCACTTAGCGATCTTCTGTCGTCTGGTGTTGTAAACATTATTGGCGACATATTTAGAATAGTATTTATTCTCGGCTTCATGTTTTATATGAGCTGGGAACTAAGCATTGTTGCTATTTCTACGCTTCCTATCCTTTTCTACGCTACTTTTTGGTTTAAAGCTAAGGTGAGAGTGGCTTTTCTGGATGTAAGAGATTGGATTGCCAGGCTAAACTCCTTTGTGCAGGAACACATAAACGGGATGAGCATTGTACAGCTTTTCGGCAGGGAAGACAGAGAAGCAGAAAAGTTTAAAAAAATTAACGAAGGTCACCGAGAAGCACATATACGCACTATATTCTTTTTCTCTATATTCTGGCCGGCAGTAGAAGTTCTTTCCAGTTTGGCTATGGCACTCGTAATTTGGTACGGAGGCGCAAGTGTGCTTTCAGGCACTCTTTCTTTCGGGGTGTTGCTTGCTTTCATACAATATGTACGACTTTTCTTTTTACCCATCCGAGATCTGTCAGACAAGTTTAATACACTGCAAAGCGCTCTTGCTTCATCAGAACGAATTTTTTCGGTTATGGATACTGTTAACCCTATAAAAGAAGCAGACAATCCGATAACAAAAATTCCGAATCAAACAGAAATTGAGTTCAGAAATGTCACTTTCAGCTACACCAAAGATGGTGAGACGATTCTGGATGACGTCAGTTTTCGCGTAAAAGACGGTGAGACCGTTGCTGTTGTAGGTGCTACCGGAGCAGGAAAATCAACTCTCATAAATCTTGTAACCAGATTTTACGACATCGGAAAAGGACAGATTTTGCTGAATGGCAAAGACATTAAAGAATATTCCTTGCAATCGCTTAGACAGTCTTTTGGGCTGGTGTTACAAGATAATGCCCTTTTCTCGGGTTCTATATTAACAAATATAACTCTCGGCAACCCGATTATAACCGAAAAGCAGGTCCGTGAAGCTATAGATTTGGTCGAGGCAGGGCGCTTTATTTATAAATTGCCGGGAGGTCTCAATTATGTACTCCAGGAAAGAGGAGCTTCTCTGTCTATGGGACAAAGACAGCTTATTTGCTTTGTAAGAGCTCTTGTGTATAATCCTAAAATATTGGTTTTAGACGAAGCTACATCAAATGTAGATTCTGAAACAGAAGAGCTTGTAAACAATGCGGTTAAAAAACTTATGAAGGGAAGAACTTCAATTGTAATTGCTCACCGGCTTTCAACAATCCAGCATGCAAGTAAAATTATTGTTATGCATAAAGGTCGAATAAGAGAAACCGGTACGCATAATGAACTTTTGAAACTTCGAAATGGAATTTACCGGAGGCTGTATGAACTTCAATTTAAAGACGAAGCAGCCTGATATTTACCAACAATAATATATTTATAATGAAACAAGCTAAAATTCATACATCACATGGCGTAATGACCGTCAATTTCTTCGAAAAAGATGCCCCAGGCACAGTTGCCAATTTTATTAAACTTAGCGAAGAAGGTTTTTATGACGGGCTTACATTTCACAGAGTAATTCCTGATTTTGTAGTTCAGGGTGGGTGTCCTAACGGTACAGGCGCCGGGGGGCCTGGCTATAAAATTAAATGTGAACTGGATGGAGACAACCAGTTCCACGATCGTGGTGTACTTTCAATGGCTCATGCAGGTAGAAATACAGGTGGATCACAATTTTTTATATGCCATAGCCGGCAAAATACGGCTCACCTCGACCGTAACCATACCGTTTTTGGCAAAGTTGTTGAGAATGTAGATGTTGTTGATAAAATCCGCCAGGGAGATGTAATCAACAAAATTGAAATATTTGAGCCCGAAGCTTAATGCCTTAAAATCTTCTACAGGCTTAGAGCTGGTAATACGCTAGTTCTAAGCCTGATTTTTCGCTGTCAGCGAGCAGAATATGATTAATTTTTGTATTTTCATCCTTCATTTTTCATTACAAAACGTTTACGCTTTTTAAATGGCATTCCGCAGTTCATCACAAATACGGCAAGATTTTTTGGATTTTTTTGCCAAAAAAGGTCATGTAATTACCCCAAGCGCACCAGTCGTGCCCAAAGATGACCCTACGCTGCTTTTTACAAATGCCGGCATGAATCAGTTTAAGCCCATTTTTTTGGGCGACCAAACCGATTACGAGCAAGATGGAAAACGCTGGGCTCGTGCAGCAAATACGCAAAAATGTATTCGCGTTAGTGGCAAGCATAACGATCTGGAAGAAGTTGGCATAGACACTTACCACCACACGCTTTTCGAGATGCTGGGTAACTGGTCTTTTGGTAATTACTTCAAAAAAGAAGCCATTGAGTGGGCATGGGAGCTTTTAATTGATGTATGGGGCCTTGAAGAAAACAGAATATATGTTACAGTCTTTGGCGGTGATGAAGAAGACGGCCTGCCCGTAGATGAAGAAGCAATTGAGCTATGGAAAGATCACACCAAAATTAAGCCAAACCGGATTCTGAAATTCGGTAAAAAAGATAATTTTTGGGAGATGGGCGATACAGGACCGTGTGGTCCCTGTTCTGAAATTCACATAGACCTGAGGCCAGACGAAGACCGTGCGCGCGTGGATGGCGCTACGCTGGTAAATGCAGATGACCCAAGGGTGATGGAAATATGGAATCTTGTATTTATACAGTTTAACCGTAACTCAGACGGCACTCTTAAAACCTTGCCGGCCCAGCACGTGGATACCGGAATGGGTTTTGAACGTATTTGTGCGGTTATACAAGGGCAAAAATCTAATTACGATAGCGATGTTTTCGAACCATTACTAAGCAGTATTCAAAAGCTCTCGGGCTTAAAATATGGAAGTGATGAGAAAACAGATATCGCCATGCGGGTTATTGCAGATCATGCTCGTGCAATAAGTTTTGGAATCGCAGACGGTGCATCGCCCTCTAACGATGGCCGTGGCTATGTTATCAGGCGTATTTTAAGACGAGCAATTCGTTATGGCTGGGATGTTCTCAATCTTAAAAAGCCATTTATATACAAATTAGCCGATGTTTTAGGGCAGCAGTTCGAAAGTGTATTTCCCGAGCTTCAGGCGCAGCTTGCGTACGTTAAGTCTGTTATAAAAGCAGAAGAAGAAAGCTTTTTAAGAACACTGGGCAACGGAATTGTTCTTTTTAATGAGCTAGCATCCAGAGTAAAGGAAATCTCCGGTGAAGACGCGTTTAAACTTCACGATACCTACGGGTTCCCTATAGACCTTACCAGGCTGATGGCACGTGAACGTAATATAAGCGTAGATGAGTCTGGTTTTGAGACACTTATGCAAGAGCAAAAAGAAAGAGCGCGCAATGCTGGTAAGTTTGCTGTTTCTGATTCTGGCCTTTCGGAATGGGTTACGGTAGCTAATCGCACACTCGTTCCTACTAATTTCTGTGGTTATGATTCTCTTACTTCTCAAAGCTCAATTCTAGCCTACCGAACCACGGGAGACGGACGTACAGTTCAGGTAGTATTCGATCAAACCCCTTTATATGCAGAATCGGGCGGGCAGGTATCGGATTCGGGTTACCTCGAAATTCGAGATACTGATTCGGGACATATTTCTATACCAGTACTGGATGTCCAAAAAAAGGATGATCTGTTTATACACACATTACCGAAATTGCCTGCATCCCCCGAAAATTCTGTTCGCATTGTAGCTGAGAAGAAAACACGGCTAGAGACTCAAAAGCATCACACTGCAACTCATTTATTGCATGCTGCTCTAAGGGAAGTTTTAGGTACACATGTTACGCAAAAAGGATCCCTTGTAAATCAGCATAAACTGCGTTTCGATTTCTCTCACTTTGAGGCGCTATCTCAAAATCAGTTAGATGAAATCGAAATTATTGTAAATGAGAAAATTCAGGAAAATATTTCATTATCTGAAGAACGCGATGTGCCTGTAGAAGAAGCAAGAAAAAGAGGCGCCATGATGCTTTTTGGCGAAAAATATGGTAATAAAGTTCGTGTAATTACTTTTGACCCAACCTTTTCTGTCGAGCTTTGTGGCGGAACACACGTTAAGTCTACCGGTGAAATTGGATATTTCCGGATTGTATCCGAATCCAGCGTTGCGGCAGGTATTCGCAGAATTGAAGCAGTTGGCGGTATGGCGGCAGACGCTCTTTTAAGAAAAGAAAAAGAAACCTTGCAAGAATTAGCCGCCGTCTGTGGCAATGCTGCAGAACCGATTCGCTATATTTCTGTACTAGCTGAAGAGAAAAAACAGCTTGAAAAAGAACTGCAAAAGTTAAAAATGAATCTCGCTGCCTCAAAGCTAGAGTCTATTCTTTCAACAGGAGAAAGCCTGGGAGATGATACGACTCTGATTAAAGCAGAAATTGAAGGGCAGGGAATGAATGAACTAAAGCAGCTTGGCTACGATTTAATTAACAGAACAGGAAATGGTACAATTGGTTTACTGTCTTCTGTAGATACCGAAACTAGTAAGGTTTATTTAGTTGTAACCGTTTCTGAAGATTTGGTAAATAAGGGCGTAAAAGCCGGATCTCTTGTTGGTGTTTTAGCACGCAAGGTAGGTGGTGGAGGTGGTGGTCAGTCTAATCTTGCTACAGCAGGAGGCAAAAAGCCAGAACTTCTTCCGGATATGCTTGCTGAAGCAAATGAAATCGTCCGTGATTTATTGCAAAAAACACAGTAGGTTCAATTCGTTTTAAACTGCATAATTCACAAATAATAGTTGATGGAATGTAATCCTATGTCTTTCAGCTATATGCATTATTTAAAGTATAAAGTTCTATTCAAGGCTGCGCACCGTGCTAAGCGATACCCACGAAGTGAGTGAGCAATGCAGGTTAAATGGCTTATCTGGTAAAATATGCCAGATGCAGATTTTTGAATTAATTACCGGATTACATAAAATCTCAATTAAGAAAAATATATGGTTGTGGATTACGATATGATTTCGGTACATTTTTTCATAAAGTTATTATCAACTTAATAAAAGACAATATATACTATGGCAAAGAAAGCCGATGAAGGGTTTACCCCAACTGGCATGGTTTACAAAAGTACAACCTTGCCTAAACCAACCCAGAAAAAACATAAATCTCTGGGTATAAAGGATGAACAGCTACCGGATATTTTCAGAAATATGTATTTGCAGAGACGTTTTGAAGAACGGGCTGCGCAAATGTATCAAAAGGGGAAATTTGGTGGTTTTCTGCATTTATATATTGGCCAGGAAGCCGTCTCTGCTGCAACTGTACATGTGCTAAACGACGACGACGACATTATTTCTGCATACAGGGTACATGGTATGGCACTAGCCCGGGGAACAAGCCCGGATGCCTGCATGGCCGAATTATTTGGAAAAAAAACAGGCTGTTCCAGAGGTAAAGGCGGGTCTATGCACTTTTTTGATGTAGAAAGGCATTTTTGGGGTGGCCACGCTATTGTTGGTGCTCATATTCCGCTGGGCGCTGGTCTTGCAATGGCCAACAAATATCAGAATAACGGAAGAATTGCAATTTGCTTTTTCGGAGATGGTGCTGTAGATCAGGGTTCTTTAAATGAAACTTTTAATATGGCACAGCTATGGAAATTACCCGTTATCTTTGTGGTAGAAAATAACGGCTATTCTATGGGGACTGCAGTTGAAAGACATTCGGCCGGGCAACTTCATAAAAGGGGGGAAGCCTACGGTATGAAAAATGGCGTTGCAAATGGTATGGACTTTTTCTCAATGGTTGATACACTAACCGATATTGCTAAAGAAGTTCGGGAAACAAACGAGCCTTATTTTCTGGAAGTAAAAACCTATCGCTATAGAGGTCACTCAATGAGTGATCCCGGTAACTACCGTACCAAAGAAGAACTCGAAGAATTTAAAAGCTTCGACCCAATAGAGCGACTTAAAAGCTATATTATTGAAGAAAAAGTAGCTTCAGAAGATGAGCTAAACGCAATTGTAGAGGAGGTTGAACAGCAGGTACTCGACTCTATAGAGTTTGCTGAAAACAGCGACCTGCCAGATGAATCTGAGCTCTACGATCATGTGTACGTTCAGAAAGATTTTCCTTTTCATACCTAAGCCGTAACTGAAACTAATAGGAGTTTTAACAAATGCCAGTTAAACAATTCAGAGAAGCCATCCGTGAAGCAATGGTTGAAGAAATGCGTAAAGATGAAAGCATTATCATCATGGGTGAAGAAGTTGCCGAGTATAACGGTGCTTATAAAGTTACGCAGGGTATGCTCGACGAATTCGGTGGAAAAAGAATTATAGACACACCTATTTCGGAACTCGGTTTTGCAGGTATAGGCGCAGGCGCTGCCATGAATGGCCTAAGACCTATAATTGAGTTCATGACATTTAACTTTGCACTGGTCGGTATAGATCAAATTTTAAATAATGCTGCCAAAATCCGATATATGAGTGGCGGGCAAATTAGTTTCCCAATGGTTTTTAGGGGACCTAATGCATCGGCTGGTCAGCTTGGAGCCACGCATTCTGTTGCATTCGAGAGCTTATATGGTCACTTCCCGGGCCTGAAAGTTATGTACCCTTCCGAGCCTTACGATGCCAAGGGTTTACTTAAAACAGCTATTCGTGATAACGACCCGGTTATTTTTCTGGAGTCTGAGCAGATGTATGCCATGAAGCAGGAAATGCCGGATGAAGAGTATACCATCCCATTAGGTGTTGGGAAAATTAAACGGGAAGGAAAAGATGTTACTATTGTGGCTCATGGAAAAATGTACCATGTGGCTAAACAAGCAGCAGAGCAACTTGCTAAAGATGGTGTCGAAGCCGAAATAATCGACCCGCGTACCATGAAGCCTTTCGATTTTAAAATGGTTATCGAATCGGTTAAGAAAACAAACCGATGCGTTATTGTAGATGAATCTCATCCTTTTGCGGGCATGGCATCAGAAATCGGTTTTATTATTCAGCGCGATGCATTTGATTATCTCGACGCTCCTGTACTGCGGGTTTGTTTGCCCGATGTTCCAGCTCCATTTGCGAAAAATTTATTTGAAAAATGGTTGCCATCACCAAAAGAAATTATTGACGCCGTAAACGCCGTTACCTACAGAAACTAATCATTACAAACAGAGGATCTTATGGCTATACTTATAGATATGCCCAAACTTAGCGATACCATGGAAGAAGGGATCATCGCTAAATGGAATGTAAAAGAAGGGGATAAAGTAAGCTCCGGCGATATTATTGCCGAAGTAGAAACCGACAAAGCCACCATGGATGTTGAAGTTTTTGATTCGGGAACTGTCCTTAAAATTATTGCTCAGGAAGGCGATTCTGTACCTTTGGGTGGTAAAATGGCTATTATTGGTGAAGAAGGTGAAGATATTTCTGAAATGCTGGGCGATGGCGGTAATTCATCCGCTTCATCTAAAGAAGATAAAAAGAGCTCTGATGAAAAATCTTCCGCTAAAGAAGAGAAAGACGAAGAGTTTGACCCCCTTTTCGGTGAACTTGAAAAAGATTCTAAAGGCAGTGAAAAAGAAAAAGCCGATTCTGAAGATTCAGGTTCAAGAGTTCGGATATCGCCACTGGCCCGTAAAATGGCCGATGATCAGGGGATTTCTATCTCTGACTTAAAAGGTAAGGGTAGCGGACCGAATGGCCGTATTACTAAGAAAGATGTTGAGTCTTTTGAAAAACCTGAAGCAGCGACATCCCAAAAGTCTGATGAAAAAGATGCTGCTCCTGAACCAGCTGCCAAAACAAAGAGCGCTCCGGCACCAGGGGCCTATGAAGACGTTCCTGTTTCGCAGATGAGAAAAGCCATTGCCCGCAGGCTCGGAGAAAGTAAATTTACCAATCCGCATTTTTATGAGACGATTGATATTGATATGAAAAATGCAATTGAACTAAGAAAAACGTTCAATGCGCTGCCAGATGTTAAAGTTAGCTTTAACGATCTCGTGGTTAAAGCCTGCGCCGTATCTCTGCGCAGGCACCAAAAAGTAAACAGCTCATGGATGGGCGATTTCATTCGCAAGCATAAAGAAGTTCATGTTGCGGTTGCAGTGGCTATCGAAGATGGTTTGGTAACCCCTGTCATTCGAAATACCGATAGCAAAGGTTTAACCGAGATTGGAGCCGAAGTTCGGGATCTTGCAGCTAAAGCCCGCGATAAAAAACTTCAGCCAGACCAGATGGAAGGTAGTACTTTTACAATCAGTAATCTGGGCATGTTTGGTATTGAAGAGTTTACAGCCATTATTAATCCACCAAACGCCTGTATTTTAGCAGTTGGTGCAATTCGTGAAGTACCCGTTGTAGAAGATGGTCAGGTTGTACCTGGCAACCGCATGAAAGTAACTCTTTCGAGCGATCATCGTGTGGTAGATGGGGCAAGCGCCGCAGAATTTCTGCAAACCTTGAAAGGGTTGCTTGAAAACCCCATGAGCATGATGTTGTAAGGCCGAATCCTGGCGTTTAGAACTAAATAAACAGAGCCCGGATGTTGTTAACCGGCTCTGTTTATTATTTTTTCATCGATATATATTTCCAGCTCTTATCCAGCATAAAGACTGCGATTGTTTTAGTAAGGTAGCTTCTTTTTATTTCCGTTGTGAGTATCCATTTTTAACTAATTGCTATGAATTACTCAAGAATATTGATTACCGGCGGAAATGGACAGCTTGCCAATCAGTGGAAAAACTCTCTTTCGGCAAGTGGAAGTAAGGTTTGGGCACCGGGTAAATCAGAGTTTGATCTTACAGATGAAAAAAGTATTAAACGGGGTATTAACGATTTCGGACCTGAAATACTTATTAATTGCGCCGCTTATACGAAAGTAGATCTTGCAGAAGAGGAGAGGGAGCTTGGCATGCTTGTAAACGGAAGAGGGGTCAAGCTACTTGCAGAAGCTTGTAAATCAATTGGTTGTTTTGTAGTACATTATTCAACTGACTATGTTTTTGGCGGTTACAAAGAAGATGCAAATAAATATCCCGCAGGCTATCCGGTTAACGCATCTGCTGATCCCGTAAATTATTACGGGTTAACAAAATGGGAAGGGGAGAAATCCTTACAGGAGTCTGGTGCAGAGTTTCTGTTGATACGTGTAGCATGGTTGTGTAGCGCGCATGGAAATAACTTTCTTAAAACTATGCTAAGGCTTGCTCAAGACAGAGATTCATTATCTGTTGTAAACGATCAGGTTGGTTCTCCATCATTCGCTAACGACGTTGTTACTGCAACACAAAAACTACTTGAGGCTAAGCAAACCGGTATTTTTCACGTCGGCTGCAAAGGAAAATATAGCTGGTACGATTTTGCAAAGCGAATATTTGAACTCTCCGAAACAGAAATTGAAATTAAACCAATAACATCCGATCAGTTTCCGATGAAAGCGGCTCGCCCATTTTATTCAAAGCTGGATCTTAATTCCTATACTTCTCTCTTTCCGAATGAAGAGTTGTCGATTGATAAAGGCATTCTACTTATTCTCGAAGAATTAAGGGCTAAAAATAGCGTATAGTAGCTGGTGAGGATACCTTTATAATCTATATTTGATTTATTTCAACAAATAGTTCACAGGATAGTAAGTATCCTGAATTAAAAAAGTCTGGCGATTTAGGGGTTTATGTGCGTCTGACTTACCTATATTAGTATGTACCTTCAAAATTTTTGCACTTATGAAGCTAATAAAAACAGATATTGAGGATGTTGTAATTATTGAGCCCAAAATCTTTGGGGATGTTCGAGGTTTCTTTTCGGAAGTATACCGGAAAAGTTGGTTCGATTCGGCCGGTGTTCCTTCTATTTATGTTCAGGATAATCTCTCCAGATCCAAAAAAAATACGCTTCGTGGGTTACACTATCAGTATAGAAATTCTCAAGCTAAATTGGTTATGGCTACGAGAGGAGCCGTATTGGATGTTGCTGTAGATATTAGAAAAGGCTCACCAACTTTCGGGAAATATGTAAAAGCGGTATTAAGTGAAGAGAATAAGCGAATGATTTTTATACCTGAAGGCTTTGCCCACGGTTTTGCCGTGCTTACAGATGAAGCCGATTTCCAGTATAAGTGCTCAAATTACTATGATCCCGAGAGTGAGCGTTCTATTTTTTGGAATGATCCTGCAATCGGAATTGAGTGGGAAATAGATAGCCCCATTCTTTCTGAAAAAGATAAAAATGCACCATTGCTAAAAGATATGCCCGAAAATGAATTACCACTGTACCAGGGTAAGCATAATCTTATCTAATCTTTTGTTCCAAAATCTCTGATTTTGTCGTTGGCTATTAAGATTAAATTCTTTATCTAACCACTATTTGATTCTAAAACGTAATACCTATTTCTATGAAAATTATGGTAACCGGCGGCGCAGGTTTTATTGGTTCGAACCTGCTTCTGCATTTACACGAGACCTACCCAAAGTACTCTTTCTTGAATGTCGATAAATTGACATATGCTTCTGATTTAACGTTTCTGAAGCCTTTGGAAGATAGCCCGAGATATGCTTTTTCAAAAACAGATATAACTGATCGTGCAGCTGTTAAAAAACTGGTTGAAGAGTTTGCTCCGGATGGAGTAATTCATTTGGCTGCCGAATCGCATGTAGACAACTCGATTAAAGGTCCTGAACCATTTGTTATGACTAATGTAGTAGGTACGTTTAACCTTTTGGAAGAATGTCGTAACTTTTGGAATAAATCTGACAAGGCATTTTCTGAGTTTCGATTTCATCATGTTTCTACAGATGAAGTTTACGGAAGTCTGGGTGCTGAAGGGCTTTTCAGCGAGACTACTCCTTATGCTCCAAATTCACCTTATTCTGCGAGCAAGGCTTCAAGTGATTTCATGGTTCGGGCCTACCATCATACTTATGGGATGAATGTAGTAACCACAAACTGTTCGAATAATTATGGCCCGCATCAGCATGATGAAAAGCTTATTCCTACTGTAATTCGCACAGCCTTGCAAAAGAAATCTATTCCTGTTTATGGAAAAGGCGAAAATGTACGGGATTGGCTGTTTGTTAAGGATCATTGCCGTGCGATAGATATGGTTTTTCATGAGGGGAAAACCGGAGAAACCTATAATGTGGGCGGGCGCAACGAATGGATGAATATAGAACTTGTGAGAGCTATATGCGATGAGCTTAATACCTTGAAAGGAGAGGGGCCGGATGGGGATTACAAAAATCTGATTTCATTTGTTACCGACCGACCCGGCCACGATTTGCGTTATGCTATTGATGCAACAAAAATAGAATCTGAGCTTAAGTGGCAAAATACCCAAGATTTCCGCAGAGATCTTAGGGAAACGGTGCAATGGTATATTCGCAAATATGGTTTTTAGACCGTCGAATTATTCTTAGCTTCTCAGCGTATTATTTACATAGGTAAGGTTTTACTCCTTTTGGTTTTAGCGATTGGGGTAAAACCTTTTTTTTGCCGGCTAAACATATACTAAGATCTATTAATAGATAAGCTGAGTAAACCTGGATTTTTTACTTAACTCCTGTGCCTGATTAAGCGTGTAAATGCCATTAGAGGCGAGGAAGTCAATCAAATATATGAGTGCTTCAGCAGTGGCAACAGCATCTCCAAGAGCAGTATGACGTCCGTCGATTTGAATACCGAATTTTTTGCAAAGTGCGTCAAGCTTGTGCGAATCAGCGTCTTCATACAAAACGGATGACAGCAACAAAGTATCTAAGATAGGGTGTTTAAACGATAGTGATGTTTTTTTAGAAGCCATTTCAAGAAATCGAAGATCAAAAGCAACGTTATGTCCTACAAGTACGCTGTCTTCGCAGTAGCCATGAAAATGAGGCAATATTTCCATAAGACCGGGTTTATTCTCAAGCATTAAATTTGTAATACCATGTATTTCTATGGATGCATCAGGTACTTTTCTTTCAGGTTTTACCAGCTCATAAAAAGTATCTTCTTTATATAATTTGGCATTTACGACCCTTACCGCTCCTATTGATATAATTTCGTCCCCAACAGATGGGTTAAGTCCGGTAGTTTCAAGGTCAAAAACGGTAAGATTAAGTTCTTTTAGCGTTTTATCACCGAGCTGCTTATTGGTAGTAAATCCTTGTCCTATAAGGTCAAAATCATAATATACCGGACGACTCTCACTTTTTAAAAGTTGCGCATTTAGATGTTTTCCTTCATCAGCCTTATTAGTTTCAGCTGTATTTGTAGCAGCCGGGAAAATGACGCTAACCCAGGCTTCTGTATCATTCTCTGATGAAAGTATTTCAGCCTGATGTTGCTCTAATATATAATGAATACTATGTGGATACGGCGAATTATTTAGCAGCGGTTGATTTTGAATAATAGTCTCCAGGCTAAATTGAGACCCGCTTTTATCCTGATTTAATATTTTTCTGCTAGTGCTAAACCGAAGCGTTAGCAAACGGTCTTCGGCAAATATTGATACGTAAAGAAGTGTGGAATCTGCTTTTTCTGCAAATCGTCTGATTATATAAACAAGAGAAGAGGTAAGAGCAAACGCGTCCCCTTTAATAAAAGATGCAAGTTCTTTGCCTTTCAGCTCAAGTGTAACGGGTTGATCACCACTTTTGAGACTTCGTCCAACATCTTCCAGCAGATTGGGGATTAAAATATGCTGCACGGGCCATGCCGGATGAAACCCTTCCTGAGGTGTATTGCTCGATATGGAAGCTGCTTCTCCAAGCCGAATAGTTTCATCATGAATAACTGAAATAAGCGACTTTTTGACATCAGCAGACATTTCATCATATTCGGCAATGGTTTCTGCAGCTGCCCGTATATTAGCAGTTGAAGACCGTGTAATATTTCGCAACTCATTTAAATCCCGGTCGCGGCGCTCAGCTTTTTCAATTTCACCCGCAATATTTCGTATGATTATCACATAAATATAGCTACCGGGTTCTGAGTCTGGATTTGTTAAGATAAGATGAACAGAAATTGGATTCCCATTGGGCGCATAGTGAAGACCGCTTATCGTTTTAGTATGATGTTTTCCATTTCTTGTATCAAGTAGTTTGCCAGAGAGATAACTTGTAAAGTCTTTGTCTAAAACAGCATTTAAGTGTCTCCCCAAACTAATTTTAGTGCGTCTCTCAACGTATTTTAAAATAGATGCCGCTTTAGGATTGAATAAAGTAATTCGGAAAGAGCTGTTGCAGAGTAAAACTCCCGACTGTAATTCTGAAATAAGGCTGGTAAGTGTCTCTTTATCCATCTCCGCCTTTTTACGCGAGTCTTGCGCCAGCATCTCGCTATCCTTTGAAAGTTTGGTATAAGACTTTAGCAAAAATGATGCGGATTTTCCAAGCTTTCGCGTAAAAAAACTGTCAAGGCCGCTAATTTCAGGGTTAGATTTAAATGCATCAAGAGCATCTGCAAGACGGTTAAGAGGTTGAAACACAGACGTAAACAACCAGTACAAAAAAGCGGTAAAGCAGGTAGCCAGAAAGCCGAATGAAATTAAAATATAAAACCCAAAATCTTGAACGAAAGAAGTTTCGAAGCCATGGTTTACAAGCAAGGCCGAAAGTAGCAGACCCAGCAAAATTACCGCAAGTCCGCCGACTGAAAGTAAAAAAAAAGATTTTAGTTCTTTAGTGTTCAATGCTTAGTAAAGATTTAATTAGTTTAATAAGCTCTCTTGTAGAAAAAGGTTTTGTTATATATGCATCAGCTCCAAGATCAGTACCTTTTTTAATATCCTGCTCTCTTCCTCTTGCAGTAAGCATTACGACTTTAGGTTGATCGCTAGTGGCTTTTTTTCTAATGTGCTGCAAAACATCAAAGCCCGATTTGCCGGGCATCATAACGTCAAGCAGAATTAAATCTGTTGCATTAGAATCAATGAAATCTATAGCCTGCTCACCATTTCTTGAGACATAAGGCTTAAAGCCGTGTTGAGCAAGCAAGAACTCAAGAGAAATAACAATATTCGGCTCGTCATCAACTATCAATATTGTGGCAGCCATAATGAAGAAACAGTTTTGGGTTAAGCCGGGCTGGATAAAAGCATTCTCATTTGCCGGCAGAAAAGACTGATATGGAGATTAGCTTAAAATAAGCTATTTGTTTGTATCAATTTTATTGAAGGTTATGAAATATCTTTTAAAATAGGTAGATGCATTTTAAAGCAAGCCCCTCCAAGGTGCGAATCTCCTGCCGTAACTAAGCCTTTATGATCCTCGGCTATGGCTTTTACAACAGCCAGCCCAATACCTGAGCCGCTTACACCCGATTCTACCGCAAATTTGCCTCTTGAAAACTTCTTAAAAACAAGTTCTCTTTCCTCTTCTGCCAAGCCCTCGCCATTGTCATGAATGGCTATACATACCATATTTTGATCGATGCAGAGGTGAAGTAAAATCCGGGGATTTTCTTTATTTGCAAACTTTGTAGCATTTGATAATAAATTGAGAACAGCCTGTTCAAGAAAGTCATTATCTGCCAGTATTTTAGTGTTTCTATCCACATCGAGCTGTAGCTCGAAATTATTCTTTTCATGGATAAGGCCGTGCGCAGCCTGCAGAGTTTTATCGATAAAATCAAAGATATATAATGCTTGTTTATTTTTCGAAGTAAAGCCTTGTTCAAATTTTTGAAGCTCTAATATCTGAGTGATTAATCTCGAAAGTCGGTCTGTTTCTGATGTAATTATACCAAGAAAATGATTTTTCTTTTCGGGATCCATTTCCGGGTGATCTTTAATTAATTCAGAAAAAGCCCGAATAGATGTAAGAGGAGTTTTTAATTCGTGTGTTACGGTGTACATAAACTCATCCTTGAGTAAATCCAGTTCTTTAAGTTTTTCATTGGCAACCGTGAGCCTGTCAGTTGTTTTATTAAGCTCGGCTGTTTTAGATTCAAGTGCACGGCTATATTCCAGGGCCTGTCTGGTTTCATCAAGTAAAACCATCACATTTTCCAAATGTATGGGACGTTCGCTTACAGCCGATGATACTATTTCACGGGCAGATGCTGCGCCAATAATTCCGCCTAAAACAGACTCTGCGTACTGTATAAAAGCTTCATTAGCCTCGTTAGAATCTTTTTGGAGGGTGCTATCATGGCCTAAATTAAAATCTGATAATGCTTTTTGCGTTTTCTGTTCTCCCAGAAATCGGGTCAAAATTTGGAGCAACTCATCCTTAGCAGCAGTTCTGTAATCCATTGTAAGGCCTTGGCCGCTGTTGCCTGTCTCAATATCAATGCTTGTAAAAAGCTCTGCCTGAGCGATTTCCGGAATTTTCGGTTTTCGAATAATTGATATAAACGCAAATATGAAACTGTTGATGCTCAAACTCCAAAAAACAGAGTGAGAAACGGGATCAAGACTATTTAATCCAAATAAGGCATGTGGATTAAGCCACCAAATTCCGGCTGGTCCATAATCTAAGGCCGTTGTTGCGAATATGCCCGAAAGTTCAAAAGTTGGCCAGACAAGCGTGTAGAACCAGATGAGACTTCCTGAAATAATACCAGCAAAAGCACCTGTTTCTGATACTTTTTTAAAGAACATGCCGCCAAAAATGGCCGGAGCAAACTGTGCTACTGCTGCAAAAGATATCAGGCCGATAGATACAAGAGAATATTCCTGATTTATAAAGCTAATAAAGAAATAAGAGGCTAAGAGCACAAGAACTACGCTTAGTCTCTTTATAAATAATAGCTGTGATTGTATGCTTTCATCCGGAAGATTTTGTGATTTAGGAGATTTCCATTTAAGCAGGGCTGGTACAAATAAATCATTGCTTAGCATGGTGCTAATTGCCACTACCGCAACAATTACCATGCTTGTTGCAGCAGAAATTCCGCCTATAAAGACCAGCATAGCCACAGCTGGCATATCATGCATTAAAGGTATGGTAATCACAAAAGTATCGGCATCTACTGTACCAGCTGGAAATAAAATTAACCCTGCTAAAGCAATTGGAATAACAAATAAATTGATTAAAAGCAGGTAAAGTGGAAACAGCCAAACAGCGGTATCGACATGACGCACAGAAATATTTTCAATTACGGCAACCTGAAACTGCCTTGGGAGCAGTAAAATAGCAAACATAGAAATGAGGGTTAGCCAAAACCATTCGCTATAGGTGATTGTGGCCTCGCCAAATGTAAACAAACCGTCTGTTATACCTTTTTCTGCGGCTTGGGAAAATAAATCTATAGGACCGTTAAAGATGAACCAAACGATGCTAATACCGGCTACCAGAAAAGCCACCAGCTTTACAACAGACTCGAAAGCAACTGCGGCAACTAAGCCCTCGTGTCTTTTAGAAGAATCCAGATGGCGGGCACCAAATAAAATACCGAAGAGAATCATAGCTATGGTAGTATAGAAGGCTGTATCCGAGAAAAGCCCTCCGTGCTCTGCCATGGCCGTTTCTGTAGAAACAAGAACATGAAAAGAACCCGATACCGCCTTGAGTTGTAAACCTATGTATGGAATTATCCCAACCACGCACACCACACTCACAAGTTTAGCTAGTCGACTACTCTTTCCATATCTGGATGCTACAAAATCTGAAATAGTGGTAATTCGCTGGTTTCTGGAAATAGAAATCATTCTCTTTAGAATAACAACCCATAGAAGCGCCATGAGCGTAGGGCCTATATAAATAGGCAAAAAACCAATTCCACTACTTGCCGCTCTGCCAACACTTCCATAGAATGTCCAGGCAGTACAGTATACACCTAGCGAGAGAGCGTAAACAAATGGCAATTTTAAAAAGCGATCTAACCCCAGCTTTTTATTATCAACCAAATAAGCTATCGTAAAAAGCAGCAGGAAATAGACAGCAGAAACAAGTATAACTAGCCAGGGTTGTAGCATATTTATTATTTCATATAAACCTATAGACGGGTAAATGCCCGGTTTTAAAAGCCTTTTAAATTAAGCTTCGTTAGCTGTAGTTTTCGTTTTTTTGTCTTTGACCCGAGATTAACGCTGAAGCGATTATTACTAAAATCCAGCAAATAAATAAGTAAAATGGCAGACTTAAGCTATGATCTGCAACATTATCATCTTTAAAAACATGCAGTAAGGGAGACAGAAGCAAAAATCCTGAAACAAAGAACAGTAAAATGAATTGATTTGTTTTCATTTTCCGGAAAGAGGTGTTGTTTATCCAATTAGGTTAATACATTACACAAATAAGTAAAAAAAAAGTAATCTAAAAGACGAAATTTAGCTTTACTAGGTTTGTAAAAGACAGGAAATTTATTGGGAGTAAGTAAAAAATCTGACGAACTCGAAGACTAAATTTGAGAAGTTCTGGGTTCAATATAGCTCTGTTAGTAAAATGATGTGTTCTATCGGGTTTTACTAATGAAATGAAAACTATTTTGATAAAGCTATTTAAATACCACTATTATGAGTGCACTATACTAATAGTTGACTTAGAAAATTAATATTTTTTATAATTTTATCTGAAATTTTCTGGAATTCTTCTATTTTCATTACATGAATTTTAAAATAACTGATAAAGGCATTTTACCTGTTCAGCATCTGAAATTACTAATAGATGCCGGGCTTATTGGCAGTGACGAGGCTAACCCAATCCAAAGGGATCAGCTGCAGCCAAACTCACTGGATTTACGTCTTGGTAAAACAGCCTACCGGGTAAGATGCGGTTTTTTACCGGAAAAAGAGACCGTATTACAAAAGGTAAACAGGCTTTGTCAGCATGAATTTTCTATTCAAAATGGTGGGATTCTGGAACCGAATTGTACCTACATTATACCATTGCTGGAAACATTAAGGTTGCCTGAGAGTTGTTCCGGTATGTACCGTAACCTGAATTTATTTGGTGAAAGAGGCTCTGAATATATAACACTGGAAACTACAGATGTATTTTCAGCAAGAACAAATCCAAAAAGCACCACGGGCAGACTTGATATTTTTACAAGGGTTGTTACAGATTATTCGCGCCGTTTTGAAGACATAAGCCCTGGTTATTCTGGTCCTCTTTATTTAGAAGTTGTTCCAAAATCGTTTCCCATAAGAGTTCAAACAGGTCAGAGACTTAATCAATTACGAATTAGACACGGAAATGCTTTGTTGTCTGACGATGATATAAGGGCGCATCATTCGTTGGAACCACTTCTATTAAACAATCTTGGTGATGCTGTTTTGGCCAAGGAGTTAAAGCTTGATTCAGGGCTTTTTATGAGTGTGAATCTCGAGGGTCGTAGAGATGAGATAATTGGTTACCGTGCAAGAAAAAACAGAGCTGTAATCGATCTTAGTAAAATTGCTTTCTATAATACCTTCGAATTTTGGGAGCCTATTTATGCCGGGCGAGAAGAGCATTTAATTTTGGAGCCGGAAGCGTTTTATATCTTTGCTTCTTTGGAAAGATGCCGTATTCCATCAAGTCTTGCTAGTGAAATGGTTCCTTACGATACAGGATCCGGAGAGCTTCGAACGCATTATGCCGGATTTTTTGATAGTGGCTTTGGTTTCTCTAACGAAGGCAAAGGAGCAAGAGCTGTGCTAGAAGTAAGGTCTCACGATGTTCCTTTTTTAGTTGAACATGGGCAGACATTTTTCAGTATGGTCTTTGAGAAAAATACAGAGTCGCCAGAAATGCTTTACGGTTCTTCTGTTAAGAGTAACTATCAAGGCCAAAGTTTAAAGCTAAGTAAACACTTCAAGGAGGGAACTTAAACAAAATAAATACAACTCTTTTTTATAGAGTTATTTCTAGAGCATTTTTGCTTAAATTTTTCGGTTTACTAATTAACTGTTTAACTAATTAATAATTTAGATTTCAATAGAACTTATAGTCTAAAGATAAATATCCGTAATCAGAGAATGTGTAATGTAGCCAACTTTACTAGAGTACTTAAGATATATTATTCTATCTTAAGACAATCTATACCAAATACTTATCATTGTTAATGCGCTTTACGAAGGACAAGAAAACCTAAAGTTCTGTCCCTGTAAATACCCAAATATAAATAAAATCGCAGCTTTCTATTGTTGAGTTTTATTATCAAGGATAAAACAGGAGACGGACATAAAGCGGTTTTGTTAACTTATTATAAAGATTTTGCTTATCAAAACTTTTTATTAAAAAGGAATAAGTAATAAAGGTCTAATATTCTGTTGTCCTTACTGGTAATCAGGACTTTTTTAATATCATTACTACTAATTCGACGCTTTAAATATTAATATTATTATGGCTTATGATAGAAGAAGTGTAAAGATGTGCGTTTGTCACAAAAAGAAATTCGCACAAATCAAAGAAATATGTGACAAAGAGGGCTTAAAAACCCTTGACGACATCATTCATTCAGATGTAGCAGCCAAGGGTTGTGGCATGTGCCATCCTTATATTGAGAAAATGCTTATAACAGGCGAGACCTGCTTTATTCCTGGTGATGTGTACATAAACTCTGAGAAATAGACGTTGAATTTATTTTACGTTTCTGAATTTACGACTAGAGATGAATCAGTTCAATTAATTGCTGAAGAGGCTCATCATGCACTAAATGTTTTAAGATATAAAACAGGTGATTTGATTCATGTTTTTAATGGCAAAGGGTTGCAGGGGACAGGTACACTCGAAGTATTGTCAAAAAAAAGCTGTCTTGTGCATCTTGATAATACGATATTTAATGAAGCTGCTGTTCCAGAAATTGAAGTCTGTCTCGGTCTTATAAAAAACAGGCAACGGTTAGAATGGGCTGTCGAAAAACTTACTGAAACCGGGGTCTCGCGCATCACCTTGCTTCATACTGAAAGAACGGAGAGAAATAAGTTTAGGGCAGACAGGCTGGAATCTGTTATTCTCACTGCTGCAAAACAGTCTAAGTGTTTTTATTTACCAATCTTGAGAATTTGTACACTAAATGAGCGTGTTGAAGAAATTAAAACGCAGCGTAATCAAACTAAACAAATTTACCCATTGGTCGCTCATGAGAATGAAGCCGAATTGACTATTAGTAAGACATCGAGCTACACCTCAGGTAATTTTTCATTTGTCAGAGATCAACTTCATCAGGTTATGACCAAGGGTTTTGAAATTGTAATTTTTATTGGACCAGAGGGAGGTTTTTCGGAACCTGAAATCAAGATGATGCTTTCTGAAACGAAAGGAGATGATGCTTTTTCCCCTTTATGGCTTGGTAAAAACAGGTTACGGGCAGAGACAGCAGCTGTGCAATGTGCCGGGCTTTTGCGTTTCGGGATTTGATTTTATTGAGAAATCCTAGCTGATACAAAAAATGCTTTTCATTTATTAATGAAAAGCATTCTTTGTTGTTTTGGATTCAAATAAATGAATTAAGTTAACCTCCGGATCCTGAGCGTCGCGTTGCCTGAGTGCTCAGATATTCTTCAACAAATGCTTTAAGTTCCATTACTTCGGTCCATAACTCCATAGATTGACGCAATGTTGTGTCAAATTTATCATTGTAGACAGGCCAGAACTTATCAGGGCTCCATACTTGGCGCGCAAGCTCCGCTTTCATAAATGTTGGTGGAATCCAACTGTCTTTATCCACCAATTTTGGATTTATATACATGATGTCGTCTACATAAGTAGTTGTAGCTGTGGTATCTGAAAGTACCATGCCAGCTTCTGTCATTTTTCCCCAGAACCGGTTCATATCATCTTCCGACCATGAAAAGTCACTACGGAAACGATTAAAATCATCACCCCATTCTGCCCTGAAAGAATCGGAGTAATTATCTAGATAATTTCTTACGAAATCGAAACCGATGTTATTTTGTCTCATAAAGCCAAGCACATAGCTTCTTGAGGTATCGGCCTGTACAATATGGTCTGGAACAATTCCACCGCCACCGTAAACAACTCTTCCGGCGCGTGTACTAAATATAAGTGAGTCTGGTGTTTCGCTTATAAAGTTAGTAACATCTGTGGTTGCATCACGATCTCTGTTTCTTATTTCCAGCGCATATTCTTCACGGCCATTGTTAAATGGCTTTTGTATAAGCCTGCCAGAAGGAGTGTAATACCTCGAAATAGTTACACGAATGAAGCTTTCATCAACAAGTTCATACTGTTGCTGTACCAAACCTTTACCAAATGTTCTTCTGCCGACTACCAAACCGCGATCGTTATCTTGTATTGCACCAGCAACAATTTCACTGCCTGAGGCCGAGCCTTCATTTATCAGAACAATTAAGGGGATATCCAGAAAACGTCCGTTTGCTCTTGTGTTGTATTCGCTGCTAAATCTGGCATGCCGGCTTTGTGTGCTAACAAGCTTTGTGCCACGGGGGAAGAATTCGCTTGTGATACGCACAGCCTGATCCAGAAAACCACCAGGGTTATAGCGCATATCCAGCACGAGGCGCTCCATCCCAAGCTCATTAAGTTTATTCATTGCATCCATAAACTCATCATAAGTAGTGGATGCGAATCGATTAACTTTTATATAACCAGTCTTTTCGTCGAGCATGTATGATGCATCTACAGTATACAGAGGAATGTCGTCCCGGGTAATATTGAAATGAAGTAAACTTGACGCATTTGGCCTTACAATTCCAACCCGTACTACGGAGCCTTTAGGTCCTCTTAGGTTAGAAAGCACATCTTCCTGACTAAAGCCAACCGAAGTTTCTCCGTCTATGGAGATAATACGATCACCAGACCGAATACCGAGTTGCTCGCTAGGGCCACCCGAAATTGCAGAAATAACGGTAATAGTATCCTGTATTATTTCGAATTGAACACCAATACCCTGAAACCTGCCCGCAAAGTTTTCGCGCACACGTTCGCTTTGCCGTGGATCGATATAATCTGTGTAAGGGTCGAGACTAGCAAACATACCTCTTAACGCATACTCCGTTAATGAATTCATATCTGCATCTTCAACATTATTTGCAATCCAGGTATAGGCTCGCTCGAAGCGAATAGACGCTTCTGCAAAATTGGAAATACGAACGTCTGTAAAGGTAGTATCGGCCGGTGTGCCTGATATAGAGAGGGTAGAGTCTCCAATTGCGCGAACCATCCCGCGAACAGAGTCTTTAAAGAGAATATCTACATCGACTTCATCAACGTAATTGTTCAGAATCCACCGCTGAGTATGCAAATATTTAGACAGGTTTTGCTCATCACTATTTTCATCGGAAATGAAAACTTTGTCCAGTCCGAAGAACCATAGTGCACTTAGTAGTATAAGTCCGGAAAATCCTGATGCGAAAAAACGTTTTATCATGACCGGGTATGGGCTTTAAATTGTGTTTTCTGTGAAATTATAAAAAATGTCTCAAACGCTGCCGATAATTTGAGATAGTCTGTGCTCAATCCAGTACAGTTAGAATTAACTATATATGTTTGTTACGAAAAATTATGCTAGACCGGACTTTTTAAGGCGGACAGATTTCAATTAACGAATTAGCATTACTGTAATGTATTTAGCTAATCGATTTTTTGTATGGATCGAACAACAGGATGATTCTATGAATTAACTATACATCACTAATGCTTTATATGCAAAAAAAATTGTGCAGGAAAAAAATCTCTGAAATGCGACTCGGAAAAAAAATAAAATCATCCGAAAATGAGTAAATCAGCTAAGAACGTATTTATTCTGTGCGCAAAAAAGATAGATAAGAAACCACTTATTTTTTCAAATAATCCAATTTCTATGAGCAGGGGAGAAAGTTGGTAAAGTCTTATTGCAAACAAAATTAACTAAATTCGCCTAAAAAGCTCATGATATTAACAGCGATGCAATTCTTAAAACATTGCGCTGGTAATTAAACACAATAAACAATACTGATCATTCACTTGGAGCATTAATCGGCCGGGAATTAATCGCCGGCCGATTAGTAGTTCAATAAATATATACTACAAAATTGCAGAGTTTAATTTAAGTTCTTAAAAAAAGAGAGTGTAAGTCTTCTTAAAGAATATATCGGGATAAATCTTTATTTCGCACTATAGACTCAATTTGTTTTCCAACATAAGCTTTATCTATAGTTATTGTCCCTGAATGGATATCATCGGGTACAGAATAGAGTAATTCCTCTAATACGGTAGATAATATAGTGTGAAGCCTGCGTGCGCCAATATTTTCAACTTCACGATTTACTTCTGCAGCAACACGGGCAATTTCAAGCAAAGCTTCATCATTAAAGTGTAAATCCACACCTTCCGACTTTAACATTGCCATATATTGTTTCGTTAGCGCATTTTGCGGAGTAGTAAGAATATTATAAAAGTCTTCTTCTGTTAAAGAATTCATCTCAACCCGAATTGGAAAACGCCCCTGAAGTTCCGGAATAAGATCACTTGGTTTTGCAGTAGAAAATGCACCGGATGCTATAAATAAAATATGATCTGTTTTAACCATACCATATTTTGTTGTTACAGTAGAACCTTCAACAATGGGAAGAAGATCCCGCTGAACGCCTTGTCTTGATACATCCGGACCACTTTGTTTGCTACCACCGCCGGCTATTTTATCGATTTCATCTAAAAATACAATTCCTGAGCTTTGCACTCTTTCAAGCGCTGTTTGTACAGCAGCTTCATGATCGATAAGCTTTTCAGACTCTTCCTGCAAAAGATATTCTCTGGCTTCACTTATCTTCATTGGGCGTTTTTTCGTTTTCTTTGGCATTATATTACCAAGCATGTCCTGCAGGTTCATACCCATTTCTTCCATACCCTGAGGGCCAAAAATTTGCATGGTCTGCCCGCTGCCGGCCTTAACTTCCACGTCTACTTTCCGGTCTTCTAGTTCTCCGTTCTTGAGTTTGACGCGGAATTTTTCGCGCGTTCTCTCATTTAGTTCTTCGTCGCTGGCGTTTTGGGGATTAAAATTTTCATTCTTCTCATCAAACCCGCTGATTGCCCCGGTCGTGTTTCGGGAATAGGGGCTGGTATTTCTTGGTTTTCTAAGTGGCGGTATTAGTAGATCTAGAATTCTCTCTTCCACCATTTCTTTTGCCTTGGGTATAACAGCCTGTTGCATTTCAAGTTTAACCATGCTTACCCCGATTTCGGTAAGGTCGCGTATCATAGATTCAACATCGCGACCAACGTATCCTACCTCGGTAAATTTGGTGGCCTCAACTTTAATAAATGGGGCTTTGGCTAATTTTGCTAATCTGCGGGCAATTTCGGTTTTTCCAACACCGGTTGGTCCAATGAGAATTATATTATTTGGTACAATTTCATCTTTGATGCCTTCGTCTGAATTCATACGTCTCCAGCGGTTTCTCAAGGCAATTGCTACGCTTTTTTTGGCTTCTTTTTGGCCAATAATAAAGTTATCTAATGCGGCTACAATCTGTCGGGGGGTAAGATTATCCAAGTATCCGCCTTTCGTTGGTGTGCTTATAATATCAGTCAATTTCCAGTACCGTAAGGTTATGGTTTGTATAAATATCTATGTCGGCCGCTGCATGTATAGCTTCTTCAGCGATTGTTTTTGCACTTAAGTGCGGGGCATGTTTTTTTAGCATGCGTGCAGCGCTAAGTGCGTAAGACCCGCCACTGCCAATAGTTATTATTTGGTCATCTGGTTCAATAACATCACCCTGACCCGAGATAAGCAAGATTTTTTCTTTATTCATAACTATTAGAAGAGCTTCCAGTTTTTTTAGATACTGGTCTGTTCGCCATTCTTTAGCGAGTTCTATAGCTGCACGTTCAAGGTTACCATTATATTGGCCCAGCTTATCTTCAAATTTTTCGAAAAGGGTAAAAGCATCTGCTGTAGAACCAGCAAAACCTGCAAGAATATCTCCCTTACCAAGTTTACGTACTTTCTGAACGGTCGATTTTAGAATAGTTTTATCGAGCGTAGCCTGGCCGTCGCCAGCTATAGCCGCTTTGCCGTTGTGAAGTATACCGGCTACGGTAGTTGCGTGAATATGCATAGTCTGATTATCTCTGATTGATTTTAATAATAAACAGATAGTCCGGCTTAGATTGTGAGTATTTAAAAGAATAAATTATCCACGCCCGGTTTTTCTGGCCGGGCGTGGATACATACTCAAAACTTAACAGGCATCTGCCAATCCGATCACAAGAATCAAGCCGAAAATATAAATTTAAGTCTATTTGGAATCGCTGGCAGGTGCTTCGGATTCTTTACGTGACAATTCGTCTTTATCTGTAGTTTTGTCGGATATTTTTGATTTGCCTGAATCATCAGCCTCATTTTTTAATGGCTTCTGCTGATTTTCTTTTTTAGGTTTTACCTCATCCTGCGAATCAGAATCGGTTTTCTCTTTTAGTATTTCTGCCCGTGCTTTTTTTGCACGCTCAATTACTTCTGTATGAGGTTTGCTTACTGTAGAAGATTGCTCAACAGATTCAGGCTCTTTTTTGCCTAATACCGTTTCCTTAACCCGTTGGTCACTTTTTTCTTCACTAACAACACGTGCTACGGGCTTACGAAAGTAATCTTCGTCCAGAGTTGCCTTTATAGCGTCCATTTCACGAAGTTTCACAGACTTAGGATCATCTTTCTCGGCAGCAGAGTTTTCTGTAGATTCATTTTTTTTGGCCTCAGGCTTTACTTGTTCTTCTTTACTTTCAGCAGAACGTTGTGACTTACCAATTGCTTTTTTCCGAGGCGGGCGAACGGCATTTTTTACCTTTTTAGGTGCTTTTACCCGCTTTGAGTCGCTATCTGAATCAGTTTCTTTTACTTCGCCGGTAATAGCATTCTTACTAGAATCAGCTTTAGAAGTTTTCGTAATATCTGCTTTTGTTTCAGTATCTATTTTCTCATTAACTGAATTTTCCGTCTCTTCCTTTTGTGCAGAAACAACCTCAGAATCTTTATTTACAACAGCCTCTTTGGGCTTAGGTGCTTCTTTTTCTTTGGATTTAGTTTGTTCTTTTGCTTCTTCCTTTTGAACTTTGCGGGCATACGCTCTTGCAACAGCTAATGCATCTGGCTTATCTGAAATATTTTCTTCAGGGTTACCAGTTGATTTTTGATCGTTTGTATCCTGGGCTATTTTTTTCTCAGGTTTTTGATCGGAGACCGGGTTCTTTTGCTCGTTCGATTTTTCTTCTTCGTCCGCTTTTCTGAAATACTTAGATTTGATTTTGGTGTTGCCTCGTGCCTGTGGTGTAATTCTAACGGGCGCAGGTCTTTTCCTTGGATTATCACCCTGCGATTTGTCTTCTGTAGTATTCGATTTAGAGCTACGGTTTGAAGTATCGTTATCTGAGTCGTTCCTGGAGCGTGATTTCCCGTTTCTCGAGTCAGAATCTGATTTGTCTTTTCCGTTTTTACCATTTTTGCGGTAAATATCCAGATACTCTTCATTTCTTCTGCCGCCACTGCCGAGTTCGGCCAGGCTTTTCTCATTTTCTTTTATAGCTTCCTCGATATTACCACCTTGAAATACGGTCTCATAAATATCAAAATCGGAACCCCGTAAACTGGCTTTGAAATCATTTAGTGATACAGATTCATCACTAATTACATTGATATGTATAAAATACTTGAACATCCATTTAATACGCGTACTTAACAACCCCTGGCATAAAACGGAATGGAAGAATGGGTTAACGTAGAGATCTACTGAGCGGTATGAGTAAGAGTGCTTGAACTTGCTAATCCATGCATCGATGTCTGAAAGCAGCGTATTTTCGGATACTATACTTCCAGAACCACCACACATTGGGCATACTTTTGAAACAGATTTTACAACACTTGGTCTAATTCGCTGCCGTGTAATCTGCATGAGTCCAAAATCCGACATGGGCAGTATATTTGTTTTAGCCCGGTCTTTCTTAAACTCTTTTTTTATCTCATCGTAAATTTTTTTACGGTTGCTATCTTGAGCAAGATCAATAAAATCGACTACAATTATACCGCCAATATCGCGTAAACGAAGTTGCTTGCCAATCTCTCTGGCAGCTTCGAGATTCGTTTTTAAAGAATTGTCTTCCTGAGCTTTTTTTGCTGCATACCGACCGGAGTTTACATCAACTACATACATAGCCTCCGTTTGTTCAAAAATGAGATAGCCTCCGCTCGGCATTTTAACCCTTGGGCTAAAAATTGAATTTACATCTTTAGAGATATTCATGTGGTCGAATACATGCTCTTTACCTTTGTAGAGCTGTACATTTTTGACCATACTTGGCGCTACTTTTCCAATGTAGCTTTTTATTGTTTTAAACGACTCCGCATCATCTATGAGAATCCGGTTGTAATTTTTAGAGAAAAGGTCGCGAACGAGGCTTTCTGTCATGTCTAAATCACGATGCAGCAGGGCAGTAGGTTTAGAGTCTGTAAGATTTTCGCGGATTTTTTCCCACTTGTCGTGAAGATCTTTGAGATCTTCGCGAAGCGCCTCTTCATCCTGAGCTTCTGCAACTGTGCGAACAATAACGCCAAAGCCATTGGGAAGCATTTCGCCAATTAATGAGCGTAATCGGCGCCTCTCTTTATAGGATCGAATACGTTTAGACACAGCTACATAATCCCCAAAAGGAATTAAAACAAGAAATCTGCCAGCCAGGGTAATATCGGTAGAAACCCGCGGACCCTTAGAGCCGATAGGTTCTTTTACAACCTGCACAATTACCTTTTGGCCGGGTTTAAGCAAATTGCCTATAAGGTTTTGCTCATATACTGTTTGTTCCTTGGGCGACATGTTCGAAATGCTGCCGTCGTTCATTTTAGCCCTAAACTCTCGAAGTTCTGCGCTGGCTTTATCTGGTACAGAATCTCTCCCATTAAGCATTACCAGATATTCCTCGAGGTGGTCACCTAAATCAGAATAGTGTAAAAAGCCGTCTTTTGGCGTGCTTAAATCGATAAATGCGGCACGAATACCGCTCATTACTTTATGAACGCTGGCAAGATAAATATCGCCAACGGAACGTCTGTTTTCTGGAGATTCTATGAAAAACTGCGCTAATTCACCATTTTCGATTAACGCTATTCGCTTCTGTTCGCCTGAAGCGTGGATTACTATTTGATTGTCCATTTAAAAATTTTTTCGCATAAAACCAGCAAAAAAGGGACCTATTTCCAAAAATCTCATAAGCAGATGCGCTGCCGGATAGTTGTGTAAAATTCTTAACCGGAATAAAAGAGCGTAAAGAAAAAGACCGGGTGGATGATTTCCCGTTTTTTGCCTGGTATAAATTTCTGTTTTTGTGGTATTGTACAGCCCGACTTTCCGGAATAATATTTGAATTGGAACCAGTTTTTTCGCAACAGTTATCTGTATTTCCCATTTTTTTAGTAAATGGAACTGCCAAAATTAATCGGTTTTGGGGCTGAGGAATGAGGTGTAGCAAAGCCATAGCGCTAAGAATTACGCCTAGAACATTATGCAACTGATAGTTTAGTATAGTTTCCTGCATTATGGCCTGATAAAGATCTTTTGAACTTATTCTTCTAATTTTTCTCTTAATTAAGCAAGAAAGAGAGGGAGTAATCTGAGCTGATGTATTGGGATTTCGCAGCCTGTCTGTAAAGTTTAGCTGCATGTTTATTAATCGATTCTAAATGCCAATCCGGCATTTTGGGTCACCATTAAATGAAATCGAAAAAGTTTATTTCTCGGCAGTTATGGCACAAATATTATGCACTCAGCTCGGCTTTACTGCACTAATACAAGGTATCGTGCATTCGATTAATATACATCAAAATATACCGCATATAAAGAGGTAATAGAAATTACGCTTTAAAGCCTGTAAGCTTCATTTACATTCTACAAATACGGTATTAATCCATTATTGAATAAACGAAACCAAGCCAATTATGGTGCTAAATTTGGCTGCTATCTAACCTAAGCTTCCGGAATGTCTGTATTTAAAGACCTGCGTGAGGCATAGAAGTGAGTTATTATCTCTTAGGCATACGCAATTAGAAAACCAGACTCTGTTCGAAATGCAGTTAAGCATTATTCAGACTCGTGTTGTTCGGTAACCCTTCGAATGGAGGCACCTACGCCGTTTAATTTATCTTCGAGCCTCTCGTATCCGCGATCGAGGTGGTAAACGCGCAACACCTGAGAAATACCAGTTGCAAACATTGCGGCCATCACTAAACTCACACTCGCCCTTAAGTCGGTACTCATTATAGACGTGCCAGCCATTTTATTAGGACCTTTAATAATCGCCGAATTATTTTTTACCTTAACCGAAGCCCCCAATCGTCCAAGTTCCGGAACATAGCTAAATCTATCGCTGTAAATAGAATCGGTTACAACGCTTTCGCCATTGGCGAGGGTCATAAGTGTAGCCCATTGAGCCTGTAAATCGGTAGGAAACCCCGGATACACTTCTGTAGCTACAGAAACAGCGTTAATTATCTTAGGTGGAATAATCTCTATTATATCTTTATCTATTTTTGTAGAGGCTCCGGTTTTATGAAACCAGCTTAGGAAGTGGCCTAGTTCTTCCGGATCGGCATTGGTTAGTTTTATTTTGTTTAAAGGATGCATGGCAGCGAGTATCATAAACGTACCGGTTTCTATTCGGTCTGATGCATTTCTAAACTGTACTGCATTGAGTTGCTTAACACCTTTAACGGTAATTTGCGAACTTCCTTCACCTTGTATATCGGCACCTGCCTGTTTTAAAAAATAACATAGCTGTACGACATCAGGTTCTTTTGCAGCATTAGAAATTACGCACGTATTAGAGCCTAAAACTGAGGCTAAAATCAGGTTAACGGTAGCCCCAACGCTGGAAGGGCTTAGGTTAAATGAGCCGCCTTTCAACCCCTCTGCAGGCCGGCTTGCCAGAACATACCCTTTATCAAGTTCGATAGATGCACCTAGCGCTTTTAGCCCTTCAATATGCAAGTCTACGGGACGAGGCCCCCATGCGCAACCCCCGGGAAGCGAAACTTTTGCTTCACCCATTCGCCCAAGTAATGCGCCAAGCATATAAAAAGAAGCCCGCATTTTACGAACTAAGTCATAGGGAGATTCCGGGTAATAAATGTTTTCAGGATCAATCAACAAAGATTGTTCCTCAGCAGAATAGGTAACTTTTGCCCCGGTAACTCGAAGAACATTACAAAAAGTACGTATATCTACAAGGTCGGGAATGTTAGTCAATTTTGTGGTACCGTCGAGTAGTAACGAAGCAGCCATTAACGGTAAAGCGGCATTTTTTGAACCACTTATAGGAATGGTTCCCGTTAATACCGAACCTCCCTCAATAATAAACTTATCCAATGGGCTCTATCTCCAGTAGTGTATGATTTTTTTCAACGGATTGACCTGGACTCGCATTCAGCTTTTTTATGATACCTGTTGCCGGAGATTTAAGCTCGTTTTCCATTTTCATTGCTTCCAGAATTACAAGGGCATCTCCGGCCTGCACGGTATCGCCTTCATTAACCAAAAAGCTAACAACTTTACCAGGCATGGGTGCATTTAATATACCCTCTGTGCTTTTAGATCCGGTTTTAAAACCAAGGCGGTCTAATAACAACATTTGTTCATCTTTTAGATTTGCTTTGACCCATTTTCCATTTAAAGTAAATTCTACGATACCATCCTTAAAAGTCTTGTTACCAATGGTATAAACATTATTATTGATAATTAGTTTGTCTCTGGTTGAGTCGATTTTCTCAAATGAAAAATCAGATTCTGACTCAGCCGGACCTTCAATTTTAAATTGTGATGTTTCATCATTAATATGAATCAGTTTAGAGACATCACCAATAGTTACTTCATATTTCATGAAGGGCAGGGGTTAAGGTTAATTCAAGTTTAGGTTCTGGTGTGCAGGAAGTTACTGCACCGTTACTTTTTTAAAAAAAAGATTAAGCAGAAATACTAATAAGCAGGATTTTCTCTTACGAAAGCTTACGCCCGGTTCTCAAGTCCCTTCTTAGTGGCCCTGAAGCTAAAATATTGCAAGTTATCCGAATCATAGCCATGCAGGCGAACCTGACTTTCACGATCAAAGACCTCAATCATACCCGAATTTATAAGCTGGATTAAGTCATCTCTTAAAGCTCCCCGGTGAAATCCTGAATCGCTTAGTAAATTTTCGTAGCTTTCCGTAAAAATCAAATGCGACAAAACAGCACGTTGAGAGGGTGTTAATTTCTTCATATTTAAAATCTAAAACTGATAAGAATCGGTGTAGCCGAATTGTTGACTTATGTTAATCATATGGTTATCCAATAGAACTCATTGGTCCCCCTTTAGTAACAAATTTAATTTAATCAACGCGTATATCACCATAGGTAATTAAATTTCCTCTTTGGTCAAAAATAAAAACACGTCGCAAACCCCGTGCCCCGCTAATAGTACCGCTATTGTTTGGATCGAGTAAAACAGGATCGAAATTTATACTCGAAAAACCAACTGGAAGAGGCCTTCTTTCATCAAAATACAATAATTTGAAACGGCCGTTACGGTCAAAAGTAACAACTTCGAGGCCGTTTACGGAACTAATCCCGGTTACAAGCAACTCAATAGTTACAATTTGGCCTGTAGTTGGATTAGGAAAAGCAGGTCTGCCCATTTCCACGAATCCCGAAAACATGGGGCCGATACGCCAATCATTGGGGTCTTCTTCAATAATATCTCCGTTTCCGTCTGTTCTGGTAAAATTAGTTGGCTGACGAAAAGCATCGTCCTCGAATTGTTTTTGTGCGTCGTCTGTGCTACTGCATGAGCTCCCCGAAGTGGCTAAAATCAAAACCCATAGTAACAAGAAAGTGTTTCTGAAAAGTAACATAGTTATAGCTGTTAAGCCGTAAACGGGTAATATGCATAAAAAATAGACTACACAGCCTAATAAGGGCTGTTCTTAAATTAAGAACTATGCATTGGATTAAATATTTCGGAAGGAATTAATTAAAAGTAAGACTTTCGGCCTTTAAGTTCATCCCAAAAAAGTTTATAAAGAAAACGAAGAATGTAAGATAAACTGGCCAAAATTATTTTACCCAAAAAGAGCGTATACTCTGTATAAAATAATGGTACAATGGTTATTTTAAATACTTATTTGTACCGTTTCGGGCTTTCTTAGAGAAATAGATTCCACAACCAAATCGGCTATTCTGTAGTTTAATTTCGCACAAGCTCAGACAATGGCGTAAGCTTTTCGACTTAGAAACCAGTTATTTGGAGATTGAATTTTACACATCCTCTTTACAAAAACAGATACACAGAAAAAGTATCGCGTCTACATTCGCCATAAATTATAAGAAGGCTTTGAAAAAGCTTCTATTTTGTTCGTATTCGACGCCGGATCAAAAATA
>JAIULZ010000018.1 GCA_022565805.1 Balneolales bacterium
TATTTTTGCTCCAAGGAAGAAGGCGGGCAAAAGAGTGGTTTTGCAAAGCCTTCTTATAAAAGGTGCTTTTAAAACCTTAGCCCTAAAGAGTGATACTACAGCAGGTCGAATTAACGCAGATTAGGCGAGTTATTCTAACCGTGAAAGTATCTTTGCATAGGTAAAACCATTGGTATTAAGTTATACCCCTATCTTTCGTGTCCAGTCTGCTTGGTTCGGACAGTTATAACAACGGGCTCTGTCTTTAATAATGCAGATATTCTGCTTCGACAGTTTATAAATTATCATCTTCAAAACATATATAAGGAAGTCGATATTAGTTTTTATCGGTTGATGATGTTTATTTCACCTGCCCTTCCTATTTTAAGATTCATATTTTTTTCAAAGCCTCTTACTATTCTATATTAAACAAGAGAGCCTTGACACCCACGATTCGAAGAACCGCGAACTTAAAACTTGCTTCTTTTCAACGCAGAAGTAAATCAGCTATTAATAGTTTAGTGAATTTCTTACCACATTATTTTAAAGAGAAAGTATGGCAACACCCGCACTACAGGAAACGATAGAAGAAGTAAAGGAAATTTTCAGATCCTATCTGAAAACGAATGGGCATCGACAAACTCCCGAACGTTTTATGGTTTTGGAAGAAATATATAAAGCGGATGGACACTTCGACGCAGATGATATGTTTTTCAAGATGAAGGACACCGGTTACCGTGTGTCGAGAGCCACTGTTTACAACACTCTTGACCTACTTGTTGAATGTGGCTTGGTTCAGCGTCATCAGTTCCGTCAGAATCAATCTTATTATGAGCGCGCCTACTCATACCGGCAGCACGACCATGTAATTTGTGATGACTGCGGTGCTATAATTGAGTTCTGTGATCCGCGTATTTTCGAAATTCAAAGCATGATTCAGAAAATACACGACTTCGATATCTCCGGCCACTCGCTTCATTTTTACGGTAAATGCAACGATCCGCAAACTTGTACCAGAAAATCGGATCTGAAGCGAAAAAGTACTAAAGAGCAAGAATAATTCTACAATCTGCTCAACCGCTGATTGTAGTTTCTTTAATAAATTTATGAGCGGCCCATCGGCTACCGAAAAAACCAAGAAACAGGGCAAAAAATATTAGTAACCCGCACAAGTAATACCATCGGCCAAAAGGCCAGCTCATAACGCCCACCTGAGGAATGTAAGCCGGCACAATTAGCTGGAAAATAAGCCATACCAGACCTACGCCCAAAAAACCGGCCATAAGCCCTTGAATAGTTCCTTCGAACATAAATGGCCTTTTGATGAAGCCATTTGTGGCACCAACAAGCTTCATTGCTTTAATCAAGTCTTTTTTAGCGTAAATGGTTAGCCGGATGGTATTAAAAACCAGAACAAGCGCAGTTAATCCTATAAAAATTCCAAGAATTGTGCCGCCGATCACAAAAAGGTGAAGCCTTTCTTCGAGTAATTCGAGACCGCGCTGATTAAACCGAACGTCATCTACGCCCCTCAAAGTCTGGATTTGGTCCACAAAACTCACTATGGCAGAGGCCTGCGCTTCCGGCGTTGCTCGTACCAGAAAACTTGCCGGCAAAAACTGTACATCTCCGAGAAATTCTGCCTCTGCACCAAACTCGGCGCGAAATCGCTCCATCGCCTGCGTTTTACTAATGTAGCTAACCTCACTAACCACATCGCTGGATTCCAGCTCGGCCCGCAGCTGATTTGTGCGCTGCTCGCCTATATCCAGCAAAAATACTTCGATTTCGACATCCTGTTTTATCGCCTGAGCCAGCTCATATGCGTTTGTGCTCACACGAATGAGTACACCCAGCAGCACCACTGCCAAAAGCATTGCTGTAACCGAGGAAAAGGCTGAAAGCCTTGCACGCTTAAACCCGGCAAAACCCTCACGAACTACATAGGAAAAACTCATAAATCAGAAATAAATCGGGAATCAAAGTGATGATTAAAATTAGCTCAATACAAGATACATCAATGTTTATTAAATCTCGTTTCTGCTACTCTAATACAAACTCTAATGTACATAAGCCAAAGAAAAGTTAAAACGAAAAGCTATGATATGATTTGTTGTAATTTGACGGCCTTTCAAATTAGATCTAACCAGTAGCACAGTAGTCAGTAGTCAGTAGTCAGTAGTCAGTAGTCAGTAGTCAGTAGTCAGTAGCATATTGAGTATTTTAACACTAAAAAAATTGTTTTTTAGTGGATTATGTAATTATTTATAGTTCTTGAATTACAAAAAATTCACAATTCACAATTCACATAAAATCAATTCCTAAGCACAACACGTATACCAAAGCGGAACCGGCGTGGTGGCATAGGATATGGAGCCGTTTCGAAATACCCTGCCTGCCCTACTCCATCAAGAATATTTTCGTAGCGTAAGAGTACAATAAGCTGCCTTACTCTGGCCGAAGCCTCGAGGTCTGTGCGAAAATAGGATGGGATAGAAAATTCATCCGAGAGCGGGTCCCAGTAATCTAGTATGGGATGATAGCTGGAAGAAAAGTACGCGTTAGGTGAAAAAGTTACGACCATCCCAACCCTTGCATAAGTTGCAAAATCGAAAAAATAGTTTTTGTAAAAAAGGTATGCGCGGTTTGTATTTCGTATGCCGCTGTTATCTAAAAAAAGGTTTTCGTCTCGCTGCGAGCTGCTTTCATAAAGCTGCACCGTAGCAGAAATACCGGTTTCTATAAATTCGGTTTCAAAATCGGCAAAAAGCTCAGCGCCGGCAGACAGATACGAGTCTATATTCTTGAAATTACCGGTCTGCGGTTCAATCACAACGGGGTTTCCTATCCTGCTACCGTAAACATGAAGTCCGGCCGAAGAAAGAATGCCCGTGTTAAAATCAATACCGCCCTCTACGCGAAACATTTGCTCGTTAACCAAATCTGCGCTACCTCTGTAGCCGCTGCCAAGCCAGTGCATCTGCTGTATCGTTGGCATAACCTCCCCTACCGCAAGCGATTGAAACAAAGATATTCTGTCTGAGAGACTGAATCTGATTCGGTATCCAAGCTCATAAGATGACCTCGGATCCGTTCTGTAGTTAAATTGCCCCCAGCCTCGCAATTCTACTAAATCGGCGGGCTCAAACCTGAGACGGATTCCACCCTGAGCTTCCGTCCAGGAAGCGCGCGTTAAAACCGTATTTTGCTCGTCGTCTAAAATGTTTATCCTACCGTGAATAAAAGGCTGGACTTCTGCCCAGCTGTTGTCTAAACGAGTGTCTGCATAAAGGCCATAGCCGAATGTGCGGTGGAAGGTGCTATCCTGCGGAGATCTGTAAAATCTGCGGTTTCGCGCATGGTACAAATGTATACGACTTTGCTGTGGGGAGAGCGAGTCGGGCCGGTGGTAGGCAGAGAAAGTAAGTAAGGAACTGCGGTAGGAGCTCGATGCCGAGGCTTCTCGTGCCAGTACAGAAAGTGGCTCAAAATCGAATATGGCGGGATTCAGAATTTCATAACCGCCCGATTCCTGTAGCTGCATATTGTTATAAAGCAACATCGCCTGCCCGGTCCAGTTTTCATTAAGATAGTGTGAATAACGAACCGAAGCCTGTCTGCCGTCCAGACCGCTTCTGCGATAATCCCCGTCATCATTCATTCCCCTGTATGCAAGCTCAACATTGCCCTGCCGGCTAATGTTCTGCGTTAGAATCGCCTCTGCTCTTCTAACATTACGCCGTGTGTCTTCGTAATTGATCCATGTTAATGGTTTGTTTACATAAAAACGGCGCAGAGAGAACTCCGACTGATAGCGAATTCCAGCAGTTTCTTGGGCATACATACCGAAGCGGTCGAGCGGTAGCCAGTTGGTGTTTAAGGTACCCGAAACAGGGTCGTTGAGCGGTATACCCTCGAATGTATACAACTGATGCCGTGGTTCGATTGCACGAATGAGGGAGGCGTCGTTTCTGCCGTAAGAACCCAATCTGTACGAAATTACCCCGCGCTGCGCCTGATGCCTTTCTGCCAGGTTATACCACTGTTCCCAGCGAAGCAGGCTATCGGTAAAAGCTACCTGATACCCAACAGATGAAACAGGCTGCATAGGAGTAACAATGGGCTGCGGAGCCCGGTCTCTCTCGCTGCGCACAGTGCTCCCGAAGCGGTCGGCCTGCCGGTCTATTGCAGATGGCCTCGTTGTATCAGACGGGGTTGTCTGTAAGGTATCCGGGGAGGTTTCTGTGGTGTCGGTACGTGAAATACGAGATGGAATGTCGGTATGCTTAGCCGTTTCATTTTCATGCCATGCTTTTCTAAGCTGCTGTAACCTTTCTCCGCTCTGTAAAGATTGAGCCCTGTTCGAATTGCCATATTCCGGAGCCGACGCCATAGCAGGTTCTGTGCTTAGCATGCTGCCATATGCAACTATTAGCCAGATGCTACCTAAAATATGGTTGATATTTACAGCCATTAGCGGTTTCAGATTCCTTTATTTTGTAAGAATCGGTTTCGCATCGTACGGTAGCCGACTTATGCCGCACTGCACTCTTCTAACCAAATCGAGAGCCACTAATGCAGTGCGCTCTTTGTTAAATTTTCGCTCGCGAAAAAACAACTGTTTCATCGCGAAATGGCGCTCTCCGTCGTAATACCCGAAGTAAACCAAGCCAACAGGCTTATGCTCTGTACCTCCACCGGGACCTGCAATACCGGTGGTGGATACTCCTATACTAGCGCCCGTTTTTTTAGCCACAGTTTTTGCCATTATCATAGCTACCTCCGGACTTACTGCGCCAAACTTTTCTAAAACCGTCTCCGGAACATCTAAAAACCGCGTTTTTAATTCATTTTGGTAGGCAATCATTCCACCCAGAAAACAGGCGCTGCTTCCGGGAACATCTGTAATCATACTGCCAAGCAGACCACCCGTACAGCTTTCGGCAACTGCTACGGTTTTTCTTAGCTCGGTGAGTAAACGAACCACGCAAACCGGAAGTGTGTCCTTTTCGTTTTCTGAATAAATATGATCTCCGGCACTTTTTCTAATATGGGTAATCAGAGGTTTTGCTTTTTCGCGGGCAACCTCCTGATTGTCAGAAGAAGACGATACTCTTAGGCTTACTCCATGTGTATGAGGTAAAAAGGCAAGCTGCAGACCCGTTTTCAGAAAATTCGAAACATCGCCGATTTCCATATCACTTAGCGTACTTTCCCCAATTCCCGCGGTATGAAAATAGTGTCGATAGCTATAAAAAGGCACCTTTTCGTTTAAAGCCGCTAATTTCGGGATTACTTTTTCGGTCATCAGGTGCTTCATTTCGGCAGGCACCCCGGGCAGAGCCACTACCAGACAATCACTTAATTCGAACCACATGCCCGGTGCCGTTCCACGCGTATTAAAAAGGACTTCGCAGCTGTCGGGTACCATGGCCTGTTGCAAATTGGAAGGCGAAACAGGAATACCTCTTTTATCAAAATTTCGGACTATAAAATCTTTGGTCGGCTGGTGCTCGATGAGCTTTGCTCCTGTATACTCTGTAAGCACCGGCTTGGTAATGTCGTCGTGCGTTGGACCGAGTCCGCCGGTAATCAAAATCACATCCGAGTGTTTACGTAGCCGGTCGAGCGCATCAAAAAGTACCTGACGCTCATCACCAATAGTGAGAGATTCGTAAAGCCCGATATTATGATGTGTAAGAATACGCCCCATCCAGGCGCTGTTTGTGTTTACGGTGTCTCCTATAAGGAGTTCATCACCAATCGTAATCAAAGAAGCCTTCATTTAGCAACAGTTGCTTTTATAAGATGAATTTCGAATTACATTAAATATTTAAGCCGACCAAAGCCTGCGGCAAGTCTATTAAGATACGCCAACGCCAAACCAAACCAAAAGAAGCACGAACTGCAGAACATCAGGATTTTATTGCTTTCAGATAGCTTCAACAAAATGTATTTTGATTAAAATTTCCAAAAAGCATCAGAATCTTTCACACCTGTGGTCATGGTGGCCTAAACAAAAACTCTTAACCTGTTGCGAGCTTAGATTACACAGTATACTGCAGCCTAATTTTTTATGTCTTTTTTACCATTACCAAACTTTCCGGATTCAGAAACGTACCCTGCCCTTAAGAGAATTCCGAATTACCTTACAGTAATACGAATTCTGCTCGCTCCTGTGTTCTTACTACTCTTTCTGCAGGAAGACTGGATGATGCGCCTTGCTTCCATAATTGTATTTACCGTTGCGGCCATCACCGATTACCTCGATGGCTATCTGGCCAGGCTCTTTAACGCCCACTCAGAATTTGGAAACTACATGGATCCGCTTGCAGATAAAATTCTGACTTTCCTGGGATTTGCGGCCCTAAGCATCATGAATCCCAATTTGTTTCCCTGGTTGGTATTAATACTCATTATTTCCAGAGATGTTTTAATTACGGTGATGCGCTCCGTTGCCCGAAGAAAAGGTCTAAGCATGAAGACCAGCTACAGCGCTAAGCTTAAAACAGCCGTACAGCTTGTCTTTCTGTATATTGCACTGCTGGCCTTTACACTTCTCATGACACCGGCTTTACAAGATTTTGTACAAATGCAGCTGCTGGACAGCGGTATTTTAACATGGCTCTATTTTGGAGTTGCTGCCTTTACCATATATACTGGTTTCGAATACCTCTTTAAGAATAATGCTATTTTCAAGACCTGATCAAATACCGGTTTACATATGGCTGGTTGGTACTGGATTCGGTAGCGGGCTTATCCCTAAAGCACCGGGAACTACCGGAAGCCTCGCGGCGCTTCTGCACATATTTCTAATTCTGAGCATGTTCGGTGCGCCCGCCCTCGTTATCTTCTTTATTTTATGTGTAGCAGGGTCTTTACTTACATCACCCTATTTTGAAAAAAATATAGGCAAGGATCCATCTTGCTTTGTAATGGATGAATGGGCAGGCCAAACCATTCCTTTTTTTATATTCTTCGTTCATGTGCCCGAAAACGGAAAAGCAGAAACTCTTCTATTATTTTTGCTTTCCTTTATTTTTTTTAGGGCATTTGATATTCTTAAACCGTTTGGAATTAAACGGGCAGAAAAACTAAAACCCCCAGCTGGAATTCTGGCTGACGATCTGCTTGCGGGTGTTTATGCGCTTATTTGCATTAAAATGATTATATTTGTTGCAGGTTAATTTCTTTTCGAATATAAGATGTCTTCTTCTTCCGCAATAAATCCGGCTATTCACTTTAAAAGTCATAATCATAATAAGTGAAGGTTTTATTTACTATGCGGTGTCGAATACATACAAAACATAAGGTTAACCAAGGCTTTTTCGCAGGTAAATACATAAATAAATAATCCGACAATCGAAACAAGCAATATTGTTTCCGGGTTTATATTCATGTATTCACAAATTCTTTAATCAAATTCATCGATTTGGCCAAAGCCTCTTTTGGGAGTTTGTACTAAAGCCATGCCAGACAGCTTCTTCAGTAGGTTGTACTGCATGGCTTTCACATATCGGGCAATGGGATATCTAATTACAAATCGTTTTTCACAGATTCTTTTTCACAGAGTAATAAAACAGGTTAATCGGTAAAGCCAGCTTCAAAAAGAACAAATATATAGAAAATGAAATAGGCTTTTCTTCAGTGTTTTCTTTAAAACCTGGTCTGGAATACGACCATTTTGGTATTTAAATAAAGATTATTATCCGGGATTTAAGCACATTTTCCTACAATATATATAGCCCGTAGATTATTCTAGTTTTCCATACAATTGCCGTAAATAACGTAAAGCGCAGCTTTTTTTTAAGTTCCTTTGCACTATCAGAAAGAAATTCCCAAACATACTTTCGTACATTCCGAATTTTAGCACACACATTTATGATTCGCACTTTTGGTGCTGTTATACGACCATTTCAAAGATTTAGACAACATGATTATTAATCCAGCCTTTTCAAATAAACTTGCCGCAGAACTACTTGAAATTAATGCGGTAATACTACGCCCGAACACCCCGTTTAAATGGACTTCGGGATGGAATTCACCTATTTACTGCGATAATCGTCTCACGCTACGTCACCCGGAATTACGGGCTAAAATCGCAGATGAGTTTACCACCTTTATACGCAAGCAATACCCGGATGTTAATCTGATTGCCGGAACATCTACAGCAGGAATACCGCATGCATCTTGGATTTCTGAGCGACTGAACCTGCCAATGGCCTACGTACGCAGCAAGCCTAAGCAACATGGAACCACCAACCAGATAGAAGGTGGCGTTAAAAAAGGCGAGAAAGCCATTATTGTAGAGGATCTTATTTCAACAGGAGATTCTGCTCTTTCTGTGGCTAAAACGCTTGAGTTTGTTCATGTTGAGGTTCTTGGTGTGGTTAGCATTTTTAGCTATGGTTTTGATCAGGCTTTATCCAAATTCGAGAAAAATAACATACCCCTCAATTATCTTACCGACTACAGCACACTCATACAGGTAGCCTTGGAAAAAGGCAGCGTGGCCCAAAATGATTTGCTGACACTTAACGAGTGGAGAAACAACCCGGATATTTGGCCAAAAAAACAGGTTTGATTTAATAATTTTTTCCGTAAAAAAAGCTATAGCAGATCCGTTTTTATCCAATTTCTATTTTGATATTCGCGGCCATTGCAGCACCTATTTAATTTAAACATGTCAGACTTATTTAATAAAAATTCCGATAGCGTTTCCGACGCCGAACTTCACAGCTGGTGGCGAACGGTTTTTTTATTGAGCCTGTCGGCAAGTGAACGTCTTGCTTATAATTTAAGGCGGTACGAAAAAAGCGATAGCCAGCGTGCGTCTCAAATTAAAATTGGTGAAGAAGCAGACACCGATCTGCAAAAAGAGCTATTAAACAGCGGTAATAATGCTGTACTACCCGACTCCGGATCACAACTTTTACAACAGCTCGATGAAATCGGAAATTTGCTTTTGAGCTATCAAAACCTTCAAATTGCCCTCGAACTCGATGAAAGTGGTGACAATAAGTTGGTTAACGGTCTTTTTCTTTGCTTGCACAGAATTCATAACGGTCTGCATATATTTCATCATGAATTAACAGAGCTACCGTCTGATGTAATTTTGCCGCTTATAGCACCTCTAGACCAGCTTATACGCATGTGGGACATTGATCCGGGTGAAAATGCCGCTGATTTAACACCCGGCAAGGCTACAGGTGCAATCGATAGCGATGTTTCTGCATCTTTCACTTCATATTACCCGCTTCCAAAGGCCGGACAAACCAGGCTATCCATTCAATTAATTGCCGGAATCCGCTCATCTCTGGAAACTTTATCCCATAGGGGCTAAGCAGTTATTTTATTCTATTTATTGTTTACTGCATAGGTTTCAAACCCTTTGGCAAGTACTTCTTAAGCTGGTAAGAAACTGATTAGATATAAATCGCGCTAAACTCTGTCAGGAATAATTAAAAATGCTTATTTTACGACAATATGACAGAACAAAAGCAGCCGGAAAGCTATGCAACTATAATACGATAAGGTAATTTCAATTGTGTATAAACGGCCCTGCTGCATTTCAACCTGCCTTAAGACAGATTTGCTTTCAAATAATTAGCGGTTAATAGCTTTTCTGCATGAATTTTGAAGACTGTCTACAATTATTATATATCACGTCTTAAACAAGACGTTTTTCTGAAATCCCGAATACAAACCAACTTTTATCACTTTGGAAAGCACTAACAAAACCTACTTTATCGAGACTTACGGCTGCCAGATGAATTTCTCTGATTCTGAGATTGTAAACTCAATTATGACGGATCAGGGCCATAAACCGGCACCGAGTCCGGAACAGGCAGATATTATATTTGTGAATACTTGCTCCATCCGTGATAACGCCGAACGCAAGGTATGGGATCGGTTGAAGTATTTTCGGTCTTTAAGAACCAAAAAGCATCAAGACAAGGTCGTTGGCGTTTTAGGCTGTATGGCAGAACGCATCCGGGAAAAATTTCTGGACGAACACAAGCTTGCCGATCTGGTTGTTGGCCCCGATGCATACCGCGATATCCCGAACCTGCTTGCTCAGGTAGATGATGGCCGCAAAGCGGTAAACGTAATTTTATCACTCGAAGAAACCTACGCCGATATTGCGCCCGTTCGCACAACCGGTAACGGCAGTACTGCCTTTGTTTCTATTATGCGTGGATGCGACAATATGTGTTCATTTTGTGTAGTTCCATTTACGCGCGGGCGGGAAAGAAGTCGTTCTGCAGAAAGTATAATTCAGGAAATTCAGGTTTTGAGCGATTCGGGATACAAAGAAGTTACCGTTTTAGGGCAGAATGTAAATTCATACAGCGATAATGGAGTAAGCTTTGCAGAACTAATGTACCGTGCGAGTCAGGTTAATCCGAATATGCGCATCCGCTTCTCCACATCACATCCAAAAGATTTCCCGGACGAACTGCTCACCGTTATACAGAAGCAGCCTAATATTTGCAACTATATCCATATTCCTGCACAATCGGGCAATAGCGAGGTCTTAAAAAGAATGAGAAGACCTTACACAAGAGAAGAATACCTAAGCCTCATTGATCGTATGCGCGAGCTTATACCCGGCGTGGCTCTGTCTACAGATATTATAACAGGTTTCTGCGGAGAAACAGAAGAACAGCATGCAGATACGCTTTCACTAATGGATAAGGTGAAGTATGATCTGGCCTATATGTTTGCTTACTCCGAGCGGGAGCGTACACTTGCCCATCGCAAATACGAAGACGATGTTCCCGAAGAAGTTAAAAAAAGGAGACTCAGCGAAATTATTGATCTCCAGATGAAAAATCAGGAAGAGCTGAACCGCGAAGAAGTGGGTAAAGTACATCTTGTACTTGTTGAGGGAACAAGCAAACGCGACGAAAACCAGGTAAACGGTCGTACCGATACCAATAAAATGGTTGTTTTCAATCGGGAAGAATATGCGCCCGGCGATTATGTAGCCGTAAGAATTACAGACTATACTTCTGCAACTCTTAAAGGTGAAGCCCTTTACAAGAGTTCTATACCAGAATTTGCCCTTGACAAACAGCCTGCAATGGCTTAAAACCATCTAAGCCAGACGTATTTTGGGGTTTTACCAGAATACCAAGCGTTTTACTCGGGTCATTCTCCACAAAATCAAGGTTGTTTAATGTCTACAGATATTCAGAAAGTGCAGGACAAGTTTGGGTTGATAGGCAACTCACAAAGTCTGAGGCTGGTACTGGAAAAAGCTGCTCTGGTAGCACCAACCAAAATAAATATCCTCTTACGGGGAGAAAGCGGCGTTGGAAAAGACGTGATGGCCAAAGTTATACACGGCCTAAGCGATCGCAAAGACAAAAAGCTGGTTATTGTAAATTGTGGCGCCATACCAGAAGGTATAATTGAAAGTGAGCTTTTTGGTCACGAAAAAGGATCTTTTACCGGTGCCGACCAAACCCGGCAGGGTTATTTCGAGATGGCAAACGAAGGAACCATTTTTCTTGATGAAATCGGCGATACTCCGAAGAATGTACAGGTAAAACTGCTTCGGATTTTGGAAAATGGTGAATACTACCGCGTGGGCTCAAGCGAAGTACGCAAAACAGATGTACGAATTATAACGGCCACAAACCGCGATCTTTGGTCAGATGTGCAAAAAGGCCATTTTCGCGAAGATCTTTACTATCGTCTCGACACAGTAACCATTCATTTACCTCCTTTACGCGACCGTAAAGACGATATTCCGCTGATTTTCAGAAAATTTGTTGAAGAGTTTGCCCAAAAATACGATTCTGTCTTTCAGGGGTTTTCCGACGATGCCAAATCGCTGCTTGTATCGTACAGATGGCCCGGAAATATCAGGGAGTTAAGGAGCGTAGCAGAACAGCTTGTAGTTTTAGAGCGCTCGCAATTCGTAACCGCCGAGAAACTCCAAAAATATCTCAAAGGTAGACAGCACAGCGGGGCGACAGATAATTTACCAATGGTTATCAAAAGGGAAGGAAATGCGCATGAGCATACGGGTGGCGAAAGTTCTTCAATTAATGAAGGCGAGCGAGAGCTGCTGTACCGTGCACTTATGGATTTAAAAAACGAAATATCGGATATGAGAACCATGCTGGGTTCATTCATTTATACAAATATGAACAGAGAAAGCACTTCATCCCGCAGATTACCTCTTTTAGGAGCCGGTCTCCCACCAGAAGAACAGCAAGCCGAAGAGTTTACCGCCCGCAAACAGCGTGCTTACGCAGAGTATTTAAATAACAAAGATGAAATACGATTCGGAAACGACCGCCGCGAAGATACCAGCAGTGCCGAGGCTGAACATGAGGACATAGAAGATGAAAACAGCATGATGGATCACTTTCGCAAACTGGATTTAATTCCCTCAATTGAAGAGGCCGAAAAGCTGCTGATCCAGCTTGCTTTAGAGCGGTTCGAAGGTAACCGGCGCAAAGCATCCGAAAAACTCGGCATGAGCGAGCGCACGCTCTACCGCAAATTGGATCAGTATGGATTGATTAACACGTAATTTTCAAAATTCCTTTTGGTTGGTTTCAGGTAGCGAATCGTTTTATATCTTTTCATGAGAATTTTTCCCCTTGAAAGATTTCGCGACTTTTGGACCGATCATTCTAATTGTGAAGATGCTAACCGATTTGTTTTTTTTTCAAAAATTTTCCAACAGAAAAGTATCATATGACTAGTAACTATCCGCATGATACTTTCCTGAGCTTAAATCCAATGGTTATGAATCATAAAGGCACTCATAGTCTGTTCATTATCAAATTAATTGTGCCATCACGCAGGTATTGATCCTTTTAGCAAATATATTTGCCAAATATGATACCATTGATTCAAATACCATCTATGGCACATTTTCATTAAGCAGATTTAAATACCCAAGACAATTACCAAACAGTACTCAGTGACTTTTAAAAAATTTCTTCAGTAAGACCTGGAAATAAAAAGATGGTTGTATACAAACAAACTTTTTTTGTAATAGCTCTAAGCTGTTGACACAAAGAAATTTGAATAGAGTAGAGTAGCTCAGACTTGAGCAAAAAGATTTTATATTTTCCTAAGTCTGAAAAGTCAGGCTTTATGCTGAATCCTGCTACTTTAAATACATCTAGTAATTATTTTTAAAAGGCCTTTCCATAAGCAATAACATTTCGAATCACATGGATTTATGAGCAGTTTTTCAAAATTACAAGCATCGGATTGGCATAACCGAAGCCATATAGCGTGTGTTCTCATAATGCTCGCCTTTTTCACTTCATCTTGCTTTAATTATAGCTTTACGGGTGTTTCAATCCCATCGGATGTGCGCACTATCTACATTCCGTTTTTTCCTGATAACGCATCATCAGGGCTAAGTTTTCTTTCAGACGATTTAAATGAAGCCCTTGTAAACCGTTTTGTTAATCAGAGCAGACTTAGTCTTTCATCAAGTCCTGAAGATGCAGATATCACACTTGAGGGTACGATCATCAGCTACAGGAACAGACCTTTCAGCGTTACCGGAGAACAGCAAACGGGGCTAAATCAGGTCGATATTACCGTTCGGGCGACCTTTAAATACCGGACAGAACCCGAGCCGGAGTGGAACCGAACTTTTAATGGAGTATTCGAATTCGATCCAAACGAAGACCCGATCGAAGGAGAAAGAGAAGCTGCATTTCAGGCCATGGAGCGAATCGCCCGCAACATGTTTAATGATGCCCTAAGTAGCTGGTAAGCAGTTTAGTTTAGTTTAGTTTAGTTTTATTTTGTTTTGTTTTGTTTTGTTTTCTCCCTTCCGGCAATCATTTAATGAATTTCAAGAGTTTGAAATATCCCGTTTAGCGAGTACCATGAATACCTTCTTTACATAAGAGAAAAAAAGAGTATTTTACGTTTAAGTTCACCAGAACGTTTCCTTGTGCAATCATTATGAGTATAGCTTTCCCACTTGAATTACCTGAATCCTTAAAGAGTCATCTCGAGCTTTTTGATAAAGATCCCGAAAAAGCGCTTTCGATGCTGGAAAGGCATCTTAAACGCAGAGGAAACGATGCCGTAGGCTTTTTCCTGCTTGGTTGGTTTCATCTTAAAAAAGGTAATAGAGAAAAAGCAGGCCTATATGCGATAAAAGCAAAAATATTTGCCCCCGGTTCGCCATTCTTTGCTTATCTTCCGTATTTTTTTCAGCATCCGGATCATTTTCAGGCATGGATTCCGCAAAATGCGGTAAACATGTCGGGTAACCTGAATAGTGTACCAGGTTCGGCGCTTAACGTAACGCACAGCAATCGTTTTTTTGTGGATTTAGACCAGCTGATTACCAAACTATCAAAACCAGAAACTTCCCGAATTTCTCTCTCAGAAGCTTCGAAAGATTTAAAACACGCTCCATTTCGTAAGGGTGAAGGGATCGCTACCTCTACTCTGGCGAAAATATATGAAGACCAAAAGCAGTATAAAGAAGCTATTAAAGTGTATGAGAAAATTGCTGAACGTAACCCGGAAAGAAGAGATATTTGCGAGTCAGAAATTAGTCGTTTGCAATCTTTAATTGAAAGTCGTTAGAAATATATGTAATGCTGCCTGCATTCCAATTTTATTCGATTGGCAATGATTCAGCTAATCAAAACCTTGGCAAAACTACTTTCAGGCGTTTTCTGCTTTTTCGCAAAAATAAAAGTTCCACTAAGATAGTATGTACAGCCGTTTCGTGATTTCTCCAGCGTTTATCAGAAATGAATAAGTAAGTTTTTAAGCCTCTTTTAGAGGTATATCTCAGGATTAATTGATAGAGGATTTGGCAAAACCACTCTTTTGCCCGCCTTTATCCCTGGAGAAAAATAGAAGCTTTTACAAAGCCCTCTAATGTATTTTTAGTACAAAATACAGACAAAAATAATTACTTATTGCAATAAGGTGATTGCGAAACTATTGACTCAATCAAAGTCCCAACCATCAAAAATATCAGTGATTGCGTTAGAATAATGGTGTATTCTACTAAGTCTTTAACCAGAATTCCAGCCTTCGCGATTTTTTTTCTGATACATTGCTAAACCGCTCATTGCCATACCATAACATACCACTTACGCCTATCTGTCGATTGAAGATTAATACCCAATCATTAAGTCCATCGTATCCTTCATAAGTCTGATAGTAATTATTGTTCATATTACGCTGAATAACAGATCTTATACTATTGCAATCAGAAACAAACTCTACCACCTCATTTAAGCGGACTTGATTATTTCTGAGTATGGCAAACCATTGTGCATTAACATGAACCATTCGGGTAAGTTTAAGATCACCTGATCTTCGCTAATTTATTGCTCTTCTCAAATGAGATCTTCAATCGGTAACATTTAGCGGAACTACTTGAGTGCCTATCCGTCTGTTTCCTTGATGCATTACCAGCATCCATCGGCCGTTTCCATAGGCCATATCTACGATTCCATTGCCCGGGTTATTGTTTACAAGCCTGGCAAGCTTTGGTTTACTAATCCATTTTTGAGCCAAACCTCCGCTGTCCGCCTTCGGTTCTCTGTCATTTTCTCTACGAATTAACAAGCCACACACGCTCTCGAGCTTTCCCCACTCTCTCTTTTGTTATTGCTTAATGAAAGCATTAAACTTTTTCTCGTGACCAATTAAGGTAGAAGGTCCGTGACCCGGAAAAACCTCGGTCTCATCGGGCAGCGTGTAAAGCTTTTCGCGAACAGATTTTTCCAAAATATCATAATTACCCTTATATAAATCAGTTCTGCCTATGCTACCATTGAAAAGCACATCCCCGGCAAAGACTTTGTTTTCGTCTTTAAAATACAGAGATACATGATCGGGTGAGTGGCCCGGTGTAAAAAGAACTTCCATTGTAAAACGCCCAACCATAAACATTTCACCGGGAACCAACTCATTGGGTATAAAATCGAATGCTTTGGCGTTAAGACCGTAAAAATTCCCTTGAACGTGGAAGTTTTGCCATAGATATAAATCTTTGTGGCATAGCCATACAGGCACATCATATTTTTCCAGTACCCGTTGTAGTCCCATTACATGATCGATGTGGGCATGCGTTAAAATAACAGCTTTTAGTATGGCATGATGCTGCTTTAAGGTATCTGTCATTTTGTTCAGCTCAGACGGAACAGAAAAACCGGCGTCGATTAAAATAGCCTGACCATCTTCTATCAGCAGATATGTATTTTGGCTAAAAGGATTAACTTCGAAGGTTTCAACAATCATTTTTGTTTTGATAAAATGGATGAAGGGGCGTAATTACACGGCTAAAGTAGGGGTATAAAGCAAAAAAAAAGGCAATTCCCATTAAATAAGGAATCGCCTTTAAAACAAAAAACGCTGATTTAGGACTTGCGACCGTAGCGCTTGTTGAACTTGTCAACGCGGCCAGCGGCAGTAATCATCTTAATATCTTCGTTGTAAAAAGGATGATTTTTCGAGTCCACCTCGGTTCTGTAAATACCATCTTTGGTTTTCATGGTACTTTTGGTTTTAACTTCGGTACCATCGCTCATCACGACTGTGATTTCGTTGTATTCCGGGTGAATATCTTTTTTCATAAAATTAGGGTCTTTTAGCAGAACTTAGCTTCATATTGGTTACAGCCTGCTAATATAGGGAAAATGAACGATTAAGAAAAGGTTTAGTCAATTAAAAATAATTCATTTCTCAATTATGAGCATATCTAGGCATGGCTTTAATAGCAAGTGCTGCAATCAATTACTTTTTGATCTTTTCTGTATTGGTCTTGGCCTGACAATAGATCAGGTTATTTTGGAAAAGATTAGAGTTAAAAGTTTATAATTATGCTTTGAGAACCGGTAGGTTTAATCTTCAAAATTAGCGATAACCTTCTTCTCCATAAGGGTTATCTTCTTCGTCGTCATCCTGGAAACCTCCCAAAGAACCAAGCATACTGCCTACCATATCGGAATAGGAAATAGTTCCATCAGCATCTTCTCTGCCAAGCATTGAGTTTTGGTGCATTGCATCTAGTACAAAATCCATAAACAAAAACGCTTCTTCCTGCGTGGCTGGCTTTATGGTTTTCTTAACAAGCTCCTGCAAACCCGATACTTTACTTAATTGCTCGCGATATTCAGCTTCGGTCATGGCGTCGCTAAGCTCTACCTGCCCGCCCTTACTAAACCATTGTACTATTTCGCGGTACATTTCATTAGTCTGCTTTTTACGCTGTGGATCCGGGAAGTATTTCTTAAAGACGGTATTCAATGCTTTTCCGGTAAGAAGTTTTGCTACACTCACCGCTCCCTCCTGCTCACCTTCATAAACGAGCTCGAGTTTGCCTGTAAGTGCGGGAATCATGTAATAAAGATCACAAACACGTATTCTAAGTGGCTCGTCGTTTTCTATACTTCTTCGCTCTGCAGAAGATACGATTTGCTCCATGGCCGTGATGGTCATACGGGCAGAAACACCGCTTTTTTGGTCTATGTACTCAGATTTACGAGCTTCAAATGCAACTTGCTCAACAATTTCCCGGATAAAATGTGGAATAACGGGCTCCTTACCGTTACGTTTTATCCATGCCTCCTGACTCGTAATCTCTACACCAATATCAATTGATTTGGGGTAATGTGTAATAATCTGGGAATCGATACGATCTTTTAATGGCGTAATAATATTTCCGCGATTGGTATAGTCTTCGGGGTTGGCAGAAAAGACCATTAACACATCAAGCGGAATACGAATATTAAAGCCCCTAATTTGTATATCACGTTCCTGCATTATGTTGAGCAGCGCAACCTGTATTCTGGGCTGCAGATCCGGCAATTCGTTAATAGCAAAAATACCGCGGTTCATTTTTGGGATGATACCGTAATTAATTACAAGTTCGTCGGCCAGGGTTCTCTTTTCGGTTGCGGCTTTTATGGGGTCTATATCACCAATTAAGTCGGCGACGCTTGTATCTGGTGTGGCTAATTTTTCGGCATATCTGTCGTCGCGATGTACCCATCGCACCGGGCTATCATCCCCGTGCTTATTCACCAGCTCTTTGCCATATCGAGAAATGGGATGGAAAGGATCGTCCATAATCTCCGACCCTTCAAGAACCGGAATGTACTCATCAAGCAGCCTTGGCAACATACGAATAATACGCGATTTTGCTTGTCCGCGTAATCCAAGAAGAATAAAATCGTGCCTGGAGAGAAGTGCGTGCTGGATTTGAGGAATTACAGTTTTGTCATACCCTTTAATTCCTTCAAAAATATTCTCTTTTTGCTTAATCATCCGGGTCATGTTCATCCGGATTTCGTCTTTTACAGAGCGCGAAACCCATCCGGATTTTCGCAACTCGCCTATTGTTTTTGGGCTAATATCCATGAATATAGTTTTCAAATCGAAAAATGGTTGTTTTCACCGTTTGTTTCTAGCTCGTTTAAGACAAACAGTAACGGAGGCTATACAAGAATTGAACGGAAGCGTGTGGCTATTTTTAAGTCTGCCGCCAAATGCCATTATTCAGAAACGATAAGAATCTAACGTTTCAGTAATTCCAAAAGTGGATCTGACTGAAATATTTTTTCTTAGCATATCTAAAAAAAGTATTTGGTGAACCACCTGCAAAAACTGTTTACCCTTGTATTATTTATGGAATAAAGAATGTGTTTGGTTAGTTTCATTGTACGGTCTTAAACCCTTAGCATTCTTTTTTAATTCGGTTTTTCGCATATCATATTCAATAAATTCTTACAAGCCGAATTAAATCGCTTCATGATATACCGGCACTTGCACCAACTGCAATCTGCAGTGCTCTGCATTTTGTAATGGTTTCTTCCCATTCGTCGGCCGGCTCCGATCCGGAAGTAATAGCCCCGCCTGTACAGTAAATAAGCTTACCGCTTTCACAAACCGCGGTACGTATAACCACATTAAAATCCCCGTCGTCTTCTGGAGAAATATATCCAATTGCCCCGCTGTAGAGTCCACGCTTGTAGTTTTCGAGACGCTCTATATCCTGCATAGCGCTAAGCTTTGGAGCGCCTGTCATAGAGCCCATGGGAAAACAGGCTTCCAGCGAATCGAGCATGGTTTTGCCCGGCAGCAGTTCACCCTCAATTTCCGACACCATCTGAAAAACCGTCGGGTAGCGTTTAATCAAAAAAAGTGAGGGCACCCGAACCGAGCCTGGAGCGCATATTCTGCTAAAATCGTGTCGAACCAAATCCACGATCATCAGATTTTCGGCTCGATTTTTTTCAGAGGCAGCGAGCTCTTGTTTAATTTGCTCGTTCTCTTCCACCGTTTCACCTATGCCCGCGGTGCCTTTAATGGGCTCAGATGTTATCACCCTGCCATTTTTCTTTAAAAAACGTTCTGGAGAGGCACAGCAAACTTCAGAGCCTTCAATAGATAAATAGGCCCCAAATGGAACAGGCCCAAGCTTTTTCATGCTTCTGTACAGCTCGAATACATCCCCATTTATCGATCCCTCTACTTTTCTGCTCAAATTTATTTCGTAATAATCGCCTTCATAAATAGCCTTTTTTGCCTGTTTTACCATATTAGTAAAATGCTCTTTTTCAGCAGGATTCGCGGGGTCGATTCGGATTTCCGGGGCGGGTTCCTTTTCAGCTTTCATTTTTGTGTGCAGGGTGATGAAATCCCAAACTTTAGCTTTGTCACCAGTAAGCAAATGCAGCTTTTCCGTTTTCACAGAATACGAAAACAGCCATACCGGAACCATGACATAGGAGTCCGGAAGATTGATAGCTGGCGGATTTTCTGAACGAATATTTTCGATGTAATTCTTCAGGTCGTAGCCCAGATAGCCAAGCAGCCAGTCGTTTGCAAATCTTTCACGAAACTGCCTGAGACTCTTCCAGGGATTTTGGCTGTAAAGTTTCGTCTGCTTTCCGGTTTTGATGGTAACCTGTCCACCTCGTGCTGTAAGACTGGCTTTAGCCCCAATTCCAAGCAGAGCATCTCCCTTATCCTGGCTATCCAGTAAAATTACAGGATAGAGCTTCTTACACACCTTTATAAGCCGGTGCCAGCGGTCTTCGCTAAAGGAAATAGAATAAAGTGCAGGTCGATGAGAAAACAAGGTGATTGATTTGTGTTTGTATTGAAGCCTTCAATAGACTCAAATAAGACTGAGGTTTTCTTTTCGATGTGTTGTAAAGCAATGCCTAACTTTTTCGAGAAGCGGGTGCATGGCAAAGAGTTTATGACTTTCAATTTGGCATACCGGATGCACGCCCTTTAAAGCGCTGGTTACAAATGCAGCATCTGCATCCAAAAGATCTTTAATTCTAAGTTGAGCGGGCTGCAAACTTAATCCTTCACGGTTAAGAGCTTCTTTTAGAACCCTCATTGTAACGCCATTTAAAGCCGAAGAGGTTTCCGCAGGAATAAATATTTCATCATTTTTTATGATACCGATATTTGAAACAGCCGTTTCGCTAACATACCCCCGCTGATCGAGCAAAATGCCGTCATCAAATCCACGCTTTTTTGCTTCCAACAAAGCGTTTTTAGACGGCAGGTAAAAGGTCCATTTAATCTGGTTCGATAAAACAGATGCCGGAACGCGCTCCCATTCTGTAATACACAATCGCAATGGCAGTAAAAATGGTTTATAGATATCTGCCGAAATCTGAAAAAAAAACGTTGGAAACGCATCGGGGGATAAACCGTCTGCATCCGAACGCCCGGCAAGAAGCTTTACTCGTATATCTTGGTTCCGAAAATTATTCTTATCTATAAGTTCGCGAATAGATTTACCTACAGACATTGGGTTACTTATAAACTCCAAATCTTCTTCAGAGGCTCCAAGAGCCCGTAACCCGGCTGCGAAACGGCTAAGATGGTACTCTGGCTTTAGCCACTGGTACTGCGAAACAAGTATGGTTTCAAAACAGGCTAATCCAAAAGTAAGGGCGCTACAGTTTGCCGGCAAAACTGCCTCTGATTGTCTCATAAAAGAGCCATCAAAATACACAATCAGGTTTTTTTGCAGCATATTACTTGCTTAAATAGTTTCGCACAAAAGCATAGTCTTCGGTTCCTGAAAAACCAAATTTAACACCATGCAAACGTCCGCCAGGTTCGTATAAAAGCAGGCTGGGCAAACCCGGAATTCGAATTTCGTTATAATGCTCGGTGCCATCTACCACTTCGAACCTAATATTTTCTAGTTCAAAAAACTCTTCTATAAATTCACGATTATCTTTTACAGCAATGGCAATAACCATTACATCTGTACCTGTTTCGGCTCTCACCCTACTGAGATAATTTATTGCATCGAGAGACCTACCCGACCATGTAGCCCAGAATAGCAGTACTACCGGCATATCGCTGAAATCTGAAGGGCTAAGGCTTTGACCGGTTTCATAGCTGGTAAATTGAAGTGCGTAAATTTCTGAACCATCACCAATTCGCTCTACAAATTTTTGTTGCTGCGAACCCATAAAGCGCAGGTTAAAAAAAGTTATCATGATGATGCAGATTATAGCCACACCAAGCATAAAAGGGATAAAATATTTTTGATCTAGTCTCATGCCCGAATATAAGCAGATTAAAGCCTTAAGCATTCCAGAAAAGTAAATTCCTCTTCCTAATACAAGCAATAAATTGAAAAAACAGGGTGGTAAACCTGATATTCATACCAATACTACATAAACAGAAAAAGCCCGGCAGTAATACCGGGCTTTTGTATAAAGTTGATGTATGGTTTATTAACGAAGAGGTCTTATGTTTTTGCGCTTCGATTCGACCTTTTGCCTTTTATAAAACCACGGTTTCTCATTAAGAGATTTGAATTTTACGGCTTACGGCTTCTTCACTCTTATGGATGGTAAGCGTAAGAATACCGTCTTCCATGGTTGCTTCTATGGATTCGCGATTTACGTTGCGGGGCAGCGTAAAGGTTCGGGCAAATTTGCCATAGCTGGTTTCCACAAGATGGAACTTACGGCCTTCTTCTTCTTTCCTGTAATTCCGCTCGCCGGCAATGGTAAGTGAATTGTCTTCCAGTTCTATCGAAACATCATCTTTCTTCATGCCCGGCAAAGCTACCTGAATTTGGTAGTTCTTGTCGGTTTCGGTTACATCTACAACCGGCTTGAAAGAACCATTTACCGGGCTATTAACAGCACCCTCAAAAAAGGTATCCAGCATTTGAGAAAAGGTTCTGGGTATTGTATTATCGATGTCGGATGGATTTCTAAATCTTACAAGTGTCATGGCTAACTCCATTTATGTTTTAGAAGGTTTTCTGTTGAATTCATAAAACCTTGTATTGTTTATTTTGTTTGTTTCTGAAACATAAATGGCAATTTGTGTACCAATAGCCCGCTCTCATATTTGCTGCGACAAGATTGCAATACGACGTTTAAGGCTGTCAGAAGAAGTAAGACAAGGTTTCTGAAGCACCTTAATTTCGTCTGTATTTCCCTGCAAGAATTTCAAAGCAGAGTGACAAAATTAGTCTCAGCCTTTTTCCTTCTTGAGCCTTTTCCACTCGCGCGATGTCATAAAAGCGAGTTCCAGGCTTTGCTCGTAATTAAGCCTCGGATCGCAAAATGTTCGGTAATTCTGATCCAATCCTTTTTCTTGCAAACCATTTGCACCACCAACGCATTCGGTTACATTTTCGCCGGTGAGCTCAAGATGAACTCCACCTAGAATGGTGCCCATATCACGGTGAATCGAAAAAGATTTGCGGATTTCCGACAAAATATCATCGAAAGCGCGTGTTTTTATTCCGTTGCCAGTACTAAATGTGTTGCCGTGCATAGGATCTGCGCTCCACAATACATTAAAGCCCCTGCGAGTTACTTTTTCAATTAAACCAGGTAAACCGTGTTCTACATTCGCATTTCCGAAACGGGTAATCATCACAATTTTACCCTCTTCATTCGATGGGTTCAATACCTGAATTAGATCACAGATTTCGTCGGCATCGAAGGGCGGTCCTACTTTAATACCCACCGGATTTTTTATTCCCCGGAAATACTCTACATGGGCCTCGTTAATGTCGCGGGTACGATTACCAATCCAGGGCATGTGCGTACTTAAATTGTACCAGCCGGTCTTATGAGGTGTTTGCCGGGTTTGAGCAGAATCGTAATATAGATTAAGCGCCTCGTGGCTGGTAAACATTTCTACCTGTCTTAATGAAGTAAGCTCTGAGGGCAAAACGCCTTCCATAAACTTAACAGCATTAGTAATCGACTTTACCAGATTCGCGTACTCTTCGTAATACTGATTATTGCTCATAAAATCGAGCTCCCAGTATTCGGGGTGATGAAGATCTGCAAAACCACCACCCTCGGTAAGCGCACGTATAAAATTAAGCGTAAGCCCCGATTTATGATAAGCTTCTACCAGTCGTTGAGGATCGGGCACACGAATATCTGCATCTACTTCGTACCCATTAACAAGATCTCCCCTGTAAATCGGGTAATCTAAATCGCCAATACGTTCGCTTGCCTTTGACCTTGGCTTAGCATACTGCCCGGCAATACGCCCCACCCGCACCACACTAATATTCATCTCGTGAACCATGATAAAGCTCATCTGGAGCAATACCTTAAGCAGTTTAACTATATGCGGAGAGTTACAGTCTTCAAAAGTTTCGGCGCAGTCGCCGCCCTGAAGCAAAAATGATTCGCCCTTTGCCGCCTTAGCGAGCTTTTTCTTAAGGGCATCTATTTCCCAGGTAGTAACAAGCGGTGGGTATGTTTGAAGCTGGTTGTACGCTTTTTCCAGCGCTTCTGTATTTGGATAATCAGGCAGTTGGCGAATAGGAAAGGTTCTCCAGGATTCCGGAGTCCAGGACTTACGTTTTATTATTTCCATCTCATTTATTGCATTTAAAATCGCAAAACGGCGATTTTTGCACGTTTTAGTTCAGTTAGGTTTAGCTTATTTGGGTAAACACTTTTGGACAACAACTATTCAATTTGCACAAATTTCTAACTCAAAATGAGCTCCGGGTTAATCATAGATATATATACTTTCATGCATCCTGAAACCCGAGTAAGATATTAATGCCCCAAACTGCTAAAATAAGGGTTTTATGCTACGGTCTGCTAATAAAAAACGAGCAGGCACATAAGTATCCGGATTCATTACAATAAATATTGCCAACTGCGCCTTAAATCACGGCTTTCTTCTGTTAAACTGAAGTCTCATGTCTTTGATCCTACGTCTTGTTTAGTCTGCTATTTACTGTTCCATAGAATCATTTCTAACTAACTGATGTTACCTTACTACACATCGACCTTAAAACACAGACTATGCAAGTATACAGGGTTGCTTCTGCCATATAGCAGAAAAGTCCGTATTTTTAAAGTCTCAAAATAATTTGCGCATTAAATACGCATTTTTCCCATTTCAGCTATCTGTCTGCACTACCGCTAACCGTCATTATCAAGTAACTAAAGCATTTTGCAATCCAATATCATAATCCGCGGCGCCCGCGAACATAATCTCAAAAAAATCGATATAGATATTCCCCGCGATCAGCTTGTGGTGATTACCGGCCTATCAGGCTCTGGAAAATCATCGCTGGCATTCGATACGATTTACGCAGAAGGTCAGCGGCGATTTATGGAATCTTTATCGGCCTATGCGCGTCAGTTTTTGGGGATGATGGAACGACCCGATGTTGATTTTATTGATGGTTTATCTCCCGTAATATCGATAGACCAAAAAACGACAAACAGAAATCCGAGATCAACTGTTGGTACCGTTACCGAGATTTACGACTACCTGAGGCTTTTATTTGCAAGAACCGGAATTCCCTACTCCTACATTTCGGGCAACCGGATGGAAAAACAAACGACCGATCAGGTTGTGGATTCTATCATGAGTATGCCAAACGGCACGAAAGCTTACTGTCTCGCGCCTGTGGTTCGGGGCAGAAAAGGCCATTATCGCGAGCTTTTTGAACAAACGCTGAAACAGGGCTACATTCGCGTACGCGTTAACGGCAAAATGCTCGAGATAGAAGATGGCATGAAGCTCGACCGCTATAAAACCCATAACATTGAAGTGGTTATAGATCGGTTTGTCATTTCAGAAAATAGCCGCTCCAGAATCGCGCAATCGGTGCATACCGCTCTGGAAATGGCCGATGGAAATGTAATTCTTCACATACCAGAACAAAACGGCGACGGCAAAGATCAGCTCTATTCTATGAAGCTGTTCGATACCGAAAGCGGTCTTGCGTATGAAGATCCGGCACCAAATTTATTCTCTTTTAACTCCCCGTTCGGCGCCTGTAAAACCTGCGGCGGAATGGGCTATCACTACGATCCCGATCCGGATTTAATTGTACCCAACCTGAGTACGACCATTAGCGAAGGCGGCATTCGGTATTTGGGTAAACCCAAAAGCACCTTTGCCTTTAAGCTGATCGATGCTGTTTTAAAAACCGCCGATGCTGATTTTAAAACGCCTTTCAACAAAATGCCGGATGCTCTGCTCAACACGCTTTTTTACGGCAGTGGTGCGCTGAAATATGATGTACGCTACGACTTCGGCTCTTCCGGCGCAACTTATCAGCACCCGTTTGAGGGGCTGGTTTCCATGATTCGGCATTCCTACGAGGAAAGCAATTCTCCTAAGCAGCGGGATAAAGCCAAGGCGTTTATGAACCAAGTAAAATGCCCGGACTGCGGCGGTGGCCGACTCAATAAAGAGGCACTTTCATACAAAGTCGGCAAGCACACCATTGCAGATCTGGTAAAGCTGGATATCTCGGAATTAAGATATGAAATAGACCGGCTCGAGCTCACCGACCGGCAGCGATTAATTGGTTCGCAAATCATAAAAGAAATCAGGGACAGACTCGACTTTTTGCTGAATGTAGGCCTTAATTATCTAACACTCGACCGTGAAGCGCAAAGCCTGAGCGGTGGCGAAGCTCAGCGAATTCGTTTGGCTACTCAAATCGGCACGCAGCTCGTGGGAGTTCTCTATATTTTAGATGAGCCAAGTATTGGATTGCATCAGCGGGATAACATTAAACTTATACAATCGCTGCAGATGCTCCGGGATCTCGGAAACTCGGTGCTCGTAGTAGAGCATGATCGCGAAACCATAGAACATGCCGATTATGTGATTGATATGGGTCCGGGCGCTGGCGTTTATGGCGGCGAGATTGTGAGCAAAGGCACACCCAATACGCTGGATTCTGATACCACAACCGCGGCCTACCTTTCTTATAACAAAGTAATCCCCATTCCAGAATACCGCAGATCTGGTAACAGCAAAACTCTTAAAATTACCGGCGCAAGAGGTCACAACCTTAAACGCGTTGATTTCGAGCTCCCTCTCGGCACATTTGTAGCCGCAACCGGTGTAAGCGGAAGCGGCAAAAGCTCACTCATAAACCAAACCCTGGTTCCGGTTTTGAGCAATCACTTTTACAAATCGAAAGATGCTCCTCTACCCTACGACGAAATTGAGGGCATCGATAATATTGATAAAATCATTTCGATCGACCAAAGTCCTATCGGCCGAACTCCAAGATCTAACCCCGGCACCTACACGAAAGTATTCGATGCCATCAGGGCGCTATTTGCCGATTTACCCGAGGCTAAAATACGCGGCTACGATCAGGGGCGATTTTCTTTTAACGTAAAAGGCGGTCGTTGTGAAGAATGTGGCGGAGATGGCCTCAAAAAAATTGAAATGAATTTTCTGCCCGATGTATATGTAAAGTGCGAATCCTGCAACGGAAAAAGATATAACCGGGAAACGCTCGAAATCTATTACAAAGGCAAGAACATCAGCGATGTTCTTAATATGCCTGTCTCAGAAGCTGTAAACTTTTTTGATGCCCTTCCTCGAATTAAAAGAACTCTGGAAACACTAAACTCGGTGGGTCTTGGCTATTTGACCATCGGTCAGCCAAGCACAACGCTTAGCGGTGGTGAAGCACAGCGCGTTAAACTGGCGCGGGAATTATCCAAAATAGGCACCGGCAACACCCTGTATGTGATGGATGAACCCACAACGGGACTTCATTTCGAAGATGTGCGTCAGCTGGTAGATGTAATTCAAATGCTGGTTGATAAAGGCAACACTGTACTCGTAATCGAGCATAATCTGGACCTGATTAAAGCCGCCGATTATGTTATAGATTTAGGTCCGGAGGGTGGTAAAAGCGGTGGGTTAATTATAGCAGCCGGCACTCCAGAGAAAGTATCTGAAGCAGAAGGCAGCCACACGGGCAAGTATCTTAAGGAAGAACTTTTGCGCCACAAAGAAGCCTTGAGCATGCCGGTGAAGTGATTGAGTTTCCTTAAGCAACTTTATTTCACACTTTCTTAAGAAGTGCTATAATTATTGAGAATACCCAGAAACCCAATCCGCTTTGAGAAGAAATTATTCTCTAAAAAGCTATCTTTTTACATGCAAAAACATGCGAAATTATATCAAAAAGCTGGTTTATACTCGTTTTGTGATTTATTTTGGGTTAAACTTTCTACTTAATTAAAGCTTGCTTAAAGTAGTGTTGATGAGATCAGCTGTTTTCTCTATCTTTGAATGATGATGTATTCGCACACCACCATATTTATTCGAATCTGGGTTTTTCTGGTTCTGGCAGGCTTCAGCTCCGTGCAGCTTACAGATTCTTCTGCCCTGCAGTCCTATTCGTTTTTTTCGAATTGGGTGGATCAGCATCTGGCTGAAAACCAAAATACCATTGCAGCAGATAGATTGGATCAAAGCGCAACGGCTGCATTAGCTGGTCTGCACGATTTCCAATCACTTGCTACCACAGAAGATGATAAAAAAAGTGGGCAATCAGAATCAGATCGCAATATCATATTAAGCTATCTTTTTCTTGCCTGGTCTCAGCATCATGATGCCTCAGACATGGCGACAACGCTCAATCTTGAGCGAATACACCTTCAGCTGATTCAAAAATACAGTGGAGCATGGCTACATTTCCTGTCTCATCACCCTGTACGCTCTATAGATTCAGACGACCAAAAAACAGCCTTTACACATGCCAAACAGCCCGCTTTCCTTGCTGTTTCGGCTCTTAAGATAAGCTCCTTCTTAAGCGGGCACGCCATAAACGCCCCCTAGGTAGCTCATAACAGCTTACTGTTCTGAAGCAAAACTTCCTCCTTGTTTTACTTCTTGCTTATCGAAATCAAAGAATAGAGCTAACTACCTTTTGTATCTCAATTTCGATTGAAAGCTCCGAATAATGTAGAATTCCTTGCTTTCAGATTAATTGTTTCAGATTCGATAAACTGCAACCTTAAGTTCTGCTCTTTAGACCTCATACCAGTACAGTATCCTCAGGGAGTACCATCAAAATTCAGCAATTGAAATAAACGGTATTATCCTTTTCAAACGGGCGAATTATGCAATTTTATTAATCCGCCGCATCCGATCTTTCTCTGACAAAACTAAATAAACAACAACCTTAACTTATGAAAAAAAATAACTCAACCAAGATTTTCTTCATTATAGGTTTCCTGGTGCTTACAGGATTCTATCTTCAGTTTAGTGTTCGGCACTGGCTGGAAGAGCGGCATATAAGCTCTCTTGACGAAGAAGCGCGCACCGAATATCTTTTCCAGAACGCAGATCGTCTCGCAAACCTGAGATCAAGAGCCCTTAACTTTGGTCTCGATCTTCAGGGTGGGATGTATGTTACGCTGGAGCTGGCCACACACCAGCTAATCTCAGAACTTGCCCGCGACCAGCGCGATGATGCTTTCGACGAGGCGCTCCAAACCACTTTCGAGCGATCCAGAACTGCAAATATAGACGTAGTAGCCGAGTTTATTAATGAGTTTGAAAGAAATAACGAAGGAGCTCGACTTAGCCGTTATTTCCACATGAACTCCGATGAATTAACCCGTGCATCAACAAACGATGAAGTACGCGATTTCCTGAACCAGCAGCGTAGTGCAGCTGTAGATCGTGCTGTCGAAATTATTCGTAATCGTATTGACCGCTTTGGTGTAACCGAGCCGTCTATTGTTAAGCAGGGTACCAGCCGTATAGTTGTAGAGCTTCCCGGTGTAGACGACGATCAGGATCGTGTGCGAAGCCTTCTGCGTGGTACCGCTCGCCTGGAGTTTAGAACAATGGCAAACTCCAACGAGATCCGCAATACTTTTGAAAGAATTGTAGCCGCTCTAAATGAAACAGAAACCATCGAAGGCGAAGATGGCGAAACTGAGCAAATAGTAACCAACCCGCTTTTGGATGTTCTTATTGATCTCGGCGGGCCGGATATTCGTATGGGTTATGCCAGCCCCAGAGATACTGCTACAGTAAACGATCTTCTACGCAGAGAATCTATTCAGCGCCTCATACCTGGCAACATGGAGCTTATGTGGGGAGCGCGGCAGGAAACAGAAGGCGGACTTTTGCCACTTTTGGGTGTTCGTGCCACGGCAGAATTAACCGGTGAAGTTATTACGGATGCGCGTCCGGCTTTCGACCCGCAAACAAACGCACCGGAAGTTTCAATGACCATGAACCGTGATGGTGCCCGCACCTGGAGCATGCTTACAGGCGCCAATATTGGTCGTCCGGTAGCTATTATTCTTGATGGAATGGTATACAGCTATCCAACCGTACGGACCCAAATTTCCGACGGTCGTTCATCAATTAGTGGCTTAGGCGGATTGGCAGAAGCGGAAGATCTTGTAAATATACTATTGTCTGGTGCTCTGCCTGCACCACTCGATATTATTGAAGAACGTACAGTAGGTGCTACTCTTGGTGAAGCCTCTATACGCGCCGGGTTTAATTCAGCCTTGTTTGGCTTAATAGTAGTATGTCTATTTATGATTTTCTACTACCGTACAGGTGGCGGAATCGCAAACCTTGCGCTGGTTCTCAACATTGTGTTTATACTTGGTATTCTAAGCGCGTTCCAAGCCACATTAACCCTGCCGGGTATTGCTGGTATCGTTCTTACCATCGGTATGGCGGTAGATGCAAACGTACTTATTTTCGACCGTATTCGTGAAGAGCTTCGCTCCGGTAAATCGATTATTGCTGCCATAGACAGCGGTTACAATAATGCCATGAGCGCAATTCTGGATGCTAACATCACCACATTCTTAACGGCATTAATTCTATTCAGTTTTGGTATGGGCCCGATTAAAGGCTTTGCGGTAACGCTAATGGCAGGTATTGTTGCCTCGTTGTTCAGTGCTATCATCATCACAAGGGTTATCGTTGACTGGCTCACAAGAGGCCGCAACCCAAGCATCAGCTTTGGATAACTCATATTCCTTACCCAAACCCATTTACTTAAACTGATATTTAGAAAATAGAATTATGAGATTATTTGAAGATCCTAAGTTCAACTTTATCCACCAACGTAAAATCGGATATATCATTTCCGGTATACTCGTGGTAATTTCGATTGCGGCAATTCTCGTGAAAGGCCTGCAGTTTGGCATCGACTTTCGCGGTGGTACAGAAATAGTTGTGGCTTTCGAGGCCGCTTCACCTTCTGTAGAAGAAATTCGTGCAGAGCTTGCCGAACCTCTGCTTAGTATTCCTGAGGTAAAAACCTTTGGTGCAGATATTATTATTCGTACCGATTCTCCACTCGAAGGTGGCGCTCTCAACAGTGCCATTTTAGGTGGTTTGGCACAGGCATACCCCGATAATCCGGCGCAAATTATTCGAACGGAAATCGTAGGTCCGCGTTTTGCGGAAGATCTGCGAAATGCAGCGCTGCAGTCCGTAATTTTTGCTCTTGCGCTTATTTTCCTCTACATTCTTATTCGATTCAAGAAATGGTATTATTCGGCAGGAGCCGTAGCCGCACTGGCGCACGATGTAATCATTACCTTGGGTATGTTTACACTACTCTACGACCTCGTTCCGTTCGCTCTTGATATCGATCAGGCGATTATTGCCGCCTTCCTCACCATTGTGGGATATTCTCTTAACGATACGGTAGTAGTTTTTGACCGTATTCGGGAAAATTCCCTTATATTCAAGACCGAAGCCTACGATACAATGGTTAACAGAAGTATTAACAATACGCTTAGCCGTACCGTAGTAACTTCGGTAACAACTCTTATTGCGGTTGGCATTTTGTTTGTATTTGGCGGAGAAGTACTAAAAGGCTTATCTTTTGCCTTGATTTTGGGAGTAATTCTTGGTACATATAGCTCAATATTTGTAGCAAGTAGCCTTGTTGTCGATCTGCAGCTAAGAAAGACCAACAGTTAATTCTTAACTTTCCTGCGAGGAATAAAACATGAGTTTCAACACCACAGAGCGGTATAACTGCGTTATCATTGAGTTTAAAGGCAACGTAATGGGTGGCCCCGATGCCACCAAACTAAACGAAAGCCTGCATCAGCTCATAGATAAAGGCCAAAAAAATGTAGTCGTAGACCTGGCTAAAGTTTCTTTTATGAACTCTTCCGGTCTGGGAATGCTTATCGGTGGCCTTACAACTATGCGTAATGCCGGCGGTGATCTTCGTATTGCCAATGCCGCTAACAAAATTGAAAGTCTTCTCATCGTTACAAAGCTTATTACCGTATTCAAGCACTTCAAGTCGCTCGACGCCGCGGTAGAATCTTTCCAAAACGATGCTGAATAAGCCTTTTTTGTTTGATTACGCCTGATTTTGTTGTAATCGTTTTAGCGGTATTTTAATACTGCTTAAAGAGGTGTATCTATATGGGTACACCTCTTTTTTTGTGATAAAATCAGATTATTTTAAAACTATTGCTACAGCAACTCCGGCTGGCAGGTTTTGCCGGTTGTTTATGTATGATTAAATCCAAATTTTTATGTCTGTCCGTGTTATTATTGGTTCCCAATGGGGGGATGAAGGTAAAGGAAAAATTGTAGATCATCTCAGCGAAAATGTTCAGCACGTTGTTCGGTATCAGGGTGGCGCGAATGCGGGCCACACGATTAAGTTCGACGGAAAAACCTATGTACTCCACTTAATTCCGTCGGGTATTTTCCACCCGAATACAAGCTGTATTATCGGTAACGGCGTCGTAATTGATCCGGAAAAACTGCTGGAAGAAATCAAAATGGTGGCTTCCAAAGGAGCACACCCGGAGCGGCAGCTTAAGGTAAGCGCTGCGGCTCATATTATTCTTCCCTACCACAAACAGATGGATCAGGCACGCGAGAAGTCGGTGGGAGATGCCGCTATTGGAACAACCGGTAGAGGAATTGGCCCTGCCTACATCCACAAAACCGCAAGAACCGGGCTTCGCGTAATGGATTTAACCGAACCCGAAACCCTGAAAAAAAAGCTGGTCTATCTGCTTGAAGAGATAAATATTCAGCTTAAGTATTTATACAAACTTCCCGAAATTGCTCTCAATCCACTGCTTGATCAGCTTAATTTATGGGGCGAGCAGCTCAAGCCCTACATTTGTGATACATCAGATTTACTTCATAAAGCGTACGAGCAAAATGAGTCTATTTTATTGGAAGGCGCTCAGGGTGCCCTGCTGGATTTAGACCATGGCACCTACCCTTTTGTAACTTCCTCATCCCCTACTTCCGGAGGCGCGTGCACCGGAACAGGATTGCCACCAACCGCAATTTCGAAGGTGATGGGCATTTCCAAAGCTTATTGTACCAGAGTTGGCAACGGACCCTTCCCGACCGAGCTTCACGGGGCAGATGGTGATAAAATACGGCAGATTGGCCGGGAATTCGGTGCTACTACGGGCAGACCGCGTCGCTGCGGCTGGCTCGATTTGGTGGCTTTAAAGTACGCTATTCGAATAAACGGCATTAATGAGCTGGTTATAACCAAGCTTGATGTGCTTAATACCATGAAGCAAGTTAAGGTTTGCACTGGCTATGAGCTCGACGGCACCTTTACCGATGTGTTTCCAAAGAGCATTGCGCAGCTGGATCGCCTCAAGCCTATTTACCAAGGGTTTAAGGGTTGGGAATGCGACATTTCACACTGCAAAAAACGCGCTGATCTTCCTGAAGAAGCGCAGGCTTTGCTTACATTTATCGAACATGAAACTGGGGTTTCCATCAAAATTATATCTACAGGACCCGACCGCTCCGAGTCTATTACCGACGCCAATTTTACAGCCTGATCTCTAATTATGACCCGATTTACGGTTTCATACAAGCTGGTAGCAGACCATGAAGATGAAGCTATGGCTTTGTCGGAAAAAGTGGCCGGCGAGCAAAGCGTTGAAGTTCCCGACGACGTTTTGAGTCCGCGTATTTTTGAGATTTTCAGAGGTCATACACAAAAAGTTTCGCAAACTTCAGAAAGCAGCTGGGAATCCAAAATTTCCTACGACAGCCGACTTCTGGGAGACGATCTTTCTCAGTTTTTGAATGTTTTGCTTGGTAACGTGTCGCTTTACAATGGAGTAAAAGTAACGGGCTTAAGCTGGGATAAACTCGAGCACTTACAGCTGAACGGCCCCGCCAACGGCATAAATGGTGTACGGGCTTTGTGCAGCGCGAAATCGCGGGAAAATAGGCGGCCGCTATTATGCTCAGCGCTCAAACCCATCGGGCTCAGCACCGCCGAGATTGCCGAAATTTGCTATCAGTTCGCGCTTGGAGGAATTGATCTCATCAAAGATGATCACGGCCTTGCCAATCAGGCATCTTCTCCCTTTGAAGAGCGCGTAGCGGCCTGCACGGCTGCGGTTCAAAAAGCCGCGGATGAAACCGGACATAAAGCCATTTATCTACCGAATGTAACCGCCGATGGCGAACAGACCTTACGCAGATTTTCTATTGCCAAAAAAGCCGGAGCCGGCGGCGCGCTCGTAATTCCGCATCTATGCGGCCTGCACCAAATGAACAAACTTGCGGCTGATGCCGAAGGTTTTCCCATTATGGCACATCCGGCCTTTAGCGGCAGCTATGTACTTTCAAACTCCTTCGGCTTCACACCAGAATTTTTATACGGCGAGCTATGGAAGGCTTTTGGGGCAGATTTCAGCATTTACCCAAACTATGGCGGACGCTTTTCTTTTAGCATGGAGAGCTGCAAAAAGATAAATTCCGCGTGTCGGGAAGAGTTATCAGCCACGAAAAAAAACTGTTTTCCTGCACCCGGTGGTGGAATACAGCGCAACAGTATCCGTCAGTTTTCAGAATGGTATGGCAAGGACACTACTTTTTTGATTGGCGGCTCTCTCTACCAGCATCCCGGCGGAGTAAAAACAGCCTGCACCGAGCTGATTGATGAGCTGGAAAGCATGTATAAAGAAACTTGATGCAAAAAATCTAAAATCATCATCACGAAATACTACTTACAAGCTACACATCGCCACTAAAAAAAGCTTAACAACTAAATTCCTACATCGTGAAACCAAACTCAAAAGTTATACGGAAAGCCAAACAGGGCTGGGAAACAGTACAGCCGAAGGTATACAAAACCGCTGGCACGAGTTTTAAAGACATCACCCGTTTTTCGCTGCTGGGCGAGGGAGAAAACGAGCATGAGCTAAATATGCAAACCCGTGTATTCCGGGTGCTCGAAGGCGGCTATTCGTCTCTCGAATACCACAGGCATCCTCACTCTGTTATGATTATCGAAGGTAAAGGCAGCGTAATTCTGGGTGATGAGGTCCATGACCTGAATACTTTCGATGTAGTGTACATCAGTCCGGAAACCCTGCATCAATTTCATGCCGATAAAGGAGCGCCTCTCTCTTTTCTATGCGTGGTAGACCGCTATCGCGACCGTCCGGCCGTACCCGACGAGAAAATGCTGGATGAGATTATGGGAGATTCCGAGGCGAGGAGAAAAGCAAGACTTTAAAAGGCGCCCCTCAATTTTACAAAAAACTATTTGTCGCCCTGCCCTTCTTTTTATTACTTTAGCAAAACAGACGTTTGGTTATCTTACATAAAGATAACAACTAATCTTTATTTTCATGAAAGATTAGATTTAAGAAGCTATACTTGGCTCATACATCTGTTGGATTATTTCAGAAAACATCAACAATAGTTTAAATAATTCTTTACGAAATCTGCATTGATGTATTTGATGAAGTTTTTTTGTACTTAGAAGTCAGAAACCCGACCCAAATAAAAACACCCCATTCCTGAGTGGCAGACTCTTCGAAAAAGCTAATGCAAAGGGAACTAATTATTAATGCAAAAAAGCGCAGCATGCCCGAATGGATCTCCCCTTCATTTGCCAACTCATAGATTAGACGAAAGCGATCAATGAATCAAACCTAAACTCTATTATCTGAATTTCTGTACTGACTTAGAGAATTCCGGGAAGAATTGACATTATTTCTTGATTGCCACATAAAACATGAATTTGAAATTCTGTTTGTTCAGAATTTTTCATCGCCCAGACATAAGACTTTTTTAATGCAGTATTCATTCTAAATTGAATAGTTTAAAATGTTTGCTTTTAAGCGTAGTCAATTAATCGGAACCCTGTTTTTTATTTACTTGCTGCCAATTTCCTGCGGATCACATGATGCCAGCGATCAGGATTCAAAGGAGAAAGTCGCTTCACTTAACCACATCCGGGACATTAAGCTAACGGGCTACCCTCCTCATGTAATCGCAAGAACGAGACCTTATTTCCACGTCTTGCCGGACCAATCAGGGTTTATTATATCAAATCATGATAATGTAATTCTAACTCTGTTTGATTCCTCCGGCAATTACATCACACACTTCGGTGAACCAGGCCGCGGACCTGAAGAGTTTTTAGTCCCCCTAAGAATAGGGTTCGATACGAATCAGAACATCTTTGTTTATGATGTTAATCAAGAGATCATTAAAAAATTTGATATCTTCGGAACATTTATAGAATCATTTACCGGATTAGTCGAGCATCAGATATGGTCAAGGGGCAATATGATGCCGCTCATTGATAACAAATGGTATATCCCAATGGAAAAGCCCGGTGATCCTTCATTTAGTGAAAACACCTCCGTTGCGGTAGCTGAGTATGATTTTTCAAGCGTCAAAACCGGAGGTGGATGGGACCCGTATTATAAGAACCGGCGGGGCACTCTGCAATTTCCTAAACTTGTTTTCGACTATAGTCGAGAGGAGTTGTTTGTGGTTAACCGAACCTCTCCAAGTATCAGAGTCAAGAATAAAGAGCTGGAGCTTTTATAGATTTGGGCTCATGAGTCCCCCCATTTTAAATTGGGTGATGATATTTTGTTGTCTTACTCTATGGAGCAGGCATATGATATTATTAGCCAAATAAGCATTGTAATGCAACCGTTTCTAACTGATGATTTTTTCTTGTTTTATTTTATGAATCAGAATGAAATATTCAGAGAAAGTCTTGACTACTCAGATTTAGAACAGTACATAGGCGTATATAGCCTTGAAGGCAGGCATTACCATGGCGAAATTGAGCTACCCCATCAATTTAAAGGCGTTCTGAACAATCAGCTTATGATTATCCGAGACGACGACCCCGACCATTTTATAATTGGTCTTTACGAAATTGAGCTGAATTGAATTGAATTAAATTAAACGTATTACCAAGCAGGAATCTAACAGACTCCTATTTGGTAATAGCTTTCGGTTCCGGCGCAATTTCTTGATTCTAATTCATTGCCTACGTGGTGTATTCCGCATTAATGCGCACGTACTCATAGCTGAGGTCACAGCCCCAGCCTACAGCCTGAGATTCTCCGCCTTTGAAGTCGAGGATAATTTGGATTTCTGTATTTTTCATCAGCTTCTTAAGATCATTCAGGTTTACCCGTAATGGCTGACCATTTTCAAGAATTTTAAGCTGTTTTCCTGAGCCTATAAACAAATCCAGCTTTTGCGGATCAAAAGGAACTCCTGCCCTTCCAGCAGCTGCAACAATGCGTCCCCAGTTTGGGTCTCTGCCAAACATGGCTGTTTTTACGAGGGAAGAATCCGAAATAGTACGGATTACCTGCCGCGCATCCTCTTTCGACCGGGCACCCTTTACCACATATTCGATTAGCTTGGAAGCCCCTTCACCGTCAGAAACAATCATTTTTGCCAAATGCTGGCAAAGCTGACCCAAATACCGGGTAAAGGTGTCAAAATCTTCCCCCTCTTCATTAATAAGCTTATTATCCGCCTCGCCATTAGACAGAATACAGACCATATCGTTTGTAGAAGTATCGCCGTCTACCGTAATCATATTAAAAGTATCGTCTGTAACTTTTTTTAACGCTTTATCCAGCAAGGCGGGCGAAATAGCGGCATCACACATAATAAAAGCCAGCATGGTTCCCATATTGGGATGAATCATTCCCGAGCCCTTGGCAACCGCACCCATATTTATTTTTTTACCACTCAGCTCAAACGAAACAAAGCCTTCTTTCGGGAAAGTATCGGTCGTTAAAATAGCGCTGGCAAGCAAAGAGCCCGCAACTTTACGATTAGTAAGTTTAACCGCATTTTCCTTAATGCCGGCCACCACTTTTTCGGTTGGGAAATTTCGGCCTATTACTCCGGTAGAAGCAATCAAAACCTGCTCTCTTGGTATACCAAACTCTTTAGAAGCAGCCGCAACCATAGCCTGCGCGCCAATATAGCCTTGCTGACCGGTACAGGCGTTAGCGTTGCCAGAATTGACCACCACAGCCCGAATTATACCATTTTTAATATGTTCGCGGCTAATCTTGATTGGCTCGGCCACGATTACATTTCGGGTAAAAACCGCGGCAGCAGATGCCGGTTTATCCGACAAAATGAGGCCAAGGTCTCTGCGCTTGCTTTTTACACCTGTATGGGCTCCCCAGTAGGTGAATCCTCTCACATCCGTAATATTTTCCATAGCTGTAATTTAGGGACAAATTGCTGGTGAAAGTAGACCAGTGGTTTCTTCCAGACCAAACATAATATTAGCATTATGGATAGCCTGACCAGCAGCACCTTTCACAAGATTGTCTATTGCACTCACTGTAATTATACGATTTGTTCTTTCATCTAAAGTAAAAAAGATATCGCAAAAATTTGTCCCTCTTACGTATCTAAGTTCAGGCGGCATGTTTCGCAACCTGATAAACGGTTCATTTTGATACATAGCGCTAAAGGCTTCCTGCACGTCTTTTTCACGCACTCCCTTTTTTGCTTTACTGTAGGTGGTTGTAAGAATACCCCGGTTTACCGGAAGCAAATGTGGCGTAAACTGAACAAGAACGCTTCCTCCTGTAGAAACAAACTGCAAAGCCTGCTCTATTTCGGGAGTGTGACGATGAGTTTTGAGTCCGTAGCTTGTAAAGTTATCGTATGCATTCGGGAAGTGCGTATTGGGTTTGGCAGAAGCGCCGGCGCCGGTAATTCCGGATTTTGCATCTATAACGATAGAGTCGATCTCTGCAAGATCATTTTTCATTATCGGAAGCAGAGGCAAAATCGATGAGGTTGGGTAACACCCCGGATTTGCAACCAGGTCTGCATGCTTAATCTCGTCTCTGTAGAGTTCCGGCATACCGTAAACCGCCCGGCTGTTTAATTCGCGGGCTTTATGCGTAGTTTGATACCATTTTTCGTAGGTATCTGCATTTCGAAGACGAAAATCGCCGCTTAAATCCACAACCTTGCACGAAATATTTTTATGCTCAGCCATAAACTCCATAGACACCCGATGCGGTAACGCCAGAAAAAGGACATCCAGACTGTCTGTATCCATCTCATTTACGGTGATAAACCGAAGATCATAAAATCCGGAAAACTGTGGATGTTCCTGATCTAAAGTATTTCCCGCCTTGCTTTCTGAAGTTACGGCAACCAGCTCTAATACAGGATGAGCGGTAATTAGCCGAATAAGCTCCGAGCCGGTATAGCCCGTGCCTCCTGCAATTCCCGCTTTCAAGGTTTTACCGCTTTTCTTCCCTAAATCATAACTCATTAAAAAATCCGTTTTTGCTGAAAAATCTATTTTAATTCTGTTTTTTCTTTTTCCTGAAGCTGAGATGCCTGCTCTTCAGCAATAGCCTGCATCATCACATCCACTACAATATCCAGCTCGTCGCGACTGATATTAAGGGCGGGAACAAGCCGCACCACATTTGTGGCAGTTACGTTGGCGATTACGCCCTTACGTAGCATTCTGAGCGCCACACCGGCTCCATCGAATGTAAGCTGGACTCCGTTCATGAGTCCCATCCCCCGCACTTCAGAAATACCTGGTTCACCGGGGATTTCAATTCGAATTCGATCGCGCAGCCACTTTCCATTTTCTTGAGCCTGTCTTATCATATTTTCATCAAAAATTGCGTCTATCGTTGCCAAAGCCGCTCTGCAGGCCAGCGGATTACCGCCAAAAGTTGTACCATGCTTGCCATATTCGATTACGCTTGCGACTTCTTCTGTTGCCATAAAGGCTCCGATCGGGAAACCACCACCGAGGCCTTTGGCCATGGTAATAATATCGGGCACGATACCGTATTTTTCGTAAGCAAAAAAAGCGCCTGTGCGTCCAACGCCGCACTGAATTTCATCAAAAACCAGCAATACTTTGTGCTCGAGACAAAGAGAGCTCAGCTCATTCATATACTCGCGACCCGCAACATGAATGCCCCCTTCGCCCTGAATCGGCTCCATAAAAACCGCAACCGTATCGTCGTTGATAACCGCCTCTGCGGCCTTAATATCGTTGAATGGAATTTGGGTGAAGCCACCCAGCATCGGTTCGAACCCTTCCTGATATTTAGGCTGTCCCATAGCCAGCGCGCCCAGCGTTCTGCCATGAAAAGCGCCCGCCATGGTAACAATCGGACCTTTTTTACCCGTTTTATTGGCATAGCGCTTAACCAGCTTTAAAGCACCTTCTATGGCTTCGGTACCGCTGTTGCAGAAAAACACACGCTGATGATTTCCCAGCTCTACCAGTTTTTTTGCAAGCTGAACCTGTGGTTCTGTCGTGAAAAAGTTCGATGTATGAATTAGCGTTCCAGCCTGAGCGCGAATTGCCTCCACAACTGCCGGATGACAATGTCCCACATTATTTACGGCGATACCTGCCAATGCATCTATATACTCGTTTCCATCGGTATCCCAAACGCGCGAACCCAAGCCATGAGTAAGCGTAACCGGATATCTTTTGTATGTCTTAAAATGATAGTCGTTATCAATCTCGTGCAGTGTTTTCATACTTTAAAATTCTAACCTACTTAATTAATGTTCCGTGAATTCCTGATCCGGAAAGGCGGGCAGCAAGTGCGCCAGATTCCGTACCGTTAATAATATGGGCTTCTTGTACGCCGTTTTGAAGCGCTACCAAAACAGATTCCAGTTTGGGCAACATTCCGCCTGTTGCTTTTTCATTTATGAAGTTTGCCAATTCGTTTACGCTTATTTGCTCAATCCGGCTTTCTTCATCGGGAAAATTGGCATACAGGCCATTAACATTCGTTATACTCACATAGCAATCGGCGCCCAACGCTCCTGCAATAGCTCCTGCAAAAATATCTGCATTTATGTTGTAGTCCTTCCCATCGGTTCCTAAAGCTACAGGCGCTAAAACCGGCATATAAGCGCTCTTCAATAAAATTTCATACAGAGTTGTATCTACTGATTGCACATCACCCACAAAGCCTATGTCGATTTCATCAGTCAGCTCGCCATTTTTTTCAAGATGATACCTTCGTTTTGCTATAACAGAGCCCCCGTCTTTCCCGGAGAGTCCAACTGCTTTAACTCCAAGTGAATTAAGCATACGCACCAGGCGACCATTAACGCTACCACGCAGAGCCAGCTCTACGTAGTACATGACCTCCTCCGTTGTCTTGCGATGACCGCTAATAAATTCGGACTGCACCTGTGCCAGCGTTAGCAATTTATTTATTTCGGGACCGCCGCCGTGTATCAGCACAATTTGATCACCCTTTTTATGCAAAGAGACAATTTCCTCCAGAAGCTTCAGCTGCTGTTCTGTATCTGTCATGGCGTTCCCGCCGTACTTAATAACTACTAGTCGTCCTTTTTTTTCAATTCCCATATTTTTTATTGCGTTGCAAAAAATTTCTTAAACAAATTTCGAAAAATAATATTGTTAAAGTGTCCCTAAATTGCCAATTATAAAGAGAAATATGAAGGCGTTACAAAACCATTTTTGTGCAGGTCTCCTGCCTTATCACGAAAAATAAAATCGTTAAACAGGAATCTTCTACAACGGATTTATTTTGAATCCATCGTTCATTACAAACCAAACGGAATATATCTATAAGCCTAAGTTTCAGACAGCAAACCAAATGCCGAATGGTTTATAACTGCACATATAGATTTAAATTCATCAAAATTAAAACACACCTAACACGATACTTTTCTTTTTTAAGTTAAATTTAATTTTTTATGTCTGGGTCAAAAATCATTCCAAAAGCACGGATGAGTCTATTATTGGTAGATTGTCAGATAAACAATGCGAAATTTGAAAGAAAGTTTCAAAATCATGAATTAGCCGGTTTCTGATTCTGGGTGAAACAAGTTAGTATCCTGCATTATTCACTAAGAAATTTGGTTTTGTACAAGGCGTCTGAGAAATGATGGTAGAAACGTACCCGATTACGTTGAGTAAACTATTTCACAGACATCGCTATTTAATGGCAAAATTCACTGCATGAAATAGAACTTTTACCTCATATGACCTATCTAACTGAAGTTCATGGTGATACACTCAAACACCCAATATTTGTAAATAATGAAGGTTAAGTGCGACTTTCGCTGTTCGATTTATAATTCTATCCAATTACTAAAATTTGGAAAGAGTCGAAGATTAAGGCAGTACTCATCGTGAAATTTATAGTATATGCATCAGTAATTTACCTAAATAATTGTAGAAAATACGTTTAGGATAAATATTCCGACAGGTTTTGCTGTATTTTTTTTGAATGTTATCGAAAGTGGAGACATGAATTATATTCCACATGCAGTGTTTAAAACATGCAGTGTTTAAAAATATTCATTAGGATATTGAGTATAACTAAAACCACCTTCTCACTAAACTTTTCTTTAAAGGTAGATATCCATTGAAAAGAAATTTTATGAATGACCAGAAAAAATAATTAACAACTTGCGTAGAACATGAAAAGCCTCAACCCTTTAATTTATCATAAATGAGCAGTAGTATAAGTGTCTTTTTTTTCACATTTTTGGAAGTCCCTGTATTTTTTTTTACACTTGTGTAATTTCGATTCATAAGAGTATATTCTTCGGCATCAAAACTATGTATCTAACCCACATCTATACCCATCAGATTTATGAAACAGCATATTACTAAATTCGAAAAGTCGACACCCAAAATGCTTGCCTTCGCCTCCTTAGGCTTAGGTTTGGCCGGCCTGGCGCTGTCGGCAGGAGTACAACACCTCCCTTTAGACGAGGGAATGGCTAGTGCAGGCGCATGGCTTTCTGTGATCGGTTTTCTTGCAGCAACTGTATTTTTTGTAGTTTGGGGAGGGGCTCCAGTTGCAAGTGGAACAAAAGAAGTTGAAGTTGAAGACAGAATTCAGGTTAAACTATCTACCGAAGTTGAAGCTGCTATACAGAAAAAAATTGACGCTGCAATTGCTGAAATGCTCAATAGCCAGAAAGTCGCATTAAGCGGAGTAAAAGAAAAAGCAGATGCGCTTACAAAAACCATCAATGATGAGATTTCCAAAATCAAATCTGATTTGGGCAAAGTAGATGTAGATAAGAGAATAAATGAATTTCAGGCTGACATCCAGAAAAAACAGTCTGCTATCAACGAAGGGCTTGGAAAAGCTACTCAGGCCCTCACGTCTGAAGTGCAGAGAGTTAAAGAGGATCTTGCTAAATCTGATATTAAAGGACTTCAGAAAGAATTTGGCTCATTTGTTGCCTCTTTTGATGCTGAAAAAACCAAGGCTACTATTGCAGACTTAATGCAAAATATAAAGGCTACAGAGAGCAGCATCAAACAGCTGAGCACAGATTCAAGTAAACTTGAGAAAACTGTACAGACTTCAGAGAAAGTAGTTGGAGAGCAATCTTCGGCTGTTCTTAAATCACTTGAAAAGATTCGTACAGAAATCGATAAAACATATAAGCAGTTCGCTGAGTTTAACAAAAACTGATTTTGCGAAAAGTCTGAAAAAAAGACGCGGGATTCTAAAAAAAAACTTGCGTTGGCCCGTTTTAATGTGTTATATTTGAATCTCTGAAACACGAGATTCGCGAGAATAGCTCAGCTGGTAGAGCGCAACCTTGCCAAGGTTGAGGTCGCGGGTTCGAACCCCGTTTCTCGCTCACTCCTAAAAACCCCGTTTATAGCTTATAAACGGGGTTTTTTTATGCCCAAAAATCTAAATAGGCCTAAAAACAGCCCAGCCCGAGAAAAAAAACACTTGCGAATAATGGCACTTTGTGG
>JAIULZ010000019.1 GCA_022565805.1 Balneolales bacterium
GAGTCTGTCCTGAAACCTTTGAAATAAATGGAAATGATTTAAAAAAAATCGCTTAAAAAAATGTCCTGATTTTGGGGTCCACTCCAGTCCTCGGTCAACAACTCCCACCTCAATCAAGCCCACTGACCTCTGATATCCCAAACTAACCCTCGGTCCTCCGTCTCCGGTCCTCGGTCAAAAACTCCCCACCTCTACACTGCCAAAGACCTAATTACATCCACCCACATCTTCCCTTCCTTACCGACCGTTATCAACTCCGGATTCAGCAGATTTTCCTTGTTGTACTCGAGCGGACGCCCGTTTCGTGTGAGCACAAAGCCACCAGCCTCTTCTACAATAGCCTGAGCCGCTGCCGTATCCCACTCATAAGTTGGCACATCTCGATAGTACAAATTTGCTTCACCTTCAGCGATAAGGCAAAATTTAAGCGAACTGCCCATGCTGCGAGCGCTCGCCAATGGATAGGCTTCGAATAGCTTTTTCACCGCAGGACCTGCATGATCTTTACTTGCAACAATAGACAGATCAGATTCTTTTTTATAATATCGCTCTGCCCTGATTTTAACCGGCTCCTGACCTTTTTCCTTTTTAAAAGCCCCTTCGCCCTTCACTGCATAATAAAGCAAATCGATAGCTGGAGCATAAACCACGCCCATGACCGGCAGACCATATTCAATTAAAGCGATATTGACCGTAAACTGTCCCGTTTTTTTAATGAACTCTTTCGTGCCATCCATTGGATCCACGCACCAGTACTTCGGCCAGCTTTTGCGCTCACTAAACGGAATGGACTTCCCTTCCTCCGACAAAACCGGGATATCCGGAAAAGACTCCTGCAACCCCTTTACAATAGCCTGATGTGCAGCTGTATCCGCAACTGTTAAAGGAGAATCATCGGCTTTCCAGTCTACTACGGAGCTTGTCTCCTTTTTGTATTCTTTGAGGATAGCGGTGCCAGCTTGTTTGGCGGTGATTATAACTTTATTAATCATTCTAAACTTGACAAGTTAATAGATGGAAATATATAATTTAAAAGAATATTTTTGCTAAAAAGATTTTGACTTGATATAATCCCCTAAGTCAGCACTATTCATAAACTCTACATCGGGCCATTCTTTAAGAATATTTGATAATAGTTCCTTAAACATTTTTAGATTTCTTTTACGATTATCTTGGTTAATACTCCCAATAAAATTTAATCTATGGGCAGTTATTATAGCTGGTTTTTCCCATAAGAAAGCGTTTCTAATATCTTTTAAACATTCGCCCACATTATCATATGAAATAGGTTTTTGTGATGGCTCAAAAACGCAGTTTCTAATCAAATAAAATTGCCCATTTGAGTTTTGTTCACCTATAAAATGTCTGATAAGTTCTCTTTTTGCATTCTTGAGTATAGGGTGTTTTTGATATTTCATACCTTGAATATAATCAACACCATATTTCTTTAATGTTAAATTTAGGGAAGAATGATAAACGAAGTTGTTAGCAATGAAACTTTTGGATCGATATTTAAAAATTGATTCAAATAAGTCAAGGCCCTTAATTATAATCTCTTTATGAGATTCGACAGACTCCAATAATTCGGTATCTAAAGCGGCCTGAAAACTAATTTTTTTTTGAAAATCATTGCTAATTAACCAACATCCATATTCAAATAGACTGCGTGCTTCTGAATATGGATTCTGTAATTCTTGCATCCAATATTCAACATTAACGTGCTCTCTACCATGAAACTGAGGGAAAAATATTTTCTGTGCGATACCTTGATCCCATACATTAAATACACCTTGATGCGCGGATGAGTTTCTTAAAGTTGTCGTAAAAGGTTCATAATGGTATTTCGAAAAATCTGATTTCTTTATTTTTTCAAAGTCTGGGTTAGCAACTACTGTATCTGCTGTAATTACAGGGCAATTATCCTTTTTGTCTTTAAAAGAAAGTAATACATCAAACAAACACTCAAGATCTTCTGCTGTTGCTAATCCATCAAACTGTGAGTAAGGATTTTTATTGACCGGATAACCCTCTTTTAACAGCTCATTATACACCCTGTAAGAAGGCATTCTAATACTGCCCCAATCGTCAGATTCGATGACAATAATCTTACGATCGGTTTTAAATCCCTTATAATTTATTGCATGCCTAGCAATAAATCGTTTAACTTTGTCCAAATGCAAGCCTCTTTCTAATTCCTATTTTTTTACAATTTTCGCCACTATATATAGTCCAAGGCTCTAAATTAGTCTTTACAATTGTATTTGGCTCGGTAACTGCACCCTCACCAATAGTTATTCCCGGGAAAATAATAGAATGTATTCCTATATATGCATATGAATGAATTTCTATCCTTTGCCTGCAAATTTTTCTTTGGTTAGAAGGAATTCGCGGTAGGGATAAGTACCCCGAATAAATATCATCGCTTCCTGATATAATCTTAGCACCATATGAAATATCTACATAATCATGTATGTATGTTTCTCCACCACCGGTTATCATACTGTATGGAGACAAGCGTGAATACTTACCAATTTTCGTATAAATACCTGCCATTACAAAGCAAAAGTCACAAATTACAGCATAGTCATCCAGCAAAAGTTTTTCCGGGGCAATTATTTTAGCGGTAGGATATATAATGCTCTCTTTTCCATTATATAGCAATTGATCAAGTAAGTGATGTTGAGTCATTTCAATTTTGGTATAGCAATTATTTTTTGTTTGTACCTGAAAAATACGGTTGAATCGTCACCTATATTTTTATCAATAACCATTCCTGCCATTACTTTATTTCTATTGCCAACCTGAATACCAGGTATTGTTGCGGAATTAATTCCAAATATATTTTCATCACCTACTTTTGTATTTCCAGAAAAACATACGTTGGGGCTTATAAAATTGAAATTCCCAATTTGGGTGTCGTGCCCAAGGCTACAGCGTGCATTTATAAGGGTATTATCACCAACTATAGTATTTGGCCCAAGGTTTACATAGGGCGCCAACACACTACCTTTTCCTATTGTTGCAGAAGGTGATACATAAGCAGTTGGATGTACAAAAGTTAAAAAGGTTGCTCCTTTATTAATAAGATTTTCAGTAATAAGTTTACGAAATTTAAGATTAGCTATACCCATCATATACAAGCATTTGCTATGAACTTGATGATCTTTTATACTTCCCAAAAATCGAGCTTTATAGCTGTATTGTTTATAACTTTCAGGATTATCATCAATAAGACCGACTACTTTCCAACTAGCATTCGTCAAATTATTATCAAGTTCTAAATACTCGTTTAACTCAGCAGCATGCCCACCGGCGCCAACAATTATTACTTCTTTCATAATCTTAAATCAAATCTATTTATCTAATACTAAACATCGCCTGTTTATTGCCTGCCATCACCTTGCAGTATAACCGCCATCAACAATCATATTAGTACCTGTTACCCACTTAGCGGCATCAGATAGCAAATATACACATGAATAAGCTACGTCTTCCGGTTTTCCAAGACCCAATGGGTGTAAATCCTGAACATATTTTAAGGCTACTTCATTACGGCTGTATACTGCTTTTCCTGACATAGGTGTTTCTACCACTCCCGGGGAAATACAGTTTACACGAACTTTTTTGGGGGCAAGTTCTACAGCAAGTGAACGAGACGCTGATAAAAGCGCTCCCTTTGTCATGCTGTAAATTGTTTTACCGGACTCGCCAACTACTGACATAACTGAAGATAAGAAGACAACACTTGAGCCATTTTCTGCCACCATCTTTTTTCTTGTTATCCATTTAGTAAGATGGATACCAGCATCCACATTTAGCTTCATAAACGGTGTTGTGCTATCAGGCTTCATGGAGCGTAGCGGCAAGGTAGTCGATATTCCCGCACTATGCACAAAACCTGAAAACCTGACTCCTTCTTCCTCAAGGCTTTTCATTATTTCAGAAATAGAGTCATCGTCAGTAAGCTCTACGGCAAAACTTCTGTGATTCTGATTATCAGAATTACAAACTAGTTTCGACAAAGTATCAGCTAATCTTTCTTGGTCACGTCCGAATGCAAAAATACTTGCCCCGGCATCTGCGCAAGCTATTGCGATAGACTTGCCTATACCAGAAGAAGCCCCGGTTATTAATATCGTTTTACCCGACAAAGAAAAGGGAGATTCAATCATTTTAATATTATTCAGTTTCCAACGCTGCATCAAGCTCGATCAAATCAGATACCTTGCAGTTTTTTGTGCTTGTTATGGCCGTTGCCCACGACATCCCTACTCCAAATCCGCAAAGTAGTAGTCGTTTGGGATCTTTGAGCTTGTCTTTTAGCTCTGTAGCAATTGCAAGGGGTATGCTAACCGAGGAGGTGTTTCCAAAACGATCCAGATTAATAGGAACTTTCCCGGGATCAAGTTTTAGCTTTTTAGCAAGGTAGCTATTCATATAAACATTGGCCTGATGCATCACGAAGTAGTCTATCGCTTCCTTCTCCATTCCTGCAAATTCAAGCGTATCTTTAATGTCCCTCGGTATTTCACGTATAGCAAAATTAAAGACATCCGCGCCGTTCATATATCCGTGCTCGTCCGTACGAATATTACCATGTTCGTCTACAACTTTCTCTTTTAGTGTTTCCGGCGTACTCGGGTTGCGATAGCCTCCTGCATCCATCTTGATTAAGCCTTCTCTTGATCCATCTGAATTTAATGAAAAATAACTTTTACCAAATGATGAATCCCTGCCAATTAATGCTGCTACTCCTCCGTCTCCAAATAAAAACGCCGTTTTTCGATCTTTAGGATGATAAACTCTGGAACGGGTTTCACCATCTAATAGAAGCACGTTTTTAAAGTTTGGTTGCTGCATATAAGAAAATGCAACTGAAAGTCCATACACAAAAGCAGAACAGCCTAAATTAAGGTCAAAGGCAAGAGTATTTTTGCTTAAACCCAACTTATGCTGTAGAATCACAGAAGTTGCAGGCATTCTGTAATCCGGCGTCTGAGAGACAAATATAATAGCATCTATATCTTCAGGTTTTACATTATTCTCTTCTATTAGACGCTTGGCGGCCGCATAGCATAAATCACCTGAAGTCATACCTTCCGGCGCAAACCTTCGCTGAAGAATCCCCGTTTTCTCTACTATTTGAGCAACATCATCGGCTTCAAAATGCTGCGTATACTCAAGATTATTTATTGTATTTGCGGGCACTGCTGCTGCAAGTGCTTTAAGACCAATGCCTTCAAAAATGAGCTTTGCCATACTGTAAATGCAAATGTTAGGATATGAGAAGTATTAAAAGACGCAGAACCTGATGAATGACTTATGAATTACTTTTACTGGAAACTGCATTAAATAATTCTTCTATGGTCTTCAGGGTTTGGAATTCTTCATCTTCAATTTCAACTTCAAACTCTTCATCAAGTGCAGCAATCAATGAGAGTTGAGCCAGTGAATCCCATTCATCATAATCTCGGAATTCATCACTCATATTGATTTCTTTATCTTCTGCTTCCAAAGCTTCTTTAAATATTTCTAAAAATTTATCTTTCATGATATTTACCAATTTATTAGTTACTTACAAATTTATTAATCAGTAGTATTTTTATTTTGGTTCAGTTAATTGTTAACTGTTCCTTTAAACTCACTCATTGTTGCTGCCTGACTGTTGCTTATACCTTCTCTTTTAAAAACCTTAAAAACAGTAAGCAGTAATATCTTAATATCCAACATAAAGCTGATGTTATCCACATACCAGACATCAAGCTTAAATTTTTCTTCCCATGAAATAGCATTTCTGCCATTTACCTGAGCCCAGCCCGTGATTCCTGGTTTAACCTCATGCCTTCTTGCCTGTTCAGGGCTATATCGGTTAAGATAACGTACAAGAAGCGGTCTTGGCCCAACAAGGCTCATATCACCTTTAAGAACACTAAAAAGCTGCGGTAATTCATCCATAGAGGTTGAGCGCACGAATCTACCAACTGCTGTAAGTCTTTCTGCATCTGGCAGAAGGTTTCCATTTTTATCCTTACGGTCATTCATGGTTTTAAACTTAATTACCCGAAAAACGACACCGTTAAGACCAGGTCTTTCCTGCCTAAAAAATACTTGCCCCCTGTTTGCAATCACTAGTAAAAAGCTAACAGCTATTAATACTGGAGAAACGATGAGAATAAGCAAGAATGAAAGTACAAAGTCTAATATTGGCTTAACAGTAGCTGAATACATACTATCATTAGGATTTAACTTGTTCACTCAGAAAGTCTACAAGTCTATTATAAACAACTTCATTATCGCCTATGTCTTTGGTTGTAGAAATTGCTTTACTTTTCTGAATTAAAAGCCTTTGGCTATCTGTTAGATATATTCTGATATTATCCGCCAACTGCATGTAATCGGCAGGTTTATTATTGTAGCCTACATCAAATCGGTCAATAAGTACAGCCATCTCTGAATCTAACGAATTTAGCACAGGTAACCCGGCACCAAGGTAATCGAAAAGCTTATAAGTAACAGACTGAGTTGCACCTACAGAATATTGAGCAAGTCCCAAATCACTGAATGCATATTGTTCCAATAACTCGTCATATCCAATGCGCCCTATATATTTAAAATTTGGATACTTCTTAGATGCTTCTTCTACAATACTTTGATAATGACCTACACCTGCAATGGTAACTGACACTTTCGAAGGGTGTGTGCTTTCAATCTCAGTAAAGGCTTTAATGATGCAGGGAATATCGTAAGCTACACCAAGGTTACCCGCATAGATTAGTTTCAACATAGATACATCTCCTTTATTCGGAAAGTACTTTTCCAATTTCGAGCGCACTTCCCTCAAAGGCACTGATGGATAGAAGACAGCAGTCTTAAAAGATGCCCCGGGTGCAACAGACTTTGCCCATTCCGTATACTGGCTAGATATAGCTACTACTGCATCTGATTGCATTAATATCTGTCTAACCTTTTTCCTGTAATACCAGATCATACATTTAGTAACGGGAAACGTAATTTTAGGCAATGCCTGCTGTATTACATCAGGCCAAGGATCAATAATATCAAGAACAAACTTAATCCCCTCGTCTTTAGCCCATTTGCTCAATCTATAAGCAGTTTCAATTGGAGGAAAAGCACAAATTATGATATCCGGTTTTAATGATATTTTTTTTAAATAACCTAAGAGGTTTTGTGTATATATATCATGGGATTTTACTCTGGAATAAGAGAAGTTTTTTTCATACGAAGGAGCCTCAATAAAAACTGTTTTGTGCTGATTATCGGTATGTAGGTGTTGTTGCTTAAAACGAAATTGCTTATTAGCATGCCTGAATGTACAAGAAAAAAACGTAACGTCATGCCCGGCATTGATTAGCGCATTTTGTATACTCATATAACGCATGGGGCGAGTGTTATCTACTACAGTTGGCTCAAATAATGAAACAATCCAAACACGCATATTTAGCAATGTAAGTTTAAAATTAACACATTTTACTACTTATTCCGGTTTAACCAAGCCGAATGAATTTCTTCGAAAGTAGTTTTAAGATTTTTAGTTATATCCCATTCCGGATAGTGATCTTTCATCTTTCTCAAATCACTGTAGTAACAAATATGGTCCCCGCTACGATTTTGCTCATCATAGGCATAGCGCATCTGCTTCCCACTTATCTCAGAGATAATTTCAAAAGCCTCAAGAATAGAACAGGTATTATCTTTACCACCGCCTAAATTATATACCTCGGCAACTCGTGGCTGTTTAATAAATTCTTCAATAAATCTGGCTACGTCGTAGGAGTGTATATTGTCTCGTACCTGCTTTCCTTTATACCCAAATATTGTATACTGCTTCTCTTCTAAATTACACTTTACCAAATAGCTCAAAAAGCCATGCAGTTCAACTCCTGAATGGCTCGGACCTGTAAGGCATCCACCCCTCAACACGCATGTAGGCATGTCGAAATAACGTCCATACTCTTGTACACTAATATCGGCTGAAACTTTTGATGCGCCAAATAAAGAGTGTTTGCTCTGATCTATTGTAAAAGTCTCAGGGATGCCGTGTTCAAAAGCAGCATCATCATAGTCCCAGCGAGTATCCAACTCCTTCATCTTTATTAGATTTGGAGCATCGCCATAGACTTTATTAGTCGATAGATGAACAAATGGTACAGATGTGCTGTACCGTCTTAATGATTCTATTAAATTAAATGTTCCAACGGCATTGGTATCAAAATCAGCAAACGGGATAGCTGCCGCCCTATCGTGGCTCGGCTGTGCTGCAGTATGAACAATAGCATCAGGTCTAATGTCCGGAATCAGTTTAAGCACGGCTTCTCTGTCCCGTATGTCCACTTCATGGTGTCTGAAGCTATTCAGCGTTTTTTCTAATCGCTTTTGATTCCAGCGTGTATCCCCGCTTTCTCCAAAAAATACTGCACGTTGATTGTTATCTACCCCATGAATCTCCCATCCTTTATTGGCAAAATGAACACATACTTCTGAACCAATTAATCCGGATGAACCTGTTACTAACAACTTTTTCATTCTATTCATAACTTTACAATGATTATTAAAGACTACTTACTTCATTTTTTATAATTCTCACATAACGAAATATATTTTTCAGCTCTTTCAGGAGCTGAATCAAAAAAGTTTAGCTGCTCTATTCCTTTTTTTATCAGCCTGCTCTGTAAATCAGCACATCTAATTAGCTGCACAATTTTATCAGCTGCACTTATGGCATTAGCGGGCTCAAAGTACACTGCAGCTTCACCACAAATACTTTTTGCGAATCCCAAATCTGAAGTAATTATAGGTTTCTTCATTTTCATAGCTTCCGGATATGAAGCCGAAAAGCACTCCGCAAGCGTAGGCAAAAACATTATGTCACATTCGCTGTAGAGTGCAGGACAATCTGCAGGAGCAACAGGGCCGACATTTTTTACAAACTCGTGCGGCTTTATATATTTTTTGAAGTCTATTTCTTTCAGCGTAAGAATAAATCGGACGTTCGTAATGCCCTGATGGACTAATCTTTCTGCAATTTCCGGAATCAATTCTAAATTTTTGTGCGGATAATAAGAAGACAAAGTAAGCAGGCGGATTTCATCCCGCTCGCGTTCTGGTAAAACTCTTCCGGAAGCTACCTGATGTTCATAATGATGATTATAGGTATTGGAAACGGTATAGACTTTATCCGTGCCCAGCGCTTTTTTTACCCGACGATTCACATCATTTGTCTGTACTACAAAAGCCGAAGCATCCCGTTTGAAAAAGTAATAATGTGCTTTCTTTTTTAAAGTAAGCTTTAGCTTAGACTTAAATGAAAGTTTTTGCACATAGGGCGATTCCGGATAGATATACAGCGGAAGATTGAATCCGATGATCTGAGGCGCTTTTGACTTAAAATAAGTCGGGCCGCTTGTTGAAATAATAACGTCCGGCTGATCTTTTATCTCGGCTGCTGAGAGCTCTCGCTGCATTCTTCGGATTTTTGACAGCTGTATCACGCCAAAATCAAAATACCGAAAGGTAAAGTTATCCGGAAAATGAGCTTCATTAACCGTCTTCCCAACGCCGGAACCCAGCCATACCACGAACTCATATTCATCGAACGCTCGGCATTCATGAATAAAGGAGGTAGCTACTTGAACTGCTCCGCCAAAACGCTGGTGAGAAGTATTAATTATGATGCGCAAATTTTAAAAAGTTACTGATACTAAGTGAGAATAAAGTCAAGATACCTGCCAGCAATATGAGATAAGTTATGTGTCTTATTTACACTGGTAGCATTATCTTGAAACTTTTCCCTTAAAGCAGAGTCCTTCATTAAAACAGAAAGTTTTTTAGAATACTCTTCAAGGTCTCCTACGTCTACAAGAAATCCGTTAACCCCATCAACGATTATATCCGATGGGCCGGCCATACAATCAAAAGAAATTACTGCAATGCGGCTTGCCATAGCTTCCAGCAGTGCATTAGGAAATCCTTCATTAATTGAAGTGAATGCAAAAACGGATGCTTTGGAATAGTAATAATCCACATTTTTTTTATAACCCAAAAATTCTACTTTGTCACCTATATTTAACTTAACAGCCAAATTTTCCAATTCAGACTTTAGCGGACCATCGCCGACAATTAACAGCTTCCAACCCTTGTTGTCAGCATTTGCAAATGCTTTAAGCAAAAAATGCTGAGCTTTATCACTTATACACCTTCCGACATTAAGTACATACTTGCCTTTATTCTCTGAAGAGTCTATATCTAACTTTCTAACAAAATTAGGTATTACAATTGTCTTACAATTGTATTTTACCTTCCGGTATTTTATAGATTCCTTTGTTTGAGCTATTATACCATTAACTCTTGTACTAAATAATTGGTGTAACAAATTATAAAGCTTGTTTAATAAGAAGTTTTTTCCGAATCTGGATCTTAGTGGACTTCCCCTCCATGATATTATCAACCTATTCTTTAAATCTAGCATAGATATAATTGTAAAAAGAATATACCCCATGGAAAATACCGCATCAGGGTTAGTCTTCTTGATATTACTCCTAATAAAATATATCAGATATGGAACATAAAGATATGCACCGAGCCTTTTTCTGATACCTTTGGGGGGCTCTATGAGCTTAACTTTATCATTTAGTTTGTAATAAACAGGTTTATTGTACATGACTATCAGCACAACTTCTACCGAGTTATTAACAGCATGATTTGCCAATTCAACTGCTACTCTTTCAGTTCCACCTGCTACCAATGATGGTAATACGATTGCAATTTTACTCATTTATTTAATAGTCGACAAAAGTGCTGATGCCACCATTTCCGGTGTAATACATTTTGCCAGATTTCTGCTCTTTTCTCCCATTTCAAATAATGTCAAATCGGAGGCCGTTAATATTTTTTGAATTGAAATTACCAAAGCATCTGAATTCTTAGGCTCAACTACGAACCCGTTATGTCCATTAATAACAAAATGGGAAGCAGAACCACATACATTTGTGATAATTATTGGCAAACCTGCTGCTGCGAATTCATGTGTAACAACACCCCATGGTTCAAATACCGAAGGGAGAACAAACGCTTTACTTCTTTTAGCTAATTTTAAAAGAGTATTTTGGTTACTAAAAGGGTGATACTCAACATCTGCAGGTAATTGTTTTGTGTTAACAAAATCGCCGCTTCCAACTAATAATAATTTACTGTTCTCCTTAAATTTACACTTAGACCAAGCTGTCAATAAATAGTCGATGCCTTTCACAGCACTCATTCTTCCTACGAATAAGATATCATTTGCATTCTCGAATCGTTTAACGCTATTAACTATAGACAAAAAAGGAGTAATATTTGCTGAGTAAAGAGGGAAAACTATTTTGCTATTATCAAAACCTAATCTTTTTGAATACTCATACTGGCGCATGCCAGCTACCATTTGATGAGAAAAGTATCTTTTGTGTCTAAGTTTTGAAGTTAAAACGTTGAACCACTGTTTACCACCACGCCACTGAGTGTCATTCCCGCCCAGGACCGGCACAGAATCTCTATATTTAATTCCAATATAATTATACATCGGAATGGTTCTGTCGCAAATAAATATGATATCAGGTTCAAATTCATTGGCAAGCCTTAATAAGCTTTTCTTTGACAACCCGGCTCTTTGCATATATTTAACTCCATCGATATCATCAGGTACGTATGAAACCTTGTTTTCAAAGACACATACGATTGAAGCGTTTCTTTTAACAAGATCTTTGAATACAGGCATATTATAAGGCATTACTTGCCTATATAAGTAAAGTATTTTTATTTTTTTTGACATATACTTTATTCCAGATAAAAAATACTAAAGTCCATAGTCTTATACTAGATTTGAATACACAGTTATAAATAACATGTTTATTCAATTTAAAAATAAGCTATATATAGAATATTATGTTATTAAAAACAAACATACTTGTAATATTTCATTCTATAATATTATTTGACAATTCTTCTAATACCTCTGGCATTAGAAGTTCTAAATAATGTACTGCCTGCCTTGAACTATCTGTTGAATGCAATATCTGTTCAAAATAGAACTCTCGTATCTTATGTTTTGTAGTTATTATTCTTTCATTGTCTAAATAGGGAATTTTTTTTAATAGCTTTTCATCTGGATTAATTGGGTTTGGATCTCTCGTTACAATAGCAATAACAGGCCCTCCACCATCATGAACACTTGACGCTTTCCCCCAGTTACCTCCCCTCAAATATCGTGCTGCAACATTTATCTTTTCAGAGTTAAGTCTTTTTATTTTTATTATGCTAAAGCCCTCTTCTTTTATAAACCCAGCTATTTTATTTTCATCTTCTTCAGATGATGCTTTTTCCCTGATAATAAAAACAGCTAGACCAGGAACAAATGGCATTAAATTCAACACATCATATGATAATTTTCTGCAATATGAATTACTTTTACCTAACCTTTCCAGCATATCTAAACTGGGTTTCCAAACTTCTTTTTCCAAGTATTCATCAAGGCTTTTCATATTTATATCTACATCAATACTTAGTTTTTTTGATAGCGCAGATAATATTTTTTTGTAATCATGCTCCGGGACATTGCTTTCTGGTCCTCTTATTTTTGAAATTGGCAAACCCGATTAATAGCCCTTGTGATATAAAGCATGGAATGCCAAACTTAAGAAATGATCCTTCATTGATGGTACTAAAGCACCAGAACTATGCTTAACACGCCTATTAATAATTTATTCAGCTATATAAGGTGGATAATATGCAATCCCCCTGTATGCATAACTTGATAAACCACTAACACTATATAAGCCACAAGGGATTGTTCCCTTTCTTGTTGAGCGTACCAATATTTTATCAACAACCTCGGCATCATCGTCATGTACAAGTATATCTATATCTTCACCATACTCGATCTTTGGCAATTCATCAAACCATCTTATAACTACATATCTACAATTTTTTTTATTCAATAAATTTAAAAAACCATCTACGCCAAGGGATCTTGGTATATGTCTTTTATTCTGTTTATTCAGTATATATTTTCGACTTTTACCCACAGAAACCCACACTACTTTCCCTATCTTACTATTTTGAGCAAAATAACGGAGTCCTTATTTAATTTTATTGATCATATTCGAATATTGTGTATTAGATTATAGTTATTTAAACTATACATATAATTTACTTATTACTTACTATTATACTTTTTCAGTTTCTCATCGGATTTTGTTAACTAACATTAATCTCTATTTATTTAATCATGTTTTATGAGTACTACCGCCAACATATTTTTCTACTATGCCAATCAATTTCATCAATAACTCATCTTCTTTATTTCTTATATATGATTCGCAATTAAGCAGTAATAATACATATATGCATTCTTTTGCTGCTGCATTTTGGTTTTCAGCTGTATACTCATCAACATACCCAAACACCTCACTGGCGGAGATTACATCCATTTTATATGATATTACTAAAAAGAAGGATAAATCATGGCCTTCAGGATATAAATCAAAATTATCCCAATCAATAACATATTCTCCTATCACATTTCTTTTATTAAAATCACCATGATTATAACATAATCTTGAGGATTTTAGAACTTTATTAGCATATTGTGCAAGATTATTCAATCCATATTTTTGTTTTAACTTTGGCAGTTGTTTATAAGGCTTAAGCAGGTACAGTTCATTCAAATAATCATCAGTAAATTTCGGCTCATCATATTTTCTTATATTGTTATTCATGACAAACTTATACCCGGTATGGAAGTAGTTCACACTACTCATCTCCTCATTCACATACTCAAAATACAGAGCTGTAGCATATTTTGATTTTATAACCCCTAATAATTGGGGGATTTTTATCCCAAAAGTATTATATAATTTGTAGTAATCATCATAAAATTTGAGGCACTTTTTTAGGCTACTTGAATTATTCAGGTATATTTTTTCAAATAATTTTTTTTCAGAGGTTATAACTATACGGTATATATTTAAGCAGTCCCTCCCGGCACCTCGAGCTTTGCTGATAAAACCTATGTTCTCTTCTTTTAAATAGTAATTATTTCTAACTCCGCCAGTTAAGATCATCACAAGTTTAGCGTAAAAATACTTAATTAATTTATTTTCACTCTTATTATCTAAGCTGTGAATACATTTATTCAGAATTCTAAAAATTAGTTCCAATAGACAACTTATTATAGATGCAGGTTTTCTTAAACTTTTTTATGCAACTCAAATTATTTCCTTTACATTTGCAGAGCTGTATTCCTTACCGAAGTAGTCAATTTAGTTGATATTATATTTATATCGCATAAAACTATTTTTAACGTTTTAATAACCACTTTTTGTTAAATCAATTCACTTAATTGCGTACTTGTGATAAACCGTACATCAGGCCATTTAGTCGTAATTTCTCCAAGTAACCGTCTTAGTTCCTTCAAACCATGCGACCGATTCTCCGGATTCAGTGAGCCAATATAGTTGCAACGGTGAGAGCTGATTATCGCAGGTTTATTATATTTGAACGCTAATTGTACTTGGGACAGACAAAGATCAACATGGTCTTTGCTGGTATTTTGATTAGGCTCAAAAAAAGCATTGCGCGTGAGGAAGAGCTGACCGCGCTTGTTCTTTTTGCCTATATAGCGTAAATGCCGTTTGGTTTGTCCTTTACCAAGAACCTCCTGATGAATTTTGGAGGTAGAGATGCAGGTTATACCATCGTCGGCCGTAGCTTCCTCTACTGCTGAATTAATTTTACCATTAGGCGGTACAAAAAAGCTTGCCTTATAGCCATGTACCTGCTCAAATAGCCTCAAGCCATCCTTTATAATCTCAACCTGACCGGGAATGTCTTCTGGAATTTCCACATCATAGGGCGCCTGAAAGCTCACGCCTCCAACTTTCTTTGAGCTGAACGCCCATAAGCCTTCCTCAAAAGCTAAACGCGTTTCTTTATCTCCGCGCTTCAAGCTACGCATCCAGGGGATTACGTTTAAATGCTCTCTACCATGATATTCAGGGACAAAAACTTTTTCTTCTTTTCCTTTCATCCATAGCTCTAAGGCGTCATCCTGACCATATCTTTGAAGCGTTTTGGTAAAGGCTTCGTTATGGTACTCTTCAAATCCTGATGCTTCTATTTTCTCAAAATCAGGATTAGCGGGCAGGCTCATCACCGTAAACACAGTCGGATTCTGATCTTTATCTTTATATGAATGTAGCACCTCAAACAGGCTTTCAAGATCATCACGACTAGCTAGAGTGTCATTAGCATTATAACGCTCTGAATCTCCGGCTCTCAGGTCCAAGCCCCTTTTCTCCAGACGCTCTAAACTTTTCAAAGATGGCATCCGAATGCTGCCCCAGTCGTCGGATTCAATAACCACAATCTTTTCTTTAGTCGAAAAGCCGGGCATATTGCTAATAGCCCGAATAATATTACTCAAGATTTTTTTCATTTTAAAAAAACACAAATAAATTACAGCATGATTGCATCATAAATCTAATAAATTTTCTAAATCTGGATGGCCTATTTCTTTTATTTGTTCCTTAGAGATATCTCCTTTTTTTAACCTTACATATAATTCATCTCTGTACTCCTGCCACTTTGCATGACGTAAACAAACTCTCGCAGGAATCTTAAAATCTGATTCTGATGATAATACTTTAGCAGCAGCAAACCTGTGCTTACCCGACATGTAGATAAATTCACCATTTCTACCGATGCTTATTGGGAAGTATTCTATTTTAGAGAAAAAGCTTTCCGGAGTTTTGAATCCATCAGCTTTAATTGAATTATATATTTTTTCTACTTTAATGAGTGAAGAATGTGATGTTTCAGGCAAATTTATTGCATGCTTGTTATTGATAAATGATGAAAACTGCTTCAAAAATTTTTCATTTGGTACGCCTGAACCAAGCTTTTTAATGATTCTGGGTTTTCGTTGCCTTTTTAGCTTAATATCCCAATCACCCTTTTTAACCACATTTGCCAATCTCCAGCACCCCAATCTGTGTATAAAGCTAAACTCCATGGACTTCGTGATCTTATCCGGACTTATAAAGATAACCGTTTGTGGCCTGCATAGTTTACGGTATTTAACATAATTATAGCAAAACGCCAGATACGAAACCCACAAAGCAAGTATATGTAAGGCTTTATTTATCACAAGAGATTGTAATATTATTCCATAACAGGGTTATTTTTAAACTTCTTTCAGCACTTGTTCAAAGAGCTCAAGCCACTGCTTACCTACGCGATCAATGGTAAACTCTGTTGCACGGTCAAGACATGCCTGCTGCATTTTTTTCAATTCAAGTTCAGACTTTGCCAGGTGCTTGACCTGACCGGCCATCTCATCCAGATTAAAAGGCTTTATTAAGTAGCCACTTTTACCTTCTTTAAGTAGCCAGGCTGCAACAGGATAAGAATTCATTACAACAGGCACGGCCGCCCGACTCTGCGCTTCTACAATGACATTGGGAAAGCCCTCAAAGGCCGAGGTCATAACAACCATTGAAGCCTGTTCATAAAATGAGTATGGAGGCTTCCGTCCAAAAAAATGAACTCGCTCAATGTGTTCTTCTGCAACCTGCCGTTCCATCTTTGTTTTATGTGGACCATCTCCCACAATCCAGAATTCCCAGTCTGGCAAGGCATCTTTAATTTTTTTCCAAAGTGGGAGCAATAAATCAGAGCGTTTCTGAGGAATGCTCAGGCGCCCGAGGTACAGCAAAACTTTCTTCTTGGCCGGGACTTCAGCAAGCGTATCGGGTATTGAATTGGGAATCAAAGTCCACTTCTCCTTTTTATAATCGCCTATAAAATATTCCAGCTCCATAAAATTAGGATCGGCAAACATCACATAACGATCATAAGTATCCATAAACTGCCGTAGCTGCGCCGCATGTTTTCGCTTATGCACCTGCTGAAACAGCATTCGCCCCAAAGGATTCCGAAAAAGTTTATAAATGGGGGGAGGAAGTAAGCCGCTGCTATAGTCATCAATATTGAGCTTAACTGAAAACAGGGAATTTCGCAAACAACCCAGAAGAAAGAACCCCAGCTTTTTTTTCTCTTCCAGCAACATCTGACCAATCTTGAGTTCATAAGGCATTTGGTTAATCACTACATTGGGCTGATAAGCTTGAATTGCAGAACTGAACTGAGCCTGATTTTCAGCATTCTTATAGCTACCAGACACTTTAGCATGCACCAGAGAAACAGACTCATAGTTAGAGTGTTTATCAGGTGTAAATGAAAACACCTTGACATCATGACCAGCCTCGACAAAATAATTCGATAGCTTAAAGGTCGTCATCTGCACCCCGCCAGATTCGGGGTCAAATGGCTGAGTAATTATAAAGAGTATTCTATATATCACAATTATTTTTATCTAAATATAGGTTCAAAAACTGGTCCTAAAAACTCTCTAACAGTCATATTAGCATCTTCAAATAAAATGGGTATAGCAGGAAAGAAAAAGAAATAAGCACTGAGCCATTGGATTATAACAGCAAATCTATACAGAAAGAAATATGAAAGACATATAGCGCACAAAGTTAAAATAGTAATTTCAAAGCCATTTAAATTACTATTTTTAATTCCATAGTGAGATCTTTTAATGTTAAGAGATACAGCAGCTAACAAAAAAATGATAGCAATTCCTGCAGTGCGATTACTTACAGCATAAAGAAAGGGTGTTATGTTTGAAAATGACTGCATTAATAAGCCTATTGAGAAAAGCTTTGACTCCGTAGAATTAAATTTTTTAAAATATCTACCAGAGACTATCATTGTTGCTGAAATGACTAGAATTAGGAAGCTAGTTAATCCTGCAGAATGAAATGCAGCATAGAAGTTTCTTGTACCAATTCGTTGTAGCCGTAAAATTTGTCTATTCCCAACGCCCTCTCTGTAATAACTTCCAATTTTTGAGTCTCCTGTTTCCGTAAAAGAAATTAGGTCTAATAAAGGAACGTAATTAACCGGTATTATGAATGAAATAGCAAATAAAGCAATTATAGAATATTTTATATAATTGAGATTTGTATTTACGAAAATAAGCAACCATGCTGGAAGTGCAAGTACCAGAAAACCTATATGAATTAATGGAGGTATTAAAAAAACAAAGAATAAATATTTATTTTTTTTTGAAGTTTGGTATTGTAATATACCATAGAATAAAATCCAAAAACCAGTCCATGTCCTTACGAACTGTATACCTTCAAAACTTTTCAACAACAAAAAAATTGCAAATAAATAAACAAATAAGAAAGAATAATTTATTCGTGGATAAAGCTCATAAATTTTGAATAATGAATTTATGTAAAAATAGCTGTATATAAAAGAAACAATTGTCCAGAATAGGGGAGGATGTTGAAAGATCCCGCCAGCTACAAAAGAAATAGTATGAATATATATATCATCATTTACACCAGGTACTTGAGCCGATTTTAGCATTATTAATCGTCCAATAATTTCAAAGAACTGATAAAAAGTCATACCAACATAGGTCGTAGCAACTCGCTCATAATGACGAGTACCGTCACCTATGTCACCAAATAGAAATGTTGACCCCATCAAAGTACCTGCAATAATAAGCAGCCAGCGCTTTTGATCTAATGTCATACTTCTAATTGAAGACAAAAGAGACAGCGGTGGGCTCAATATCATTAAGATATAAGCACGTCCAATAGTTCGCTTTTTACTTCTGTGTAAGGACAATTCTATTAACTATTTTTTATTGTTAATAAAAAATAACTTATTTAAGACATGTTTTAGCATTCTTCGCAAAAGAAAAAACCTTCCCTTTATTGTACTCAAGTAATGAGTACATTCGAAAATCATTTTCAGCTGATGTGGACTAAGCATTGGGCTTAGTCCCTTTATCTGATAAGAGTTGATAACAGAATAGCTCCTATCAAAAATACTAAAATTATCCTGCTCAGGAATCAAGATATCAAAATCATAAAATAATTGATTCTCTTCATTTATAACCTTATATGCTTGCTTTCTAAAGGCTTGCTCTACATAAGTATCCTTAAATTTCAATTCATTTGGTAGTTCCTTTAGTTTTTCCATGAAATAGTCTATAACCAGTGGAAATTTGTTTTTTAATTCGCTTAGAACTATCACTTCTGATAAGGTTACTGATTGGTTAACAGATGTCTTTGATGGAAGAGCAGGAACACCAATGCTCAACCAATCTATAAAGAAAGTATTAACTAAATGACTGCTATCTTTTTTAAAAGCCCTTAGTGACCATTCAATAAACTCGTTTTGTGAAGAATTATACGTTTTTATTAAATTATTAATTAATCGTGGTGTTTCATAGTTATTTTGAAGCCAAACAAGGAAGTCTGGGTGTTTACCTGTTTTCGCCCTATGCTTATAAGTAGAAATTGCGTGATCAACAAGCTCCCGAAAAAAAGCAAGTAATTTAATTTGAATAATACCAAGTTCTTTACTTATTTCTATCAAAGTATTCAAGCCTTTCTTTGTTGAAACTATATGTGCAAGGTCCTCAGCAGTAAGCAAAATGCAGTCACATTTTAGCTTTTTAGCATTTTTAATGTGATGGCTAAGAATAGATGTAGCACTTTTTTTATCAGATGCCCTCAAATATTGACTTAAGTTATGTGCATTCCCTGCTGAAATTGAGCCCGTTTGCATTTTTAGATCTTGGTTGGAAGCTGGAAAAAAAATTTTTTTTTCTGCCAACCATTGGCGGTTATTAGCACAAATATACTGTAAATAAGAACTTCCAGCTTTGTATAAACCAAAGTGTATAAAAAGTTTCATGATTATAATTTGGATGGAAGACTTAATAGGTCTCCAAGTTTTAAATCCCACTCTGGATCAGAAAATCTTTCCATACCATTACCGGGATAACAAGTTAATTCCCCAACTTTTACAACTTCTCCAACATTGAATAGATCAATACGAATAAATGGAAAAGGAGAACTCAGCTTTTCTGATATCTCTATCATCTCTTTCAGCATTAGCGGAGGTTTCACTTTTTGATTATGAATTTTTTTACCAATTGAAAACGGCATCTTTTGCCAATTCTCTGAATAAATAGATCTTGTATGGTTACCAAACCTATTGTGATCTACCTGTATGTATTTTGCCTTACCTGAAAAGCAAAAGATTTTAAAATCTTCTGGAAATGAATTATCCTCTCTTAAAAATAGTTCTTCACAAATAACTCTTGGCGGTATATTCTTATATGCCCATTCTTTTGAATATGTGTAATATGATTTATTTAACCACTTTTTGAAATATTCCTGTATTTGCTTTTCATTTATATGATCATGGTTTAAATGAATTTGGTTCCAGCCAGATCCATGTGTTGCTTTTAATGCGAACTTTTCTGGTAATCTACTTAGTTTAATTTGATTGGCTGAGGTGTAAAGACTGTGTGTAGGGATTATATATTTTTCGCTTACATTTCTTTCAACATATTTTTTTACTTCAAACTTATCAGCAATTTGAGTAAGTAAAGGATTCGTATTATGTAGCTTTAACCACTGAATTTTCTCACTAAATGAGCGCGGTGATTTAAGGTTAAGTACCTTACCTGTTTTAATCTTAAACTGTTTTTTAAGATATAATGAATTTGGAAGCAGTCTTGCTTCCAATGCTAATAATAATCGTTCTATCACGGATTTAGTTTTTTTACGTTTTTCCAAAAACCTTCCATTCTATCAAAGAAAGTTGGTGGTTGTTTTTCAAATAAATTATAAATAGAGTATGCTTGATGACCAAATACGTACGCGTATTCAAGAGCTGCAGTTAAAACTCCCACTACTTTACAATTAGTTGACTTTATAAAAAGACATTCTAAATTTATATTCCCTGGCAATATTTCATATTTAATACTCATTTCAGTTAGTTTTTCCGCAATATGAACTCCTTTGCCATCTGAAATACCCGGACGTAGTTTTAAGTATATTTTAGATGGTGAATACCTTGCTTTAAGGATTGCTAAAGCTTTATCAGTTGCCTCATAATAATATTTTTCAGGCAGTCCTGTAAATCGACTGTTTGATCCATCTATCCATATAATTTCATTTTCAAGTTTAACTCCTTTAGCTAAACGACCAATTAATGGGTCAAATTGGTCTGGTTTTAGTATGATCTTTTTTTGTTCAGGAGCATTATAAAATGCATTTAATGATATACAATAAAATTTAATGTCTTTAAAGTTTACATAGGCCATATAGTGATATGGAATCTGTAGCGTCCGATAATTGTACCCTCGAAGTATTCTCAGTAAGCTCAAATAAAAAGACTTTTTAAAGAAAAGGGTTTCTCTGAAACTTACATCCCTGTAGTAACCTTCCCACGTCAGATCATTTAAATCATCGAAGGCCATATAGGCAGAATTACCCTCTTCCATGAAATTAATACCCTTGCACTTACTATGAGTAATCAATATTCTTTGGTAGGTAGACATCAAATCTACATAAGCAATAAATTCTGAGTTTTCAGTTATTTCTTCAATATAATTATCGTAATTTTTTAGTAAGTTTAAATTGCTAATTTTATACCACACTGATGAATACCTGTCTGCATATGATTCTACAACATTATATTTGCATTCAGGGGCTCGGTAGTTGGAGCTTATAAATACAACCTCTCGATTAGATAGTTGGAGTTGTCTTGCAGTGAAATACGCCACTAAAAAAGTAAGCGACGAGTGTATGGTAAATACATGCTTCAACTGAATTTATCGTTTATTGTTTATATTAAGGAGAATTGTCGATAATGATTCAGCATTGAAGTTATTATATCCCATAAACTCAAGCCCATTTACTATTGCTGCATCATAGTCGTTAATCGAATCTCCGACAAGTACACACTTTTCTGCATTTAATTTCTCTTCCAAAAGAATTTCTTTAACCCATTGCTTTTTGGGTTGTGGCGAACCGTGTATCCTTCGAAACATATGATCAATACCATGTGCTTGGCATAATTTTCTCAACTCTGTCTGATCTGATCCGGAAACAATGAACATCGGGATTGACTCGTAATACCTCGAAACATACTGTAGCGTTTCTTTTATTTGTAAGTCTTTATCAGTTAGCAACTCAAGCATGATTATTGAAAATTTGGCAGCCCACTGCTGTATTTCAACTTCGGATATAGCTTCCCCTCGTATTTCTTCGAAAAAATACCTGAATTTAACATAGCGCGATAATCCACCGTTTTTTTGATGAAAATCGAGCAGTTGCTCAACTTGATCTTTTGGGAACTCTTTAAGAACATCACTAAAGCCTCCGTCCCGGATTACATTTGAATTCAACAGTACACCATCGAAATCCCAAAATATGGCATCAAGTTCTTTAGACGGATTTTCAATTATTTTCATTTAGTCTCCTGATTACCTTTTCCACATCTCCCGGATGATCTACGGCTATGGAGTCCGAACTAAGTTTTACCATCCGTACCTCATATCCCATTTCAAGAAATCGCAGAATTTCAAGATCCTCCAATTCTTCAAGCTCGGTTTTAGACTTTGTTTTATAAAAAATATCAAGTGCTTCTTTAGGATATGCATAAACACAAACCTGTCGCCAGCCTTTTTCAAATTTACCGCTTTTATTGCCCGGAATAGCTGCCCTGCTCATATATAAAAGCCTTCCATCCTGTCTGCAGACCACTTTAGGTGTGCTTACACTGCTCCACATTTCTGCATCATCAATTTCGGCATAGCCATTAATAATTTCTCCGGAGTATTTTTTGATGGCTTCTTCAACATCAAGGATGTCCTGTGGGTTAATGAGCGGCTCGTCACCCTGTACGTTTATGTAGTAGTCTGCCTCTATTTGGTTAGCCACTTCAGCCACTCTATCTGTGCCGGTAAGGCATGTGTCAGAAGTCATGACCACCTGTATACCAAGTTCTTTACAATGCTTTTGGATTTCCGGGTGATCGGTAGCCACATATACCCTTTCTTTGGGAAACGCTTTACAGGACTGCTCCCAGGTTCTTTGTAACAGGCTTTTGCCCAGAATGTCAACTAAAGGTTTTCCCGGCAGGCGAGATGATTTCATCCGCGCTGGTATTATAATTATTGAATACATTTTTAAAGCTATATTGGTTTCAGCAGGTATTAAATAAAAATACTTATTTTTTATTTAGATGGATTTACCCTTAATTGTGATATAAGTTGCTCTGTCAATGCATCAGGATGTATAGCAACTAAGCTTGCAGGTATAATTTTAACATTTAATATTTGACATAATATAAGTCTATGTGTTCCCCCAATTCCTGCGACAAGTTTCCCATCTCGACCTATTAAAATTGGAACACCTTGAGATTCTTTGTATTCAAATTTATTTATTTTTTTTCGTTCAAATATTGTACCATTAAGTCTAATATTTTCTACTAAATTATCTAATTTATTATACCTTAAAGTCAATTCATCAAGAGATTTACAGCCATCTGCAGAACCTTTCCTTTTTAAGACCCTAATTCTATCTTTCCACAAATCTGTTTGATTCCAATCTTTACCATCAAATATACGCTCATGAATACCTTTATACTTTATTGATTTTTCTTTGTTAAAGACTATATTTAAATCCCAATCAGAGTCAAGAATACATTTATAAGAATCTTGAGGGTGTACTCCATTAAATTTACTCTTAATTAAAATTTTATGATTTACATCCGATGGTTTAATCCAAATTGTCTCATATTTAGAGGGAGCCCAAGCTCCATAGCGTTTTTTTTCTAAAACATCGTTCAAAAAACATTTAATATAGTGCTTCATTCTTAAACAGTAAAATTAAAATATATTTTATAATATTATTTGAAAGCTTTACAAAAACACTCTTTACTAGACTTTTTCTTTTGATCAAAAAAAATATCTCAATTTGATTAACCAAGATCTGTTTTTTTTGAACTGGCATTAAATACAAATAAAACAAAAGGGTCTTCAGAACTTACTATTATTATGCATAGATTTTTTTAATGCAGATATTTGAAAATAATTATAAACTAGCAAATTGCCCAGCTTATCATATTCTTCATCCCTTCATTAAAGGAGACTTTGGGTAGCCAGTTGGTTTTATTGACAGCGGCTTCCGGGCTTCCATATATACCAAACTGATCGCCGGGGGTACTTCCTTCATATTGTACAGTAATATTTTGACCAAGCTCTGATATAATCGATTCGACGACTTCACTTACCTTAGTTTTAACACCCGATGAAACGTTTAGCAGCAAATGTTCACCCTCTCGCGCATTTTCAGCAATTGTTTCGAATGCTTCAACTACATCATCAATATAAATAAAGTCGCGGTACCGGTCCGCAGAACCCTTAACATGAATGTGGCCATTATTTAAAGCCTGCGCCAGAAAAATACTCACCATCCCCTGTCTTAGGTTTGTAAGGTTTTGGCCCGGCCCATATATATTGAATAGTCTCAATGAGGCTGTTGCAATTCCGAACTGCTCTGCATAGATCCTCAGATAATGCTCACTCGCAAGTTTTCCCACGCCATAGAATGATTTTGGCGTGGGCATTACTTCACTTTCTTTAACCGGCATTTTACTCTCATCCACATCACCATAAACCGACATGCTTGAAGCATAAATGAACTTCTTACACCCGGTTTTGAGGCATAATTGGAGTAGCTGAAGCGTACTTTGTGTATTCGTTTGCAGATCATATACAGGATCATCATAGCTTATTTCACCTGAACTCTGACCCGCTACATGAAAAACGGCATCAAATTTCCAGGAATATAAACGATCTATAACGGATTGATCCTGACAATTTCCATGAATGAAGCGTGTGCCATCAGGAATATTCTCTACAGTTCCTGTACTCAGATTATCGACTGTTACTACCGTGTTTCCAGCTTTAAGCAATTTTTCTGCAAGCTTACTACCTACAAATCCGGCAGCGCCTGTAACTAAATACGTTTTCATAATCAAATAAATGCAAAGACTGATTCTGACTCCGGCTGCGTGTATGTAGTAGCCGTTAAGCTAATAAGACGTAAGCCGCTTTCAATTGCTTTAGTAAACAGATACTCGTTTTCTGAATAAAGTTCCTGTTCTTTACTACCCATAGCTTTACCGGCGTAGCCATCATAGCCAACGATGTAGGCTTTCTCCACACCAAGCTCACGGGCGGTTTCAATAGCCAAAGAAGTGTGTGTATCCTTAAGTCTATCTGTAAAGTTGACTTCTTTAAGCTCGAAAGCTCTGTCCTTTAGCTTGCTTGGAATATAGGTACCCATTTTACGAGGGAAAGGTGGCAGAATACAAAGTCCTTTTGCCTTTGATGCGTCACCAAATACAGACTCGAGTCTGTAGCCTTCATTACCAACAAGACAAAAATACTGATCATTTGGGACTTTGGTAAAACAAGTTGCGTTTCGTGAGCTCGCATGTATAACCACCACATCCGGATGCTTCATCAAGTAATCATCAATAGCATCAGTATGTTCAGCTGCACTTGGTCCGCCACCCACTATTAATGCAGCGCTGTACTTTTTCTCCTTCGAAAAATCAATAACAGGAAGACGCTCATTATCATCAACTCCTCTCGACTCATTATCCAAGGCGCGGATAATGCTGTTAAAAGAGTAGTAGCGCTTGCTAACCCACTCCATTACATTTTTCTGCGGCAGTGAATTTGCACCTGAAACCATATAAGGCAGGTTGGTGCCCCATCCGTAGTGGTTCTGAAGATCCGTGAAAGCATCAACAACCTTGCTCAATGAGTTGAAATCAAAATCAAGTTTACCTTGTGCGTTTAATACCGTTAACAGCAGCTCTGTTTTCAGATTCCCTGCCCCCCTGCCCATACCGGTAATAGTAGCATCGACCATAACACAGCCCTCTTCTATGGCTGTAAGGGTGTTAATAAGACCAAGCTCCATATTGTTATGACCATGGAAACCTAAAGGTATATCTACTTTTTCACGCACAAGCGCAACGGTATCCTTAACATCCTGAGGATAAACCCCTCCGAAAGAATCAACCATATAAAATATGTCCGCTACGCCAGCTGCTTGTGGAATTGCGTCTAAAAAATCTTTTTGGTCGGCCCAGGTAGACATATACATTACGTTAAACCCAACCTCGAAACCCAATTTCTTTACTTCAGCGGCAAGCCCTATAGCACGAAGTAAATTTTGAGGATCAATAGCGATACGAACCATATCAACCAAACCCAAAATAGGCTCTAATAGTGGTTTGGCGTGTTCTGCCCTAACATCCTTTTCATTCAGAATAATTACAAGCTTTTTATTTGAAACAGATTTCATCTGCTGCAGAACCGGTACCGGACAATAAAAATATTCACCGAGGTAACCTTTCATGGGATTTGAACGATACCCAACCTCAAGATACTCAGCGGGCAGATTGTTGAAAGCTTCCAGATAGGTTTGAACGATTTCTTTCGAAAAATCCCAGTTAGTGTAGTATCCGCCATCGCGGAGAGTGCAATCTAATAGTTTCATTTATTATTTTTTTTGGCCAATAATACTATATAGCTCTATCGATTCTTTATTACACTTAAAAGATAAATGTATTAAAGTTTTAAACGATAAAACTCACTTATAAATCTACGTATCATTTTTTTTCGTAGAGCAATACTCAAACCAAGTAAAAGATTTAATAGTCCACTCTTGTGAAATAGTTTATACTTTTTATATAAAAGAATATGTTTGCGCATCTTAAACGAATTAACTTTTTCTAAAGAAATTGGGTCATTAAATGTCTCGTAAATAACCTGATGAGTTTTAATTCTCCTATCTATAATATCAATTTCTTTTTTCATGCTCATTAAACCACCATCATGCATCCGTCTTATTGCACAACCAATACTGTCTAAATTTTTGAATTCTCCTTTTCTTTTCAAAAAAGATCTTAATGCAGAATCACCATTGGGTGCTTTTTTTAAACTCATAGGATAGTCACCAAATATATTTCTAAAAAGCAGTGTCAATGTCATAGGTGAGCTTTTTTGTGATAATAATTTTCCATGAATATCCATGTTTCTCCATGCATGGTACGTTAACACAAATTCCTTATTGTTCTCTAGAAAACTAGTTTGCAATTGTATCTTTTTATCATCAGTCCAATAATCATCTCCCTCACACAACGCTATGTACTTCCCCTCCTCAGCCCAGCCCATAAACTCACTTCGCATCTCATTCCTTTTCGGGTGCCGAAACGTATTTTCTTCCTGATAATACGCCCAAATCAAGTTCGGATACTTTTCTTGATACTCCCTTACAATCTCAGCGGTTTTATCCGTAGAAGCATCATCATGAATACAAACCCGAACCGGGAAAGTGGTTTTTTGCATTAAAATACCTTCTATACACTCACGAATATAGTTTTCGTGATTGTAGGTCATCGTGCGGGTACATACGAGTGGCTTGGTGCCTTCAGGCCATACTTGCTCGGTTATGGGGATGGGTTCCAAGAGTAGGGTGTAGTTCCAGCTTTCTTCTTGTTTTTGGTTTACCGCAGAGTTCACAGAGTTTCGCAGAGTTTTTGAGGTTGAGGTTGAGGTTGAGGTTGAGGTTGAGGTTGAGGCTTTTTCTTAACCTTAGTCTTAGCCTCAGCCTTAGCCTTATACAGTCGCTATAGGCGTCAATGGCGATCCTACCGCGCCGGTTAATCTAAGTGGAGGCGCTGTTAACAAAAACCGGCTTCGGTTGTTTTTTCTCAGGTATGCAGCGAGCTCAGCGAGGTGCCAGAGTTCGCCGAGGTGTACGCCGAGTCTGAAAAGGCAGAGTTCGTGTATGGGCAGGTTTGAGCCGCTGCTGTCCGGAGTTACTTTTTTGCCTACGGCTTCAACCGCAAGGTTATCGGATGCGATGGCGGCTACTTCGCTGTCTATGATCCAGTTTAGCAGCTTTTGATCGAACCCGTTGAGTACGGCGCAAGCTTTGGTGATGCTGTCGTCGGGATTTCCTTTGAAGCGCATGATCATCTGATCAAGACCGGTCCAAAGACATAGGATATCTCCTTTTTCGACTTCTATTCCGTCTTTATCCATGATGCGCATGAGGTCGTCATAGCCTACTTCTTTTCTCGGGAATTCTCCATATTCGGAAAACAGATCTACGAGCACGCCCCTGCCCTGCACGCCGTGTTCGGCCATGTGCTCAATGCCGAGGGACTTCGCTTTGGTTTCATGGTTTTCGTTCATAACGACGTCTTCTCCTACCCGAAAGCCGTTGTAATAAACCGGCTGCGGGTTTCCGTCACCCATCACGTCGAAAAGCTTACCGCGGTGCGCAAGGCTGTCCCACTGTGTGGAGTATTGGGTGTGGAGTAACACGACATCATCCGAGCCTATATCAGTATGCTCGGGATTAACCTGATTCCAAAAATAGTTGAAATAGGGCGCATCGTTCCGGATAACCGGCTTGAGCACGGGCGGAAAGCGCACTTTATTAATCACCTGCCCACCAGGATAATCCAGCGGCAAGCTCAGACAAAAGGTTTTGCCTTCCTTAACTTCGGCGATTCCTTGCAGGACTTTCCTCTCATCAATTAAATTAAGACCCCCAAGCTGATCGTTCTCGCCCCAATTTCCCCAGGTGGAGTTATCAGGTCGATGCTTCCATCGCTTTGTTTGTTTAACCGCAGAGTTCACAGAGTTACACAGAGTTTTTTGGAGTTAGTATTAGTCTTTCTATACCGTTCTTTAAGCTTAGTACATTGAAATTTATAAGCAGACCGTATTTAAGTTTGGATAATTTCATATATGAAAGAAGCTGTGCCTTATGAATATCAAGTATTTTCTCTACTGTTTTTAGTTCAATTATTACTTTTTTATTCACTAACAAGTCTATTCTGTATCCGCAGTCTAATTTCTTTCCTTTATAGATTAACGGTAGTGCTTTTTGAGTCTCAACTTCAAACCCAGCTTCTGCCAACTCAAAAGCCAAAGCATGCTCATAAGCTGATTCAAGTAAACCAGGACCAAGTGCTGAATGCACAGCATAAGCACACTTCAGAATATTATATGTAAGATCATTAACACTCATACTAAAAACTCTGCGAAACTCCGCGTACTCTGCGGTTTAAACCTTCTCCAGCACCCTGTCTATCATCTCGGCAGCCACGCCGGTGTAATTAGCTGGATCAATTAGTTTGTCGATTTCGGGTTCGGATAGGTATTTTCGAATTTCTTCGTTAAGTAGCAGGGCTTCGCGCAGGGTTGTTCCATTTTCTATGGCTTTTGCAGATACTTCGTTTACGAGTTCGTGAGCAGCTCCACGCCCTATCATCGGGGCCAGCCCCATCATTACGGCTTCTGCCATGAGGAGGCCTCCTCCCATGTCGAGATTCCGCCGCATGTTTTCGGTGTTCACGGTGAGTCCGTCGAGTAGAAATTTAGAGTGATTAAAGCTGCCCGATGCCAGCACAAATGCTTCGGGGATAATCAGCCATTCGAGCGGTTGGGTTGCTACGGCTCGCTCATGATCCTGAATCATGGCAGTTAACTGAGATGGGACAAACTCCCGCATGCGATTTCCAATAGCAATTATAATCGGACTCGAAACTGGATTTCGTTTTTGAGGCATGGTACTGCTTCCGCCCCGACCTTGGGTAAATGGCTCCCTGACCTCATCGATTTCGGTCCGCATAAGAGTCGAGATCTCACTTGCTATTTTTGAGAAAGTGCTGCATGTCATGGAAAGCCAGAATACCAGTTCAGCCCAGGCATCCCGAGCAGTATGCCACGAAATCGCCGGGACTTCCAATTTTAGTTCGGCACTGAGTGCTTCCAGCACTTTGATCCCGTCTTTATCGAGCGTGGACAGAATGCCTACGGCTCCTCCGTAACTACAAACTAAGGCGCGGCGCTTCACATCTGCAAGGCGATCTCTGTGCCGCAGAAGTTCATCCAGCCATACAGCAACTTTGAATCCAAAGGTAATGGGTGCGGCGTGTTGCTGAAACGTTCTGCCGGCCATCACGGTATTTTTGTGATTACGGGCTAATGCAGAAAGCGACAGGATGATGGCATCGAGATCATCAGATAACAGATCAAGGCCTTCACGCATTTGAATTACCAATCCGGTATCTATGATATCCTGCGTTGTAGCTCCCCAATGCACCCAACGGGCAGCATCAGGCGGACATGCGGCGGCAAGCTGTTTCACCATCGGAAGAATCGGGAAGCCGATTTTTTCGTAGGCCGCTTTCATAGCCGGGATATCGAGATTTTCCAGTTTCGCTGCGTGTGCAATTTTCTCGGGTACATCAGCAGGAATAAGCCCGACTTTAGCTTCGGCACGCGCGAGCGCGACCTCAGTCTCTAACCAGGATTGGAAACGACGGTCGTCGGAAAATACTTCCCGCATTGTGGAGGTACCGAACATGTCTTTGAAATAGGAAGAATCGAGGATTGAAGCGGACATCTATTTATTTGTGTTTAACCACAGATTGTTATGTTTAACCACAGAGGGCACGGAGGTACACAGAGAGGTTCGTATAAACAAACTCTGTGTACCTCTGCGTCCTCTGTGGTTCAAATTACAACATACATAATTTTCAATATCGCAGTCTTTCCCGTATCGTTTTTACCTAGGATAAGATTCACAGACCCAAGCTTATTAAGCCGGAGATCCTTGTGTGATACGAAATTTTTAAATGACAGCTGCTTAATCATAGCTCAAACTTCATCATTGAACTTGTGGCATGAGAACATTCAAAGTACCTTGTGTAGTAGCTCCCCAATGCACCCATCGGGCAGCATCAGGCGGACATGCAGCGGCAAGCTGTTTCACGATCGGAAGAATCGGGAAGCCGTTTTTTTCGTAGGCCGCTTTCATGGCCGGTATATCGAGGTTTTCCAGTTTCGCTGCGTGGGCAATTTTCTCGGGTACATCAGCAGGAATAAGCCCGACTTTAGCTTCGACACGCGCAAGCGCTACCTCTGTCTCCAGCCATGACCGAAAGCGACGATCATCGGAAAATACCTCACGCATTGCGGAAGTGCCGAACATATCTTTGAAATAGGAAGAGTCGAGGATGGATGTGGACATAATAATTAGATTGTGTTTAACGAAAGAGGACAGCGAGGTACTTTGAAGGCAAAATAGGAAATCCAACTCTATCGAACTTAACCTTTAACTCTGCCTTATTAATTTGCTCTAGCAGTACGACTTATTTTAATGTTCCTGGCGATTCTTAATGGAATTACTCCCAACTCTTTCTGTGCTATCACGAATACTTCTTTGTTATTGAGCCATTTATTTAGTCGAGCGTCTTCGAAGATTACTTTACAAAATACGTCGTCAGAAAATATGCCTTGAAATTAAGTGGCTTGATTCAAATATGAGTTTATAACTACAGAAAAAAGTTTAAAAAACCACTGCTAAAGTTTTGTATTCAAGACCAATATATGCAGCAAGATTTTTATTATTTGCATATTGATGATTTTATTAAAATGAAAATTACGGCATCACTCACCAAATAATTAGATTCAATTTTGTCAAAGTGAATCTAATGGGAAATTCTCAATTAACATTGAATCACCTTCTATACTAAATACTTTGATTTTTTCTTGGATAATTCTTGCAGTTTTAATCATATTTTCTTTACTTTCAGCTGCAATAATGAATCTCATAATTACATGTTGTGCAGTACCTTTCCCTTCAATTTTATCACCTTCTTTATACATTACATGGTGTGAAACTACGTTCTGGATTTTGGTTGATTCTTCAATACCTTCAATTTTCCCAATGACGCCCTCTTTTATCAAGAAGTAAAGCATCATTGAAGTACTTTTATTTATTGATTTATCAATTTTCTTTATTTCAGTACAATTTCCCATATTCCCATTTATGGCAAAATGGGTTAAGCACGTTGATATATCAACCCCGCTATTCGCTTTCACAATTTCCCAATCTTCCGCACCGCCCATACGAAAAGATGGGTCGATAAAGCAGTATTTATCTCCTTTTCTAAAACCACTAAAAGATAGTGGCCCATTCATAATACCGATTTGCTTAATAAAATTGCGAACTTTGAGATCGTACTCATTTATAAAGTGTTCATAGTGCTTAGAAGGAAAAACTTGAGACCAAATATAATCTCGATTACCATCTTCATCATAATGAGTATAAATGTCAGACATTGATGTCAATGATATATCTCCATCACATACAAAATATTTTACAGCAACTTCTTGTCCGTTTTGCACAAACTCTTCAGCAACAACTCTTTTCTTTTTTGAATGTTTAAGAGAATCAATCAATTTTGATTTTATTTCATTTTTATTCCAACAAATATTTACACCTTTAGATGCACGCCCGTCTACAGGTTTTATTACAATAGGAAATTCAATCTGACTAATATCTATACCATCTATATCTTTATTTAAATCATATGAAATCAATACATCTAACCCATATTTTAAACATGACTCTTTAAATATTTCTTTATTTGTCATTATTTCAAATTGTTCACGGGTTCCATAGCATGGCAAATCTAACTTATCTGCAATCTCACAGTACGGTATTTGACCTGAGTCAATACAATAGTTCATAACACCATCAATCCCAACTTCTTTAGAAGTTTCAACTATTTTATCAATATCAAAAACACTATAGTCATAATACTCACTTGAAATAAGCTTGCATGCAGAACCTTTAACATTATCTACAACAACAGTGTGCAACCCATATTCATTAGCTTGCCTTACTATCTTTATCATTTGTGGCACACTACAAAGAATGAGAAGTTTTTTTTTAGATTTCATATTTTTATACCCTTGTTAAAGTCAAACTTTAATACTGGCATATCTTTCCGCATACCCTTTTTTATTAGTACCTCAACGAATGTATTTTTTTTATTATTATTTAATAATTCCTTTAGTGTTTCTTTATTATTTATAGAATGGATTTGTGCATAACCTAGTTTTTGGGCGATTGCGCTTAGCTCAATCCTTGATGTAGCTGCTTTTTGCCCACCCACAGATTCATGAACTCCGTTATTCAATACAATATGAATCAAATTGTCTAAATTTTTATTTTGGCCAATTATTGCCATTGCCCCCATATGCATTAGCGCAGATGCATCTCCATCTAAACAAACAACAAGTTTGTCTTTTTTTGCAAGAGCTATACCAGCTGCAATGGAAGATGTATGACCCATTGCCCCTACATTTAAAAAATCCCTGCTGTGATCTTCACCTCTTAGTCTTCTTACTTCAAAAAGTTCCCGTGTTGCCCTGCCTGTAGCTGCCACATAAATAGTTTCTTCAGGTAATGAATCTACAATACAATTTATCGCCTCTTCTCTGCTCATTAGCCCATCTTCATCCTCGAAACCACTTTTTTCACCTCTTTCAAGAACTCCCTTAGGAACAAGCAGTGCAACCGGCCCGCTTATTTCTGTTGCCTGTTCTACAGCCCATTTTAGCGTGTCCTCAACTTCTTTTATATCGTTCGAAAGTCTCCGCCAGGGAATATCAACATCATCCATCAACACGGGAGTCAGTTCCCCCTGTTTACTGTGCTGAGGATGATCTTTAACGCCGGGCTCACCTCTCCACCCGATTAACAGCAACATCGGAATACCATATACGCTTGGGTGTGTTAAGGAGATTAAAGGATTCATGGCATTTCCAATGCCTGAATTTTGCATATAAACCAACGGTATGGTACCCGAAACAAGCTGATAACCTGCAGCTAATGCTACTGCATTACCCTCGTTTGCTGCTAAAACATGCTTGTCATTTGGCCAATGATTTTCTACATAGAGGCAAAAATCATTCAATAGAGTATCAGGCACACCCGAAATAAACTCAACTGAGTTATTTCTTAGAATAATTTCGAATTGATTTAGGTCAATCATAATTGATTAATTTTATGTAACACAATAATTAGTTTAATTCAAGAGATTTATATAATGCAGAAACATTATGATCCAAATTCAAAACTATTTCTGCGATTTTTTTTATCTGCTCTTCAGAAAAGCCTCCAACAGAACCTAGTTCTGTCACTTTTTGCATAAGTTCCACGTCAGTTAAAGGGTTTTCTGGCTCTCCCTTAGGATACATTACTTGTTTACTAAACTTCTCACTGTTGTTCATTACTACGCTAACTAATGCGATGCTCTTATCAGGAAAACTATCAGTAAACTTTGTATCAGCGGTCACTATTACTTTTTTAGTCAATTGATTAATGACTTCATTTGATACATTTTTTTCACTGAACGCGTCAATTCCACCCATTCTATTAACTAACGCAGTGGCAACTGAGAATGGAATACTCATTTTTGCCGAAGAAGTATTAGGAATTATGGTATGATCATGAGATTTAACTGCTAACTCATAAGTTGATACATGAATTTCTTTTATTTGTTTAGGATCTATTTCATGTGTACAGCTTAGTTCAATTGACGCTTCTATAGCAGGATGACAATATCTGCATGCTGCATAAGGTTTTATGTAAATGTCAAATATCGCAAGGTCTTTATCAACCGGAAATAGTTTTTCCAAATCGCATTTATCAGTCATAATTGATAAAAAACCTTTCGAACCACCAAGTACATCATCAGGACCTTCTATTCCCGCTTCTGCCATAAGAAAAGCGTTTAAACCTGTCCGTGCAGCATTACCAACATTAAAGGGTTTAAGCTGGGAAGAATCTTCTAACGCTTTGAGTGTTCCACCTGAGCTTATCAATGCTGCTGATAAAGCATTCTTTAGAATTTTTTTTTCAGTACCAGTCATTATACAAAGAGCAACGGCAGCGCCAGCGGCACCAATTGTGCCGGTTGCATGATATCCCCTTTTCTTGTGTCCTGGTTGAACAGCATTTGCTAATCTGATGGTCGTTTCATAACCAGCATTAATCCCTTTAATTAAATTAGTCCCAGAAATTTTTCTTTCTTGAGCAATAGCAAACAAGGCCGAAAGAACAGGAGTACCCGGATGTACAATACCTGAGTTGACACCATCATCAAGTTCAGCAAAATGAGAGATAAATCCATTCAAGAATGCTGCTGCATCAGGACTTTTTTTAATGCCATAACCGATCACAGACGAACCGTCTGAAATATTAGGATATTTTTCAATTAAATTTAAAGCAATTGAACCAAGCAAACCCTTACCTGCATACAAAACACTAAAATAATCTATTATACAACGTTTTACCTGATGTATAACTTCATTGCTGACTTCAACGTTACATTTGCTGTAGATATATTCTACAAATTTATCAGTTAGATTTTCCAAAAGATATTATTACGATTTATAAAAATAGAAATAGTCAGGACTTTCATTCATAGCATTACTCCAGGCCAAATCAAAAGCTTCTGTAATAACATCCGGCAAAATACCATTACTGACAGCTGCAATATTCTCATCAAACTGTTTCATAGAAGAAGCACCGATAATAATAGCGTCATCTGAGTGCTCATTTAGTGATGAATGGTAAGCAAGCCACCGATAAGCTGCCTCTGCAGGATTAATCTCAAACTGCCGGCACACTTCAGATATTGCATTAACAGCTTCAAAATAAGATTTTTTCCAATAACGCTTACGGTAACTCTCAAGCCTTGCAAACCGACCTGCTTCGGGATCAGCATCATAATTTAACTGCTTGCCCGTTAGCAGACCGCCGGCTAAGGGGTTAAATGCATAAAATTTTATATCATAGTTGCGGAGACAAGCAAAAAGCTCTTTTTCAGCTTTCCTGCTAATACCATTGTACAACCCCTGATATACAGAAGGTATTGGCCAGCCATTCCTTTCACAAACATGAACGCAATGAGCAACAAGCCAGGAAGGGAAATTACTCAGCCCGATTGCCTTAATTTTATTTTGTTCATAAAGCTGAGCACATGCTTCCAGGCTTTCTTCAACAGGCGTATTTGCATCCGGCATATGCAGATAATATAAGTCTGCATAGTTTAAATTCATGCGTTCAAGAGACTCATTGCACTGCATGAGTATCGCATTTCTGTCTAATTTACCCGTAATACGTGGGTTTGCTTTTGTTGCTACAGAAAATGTTTCCCGGTCTATTTTAGCAAATATTTCACCCAGCATGCGCTCTGTTTGTCCGCCATTATAAACAAACGCTGAGTCTATCTGGCTATAGCCTGCTCTTAAAAAAGAGTGAATCATGTTTTCGGCCTCAGCTAAATCAACCTGCGGACCAAAGTTCATGGTGCCAAGTACTAATTTCATCAGCTATAAATTATTTTTAAATAATGAGGACGGAGAAAGATTCGTGATATCATTCATCATAAATAGAGCCTTATCAGCTATTTCCCATTATTAATTTTAAATATGATCTTCCGTCAGGAACAACTCCATAGGCCTGTGCCCGATAATGAGTTTTTTGAGCCCAGCTACGGTGCGGGTTAATTTCATTCATCTTATTTGCATTTTTACTTTTAATTACGCCACCAGAAGTTTTCAGTATTTGTTCTGCATCATCATACTCTTCTTTAGTAACGGCCTGCATGGCATTTACAAAGCGTGCATGAGAAGGATGGATAATTGTTTTGCCTACGAAGCCATTCGCCTTATCCAATATCACTTCCCGCAATAAGCCATCGATGGCCTCATTTATAATCTCATGCCGGTTGAGTAAAGACAGATGTATGTTCTTTTCCAATATCTGATCTATGCTGTCATTCGTATATGCTAAGAAATATTCCCATACAGGGCCGGAGATCGTGTAATCATCATCAACCCTGCCGAAATAATTTACTATATCCGTTAGACAATCTTTAACCGTCAGAATATCATAGATTGAATAATTAATTCCTCTTCGTACAGCAAACAATGATGACAGGTCTGTACCACCTATCCTGATATTTAAAACAAGATTTTGGAAAGGTGACAGCAATTGTTTTACGGCAAGTAGCTCCTTCTCTCTTATTTCTTTAAAAGCAATATCCCGACCTTCGAGCAGAGGCATACAATATAAGCTGCAGCCGTACTTTTGATTTATACTGTACAGAATGCTTAAATAATCAGCACCATTGTAGCTTGTAAATTTTGGGAAGACAATTCCTGATAATATCTGAACGTGATCTTCATTTAAACGGGATGCAAAAGATCTGAATTGTTCCGGGTTTCTTACACGCACAAAAGTTAGCGGAATATCACCGATTTCAATTTTTTCTTCTAAAACAGCTTTTGATAACAAGCTCAGGTGCTTAAGGATATTATCTTCTGCCTTACTTAAATCATTTACATCTATTGCATCCTCACAACACATCACCATTGATGTGTATTCAAGAATATTCTTGTTGATTATTTTTTCAATAATTTCTTTTGTGCCTGGCATATAGAGCGTAGCACCAAGGCAATATTGTAACAATCCCCTGTCTGTATTTTTGTCGAAGACAACCGGCTTATGCACAAACTCAAAGGAAGGGTTATAAAGGTGATGTATCATATATAAGCCTCTATTTTATAGAACCTTTAGGGGATGCAGTAGCTTCCGGGTAATACGCATCAATTACCCGTTTAACCAAACTGACCTGTTTCACCCGATTTTTTGCATCAGCACTGGAAGTATCCCAGCTATGTGTTTTTGCAACAGAACCACCGGTTTTCAGGTAAATTGGCGCCGATACCCGAATCATTTCCGGAACTTCGTAATGACGTATAAATCCACCGGTTGAAGCGGGGTTTTCGGTATGCAGGTCAAGCGGAATATCAATGGCTTGCCTTATGGATGCCATCATTTGTAGCTGAATATCCCTAACCGGGTTAAATGAATTGGCGCCTATGCTCTCGAGCAGTTTTGCAGAACAAGGATTCCCGTGCCCAGTATGAGCAGAGATTTTAAATCTGCATTCCGCCGGAATTTCTGCGTGTTTCCGGGCTTCGTTAAAAACCCATAAGCTCCCTTCATCATAAACCAAAAATGAATAGCAACCAAAAGCAGAAGCTCTTTTGACTTCTTCAATTGCCCGAACAATCTGATCTTGTCCCCTTAGCCTATACCCCATTCGCTGACCTTCAGGTGTATTCACAGACGCACTTGTATCGTTTACAGCTCTTGGACCAATAGCAAGCACAAGCTCGGTTTGTGATTGCTTTGCAAGCGCAACCATTCGTTCTATTTCCTGATCGGTAAGCATCATAATACCCTTTGTTTGGGTAATTCTGTGAATCGTGAGCTTATACTGCTCAAGGGCTTCCAATAGCGCTTCCATCGTTGAAGGGCCCTGAATACCGGGTATTTCAAACCGGTATTGAGCACCATCAGAAAATCTTTTGTTTGAATCCGCAAGCGTGTAGTCATCGCCTGCAGGCATATTTATTTTTTGAAGGAAAGCTTTAGTCGATTTCATAATTAATTACTTAAAATGATGATGTCTCAGTTATTGAGTACACGTAATATCCGTCTGCAAATCATATCAATTTCCACTTCACTCAGCTCGAAATAAAGAGGCAGGCAAAGTATACGGGATGCGATGTCATCAGCAACCGGAGTTGATGATTTATCCACATAATTAAGGCTGCTAAGGCTTGGATGAAAATAGCGTCGAGGGAAAATTTCTTTGCCCTCAAGATTTTTCTTTACCCGGAGCATAGTTTCATGATTCTCAAAAACCACCGGATAGTATGCGTGGTTAAATTCCACATCAGATGCTATTTTGGGTTTCTGTATCTGTGGTTTCATCAGCATATCATCATAAAAACCGGACTGTTTTTTCCGAGATTCCAGAATCTGATCAATATAGTTCAAATTCACGACCCCCATAGCCGCATGGAATTCAGAGTTTTTACCATTGATACCGACTCCATGAAAATCCTCCGGCCCTTTATGGCCAAAGTTACGTCTCCAGGCCATACTTTTTAAAACCTCTGCATCTTCGGTAAATAGTGCGCCGCCTTCCACGGTATGGTAAAGCTTGGTCGCATGAAAGCTTGTTGTGCTCACATCGCCCCATTTAAAAATTGTTTCACCTTTATACTTCGTACCAAAACAATGAGCGGCATCGTAAATAACCTTGAGTCCGTGTTTATCGGCTATAGCTTTGATGGCTTCAACATCACAAGGATTCCCAAAACAGTGCGTCGCCAGAATCGCCTGCGTGTTATCTGTAATGGCTGCCTCAATTTTGGTTGGGTCGATGTTGAACGTATCCGGGTCAATATCCACAAAAACAGGGGTACATCCCTCCCATACCAGACTACTTGTCGTAGCTACATAGCTAAATGGAGTTGTAATAACCTCTTTTGAAATATCGAGCGCTTTAAGAGCAATCTGAATTGCAATCGTGCCATTACCTACATAAAGTAAATGCTTCATGCGAAGGTAACGCTTAAGCTTAAGCTCAAGATCATTGACCAAAGGGCCGTTATTGGTAAACCAATTTCGCTGCCAGATGCCTTCCAGCAGCTCTTGGTATTCTTTAAAAGGCGGGGAGAAAGGGCGGGTTACGGGTATCAAATTAAGCGTGAATTACGATTTCTTGTTAGACAATTTATTTTCAACTATATTTTTTTCAATTTTTTTGAACCTTAGAAGAGTTTCATCAAGACTTCCATTGATATCCAGTTCATACTTATGGGCACCATAATTTTGGGATAGTTTTGCTAGCCTTCTCTTAATTTGAATATTTTCTATTAAGTTTTCTCGCATTTTATTTTCACCATATAAAGATATATAATCATTTAAAGCGCCTTTTTTTGATTTATTTCTATTATACAAATTAGATATGATTTGATCTGTATCTAATTCAAGAAGAATAAAGTTTCGTCTGTTAAAAAAATTTTCTAAAGCAATAGTACTGCATTGTTTATTCTCAATTATCTGAACAAGTTCTTTAGTGAAGTTATGGCACAAACTATCGTCTAAAAACCACCCACTTTTTTCAAGAGATTCAGAACAAAATAATACTTTATCCTCACGTATTCTTTTGCTCATAAAACTGATTAATTTAATACACCTATCCAAATCACTATATCGCTTAAAGATATTATCAATTTTAGATTTAATAAGTAATAAATAGAAATCTTCTAAATCCGGATCTTTATTCAATTCATGAATCGAATTGGTTATGTATTTGTGATTCCAACTATATTCCAATTGCTTTTTTGCTTCTGCATGAAATGTAGTCTTACCAATGCCTGATGGGCCAAGTAATTCAATCGTTAAATTACTTGTAATGCTATTATCTATTACATTATCACTAAATATATTTTTAAAACTTGATTGAAGTCTAAAAACATTCAGTAGCTTTTTTATTGATTGTTTATTCATAGCATTTTTGGATTTGTCGAAGTAAAGAAGACTACTATTTAATGTAATTGCTACTAATATTGTTTAAACTTCTTGCAATTCTACCATTCTCTTAAAAGAATCCGACTGTCCTATTAATTCCTGATAAGTACCAATACGCTCAATGCTTCCTTTATTAAGAACAACAACCCGATCAGCATTCTTTATCGTACTTATCCTGTGTGCAATCATCAGAATAGTGTACTCTCCTTTAAGCTGATCAATATTCTCCTGAATCTCCCGCTCGGTTTCGGAATCAAGAGCAGAGGTAGCTTCGTCAAGGAACAGGAAGTCTACATCTTTGAAAAGTTCTCTTGCGATTGAAATTCGCTGCTTTTGTCCGCCGCTAAGATTAGTTCCATTATTGCCTAGACGAGTTTCTTCTTTGTCCGGCTGCCCCTCCATCACAAACTCCCAAATGCTTGCTTTTCGCATGGCATCTTCGAAGCGGATTAGGTTTTCCTTAGTTTTAGGAGCCCAGAAAGTTACATTATTATAAATGGAATCATTAAAAATAACGGGGTCTTGGGTGATGTAGCCGATTCGTTTTTGGAAGGTAGCTATATTGAGATTCCTTGCATCTGAATCATCAATAAATACTTTTCCGGAAGAAGGTTTTAATAAGCCCGAAATAATATTCATTAATGTAGTTTTTCCGGAGCCACTTTCTCCTACAAATGCTATAGATCGGTTTTTATAAAGCTCGAGATTGATATTTGATAGAATACTTGTATCACCGTAATTAAAGTCAACATTCTCAATTCGAATTGACTTTTCAAAACGGTTAAATTTTTGTTTACCTCTTTTTTCTTTACCATCTCTAAGCTCTTTGATAAAAAGCTCGATATTTTCAAGGGAGCCTATTTTTGATAAAAACTTATTCCAATGAGTTTGCAAACTCATAACGGCCGTTAATGCGCGGTAAAAGAAAAGAATACTAAGGATAATAAGCCCGAGGGTTCCACCTAAAAAGTTTATCTGAACCATAATAACAACAACCACAACCCCAATCAAAAGCGGTTCTCTTACCCCTTGCATAATGGCATTAAGAATACCAATTTTTTTCTGTGAACGCTCTATCTCATATACCTTATCAATCAGCTTTTTTGCGTAGCCACGAATTAGACCCGTAGCTTTTAGATACTTAAACTGCGCAACCTGTTGTATGATTAGACCCTGAAAACCATGATTACTCTTCGTTAGCTCCCTCGATAATCGCTTGGTAGCTGAATACAGCTTATTAAACGCAAAATTGGTAAGAATACCGCCAACTGCAACAAGTAACGCAAACTGCGGATTTGCTAAAAGCGCAAGCGTGGTATAAACTATAATTAACACCGTTTGCTCCAGAAGCTTTATATACTCTATAAATGCAGTAGAAACTTTACCGACTTCTCCACTCATTGTATTCTGTATTCTGCCCGCATCTGCATTTACAAACTCATAATAGTCATAGTTAGCCAAAGCCTTGATATTACTTTCCCGAATGTTCCTGATAAAGAATTGCCGATACATTACTTTCTTATAGCTCCCAAAAAACTTAAACGCACCTTTAAGTGTAAAGAATACCAACATTACAATAAGTATAACGGTTAAGTTGAGACTAAGTCCTAAAGCTTGCAAGCCATTTACCAAAAAACCAAGGTTTCCCATTTGGTCACCACTTACTTCTTTTCCAGGCTCAGAAACCATCTCTAAAAGAGGTAGGAACATAGCCAAGCCCAAGCCATCCATAACGCCAACCAAGATGCTTAATATCAGAACTACAAAAATTCTATATCTCAAATACCTGTAGAAAAAGGCAAAGTTGGAGAAATACTTTTTAACTAAATCGCGGAGAGTGGTTTTCAAGGATGGTTTATTTTGAGTTTGGTGAGTTTGAGATTCAGAGGTCAGAGGTCAGAGGTCAGAGGTCAGAGGTCAGAGGTCAGAGGTCAGAGGTCAGTAAAATGTGTTGATTGGGATAGTTAGATACAAATAAAAAATAACGTATTCCTGAGTGGCAGGCTTTTTGAAAAAGCGAGCTTTTCAAATATGCCACGGTGCTGTGGGTAAGTAGAGCATGCCCGAAGGATCTCCCTTCATTTGGCAACGCTCTAATCGAAGTTCCGTAATTTTTTTATCAGATTCTGTTCTTTTCGCTGTGGTTAATCATCCTTGTTTTTTTACCGCAGAGTTGCGCGGTGTTTGGCACGGTGTTGCACGGAGTTTAGGAATAAAAAACTCTGCGAGACTCTGTGCTTTCCTCTGTGCTACTCTGTGGTTAATCAACCTTGTTTTTTACCGCAGTGTTGCGCGGTGTTTGGCGCAGTGTTACACGGAGTTTAGGAATAAAAAAACTCTGCGAGACTCTGTGCATTCCTCTGTGCTACTCTGTGGTTAATCAACCTTGTTTTTTACCGCAGTGTTGCGCGGTGTTTGGCGCAGTGTTTCACGGAGTTTAGAATTTAAAAACTCTGCGTGACTCTGTGCATTCCTCTGTGTTACTCTGTGGTTAATCAACCTTGTTACTTTACC